>JALEMI010000025.1 GCA_022768325.1 Bacteroidales bacterium
CTCGTCGACGTGTGCAAAGTATAGCCGCGTGAAGAGCCCGTCGCCACGACGACTTGAGAGTACGACCCAACGCGAGTCTTGACTCCAGTTGTGGAAGCTCTCCGTGTTGTCGCTATTGATGCGCTCCATTCGGCGAGGCTCGCCACTCTTGAGGTCCAATAGCCAAAGGTCGGCCTCGCTGTGCCATATTGGGAACGTCCCATAATTGCAGGCCGTGAACATCAAGAAACGCCCGTCGGCCGACGTGCGGGGAAACGATATGCTAAGCCCCTTGTCGCTAAGGTCTGCCACGGTGTCAATCTTCTCGCCCCATTGGCCATGCTCCGCGTCGAAAGCTATCTTGCAAAGCGTGTAGTGGATTTCTCTCACGGCGGATGGCACGGGCTTTGGCTTCGTCGCGCAGAAGAACAGCTCCCGTCCGTCGGCGGAGAAGCATGGGAACGTCTCCCAACAGCTGTCGGTCTGGTTAAGAAGCGGCGTCGTTATGAGCGAATGCGTCTCGCTGTCGAACATCACGATGTCCGAGGCCATGTCGAACACCTCCAGGCGTTTTTCTCGCATCTGGTGGAACGATTGGCGCGTCTTGTTGACCGAGAAGGCCACGTAACGGCCTTCGGGATGCCATGCTGGGTACGTCACGGCACCTATCGTTTTGTCCGTCACGGTGTTGAGTATTTCGGTCTTGCCCTTCTTGCTGAACAACGTGCCGCCCTTTTCCCCGCGGATGTGGAAGAGGTAATCCTCACTGCTGCCGCGGCATGGGGTGTGGCAATTCACGCATCCGTTGGGGACTTCGGTGTTCTCGAAGACGGCTTTCTCGCGGAAAGAGGAGAGTTCCCGCTCGTAAATTCCCATCTTGCTGTACACCTCATATCCCGGGCGAATGCGGCGGTACGTCACGCCCCAAGCGGCGAGAGTGTCGCCGCTCACGTGGATTCCGAACGGCTTGTAGGCCACCCATCCGTCGGGTAGTTTTGCGCTTACGCTTACGGTGAGGCTGTCGCCGTCGGAGCATTGGCTCACCATCTCTCGCCACTCGTCGATGTCGAAATTGGCCTCTTTGCCACGGGCAACGATGCTCACCCCGTTGGCTGCGGCTATGCTTACTTCCATGGCTTGCGCGTCGTCGGTTGCCATGGCGAAGTTGAGGGGCGCAATGTTTTTAGGAATCATTACGCCGACATAGTCAGGCCATATCTCGGGCAGGGTGTCGACTTGCGTGACGTTGGTGGGCCTCTCTGCGCACGATGTCAGGGCCACCAACGCAATGGCGGCATATAACGTTCTCGTTTTCAAAGTGTTCATGATTATTTGCCTCTGACGAAGAATGGCCAATAGGAAGTCTTGATTCTCTCGTTGCTCGTTGCGGGGGCGGGGCGTTTAGAAGACATCGTCTGCGCGAACTCCACGAAGCTGCGCTTGATGTTTTCGTCCACGGGCCACGGCATCCCGTCGAAGCTCTTGTGCCCTTTGGCCCACGCCATGCAGAGGGCCTCTTGATAAGCCCTCGGGATGCGCCCACGCCCGCCGTCGGGCAGTTGCCCCATCAGCGGGATGTAGCGGACGAAGCTGGCAAGGTCTCGCGTCAGGAGGTTGCAGGTCAGGAGGTAGTCCAGGGCCATGCGGTTGCTGTGGTCGTGGTTGAAGAGCAGGCCAAGCATCTGGTCCATCTCGCGGTCGCTGTAAAAGAAATCGTCCGCAATGCGGCGGCGGCGCATCTTGCCGTAGAGGGGATGGGCGGAGACCTTGGCGTCGTCTTTTATCAGCTCCTCCATCTCGTTCGCCCACTTGCCGTAAGCGAACGATTTGCCGAGGAGGTTGAGGTATCGTTTCGCAACGCCATAGTGACCGTCGATTATGGCGACCTCGGCAAGTCGTTTGGTCAGTCGCCCACTTTTCAGGCCGTTGGGAATGGATTCTTGCGCCTCGAAGGCGAAGCGGCGCGACGTGTTGAGCATTCCGAGTTCAAAATAGATGTCGGTGGTCATCATTGTCGTGAACACCTCACGGCCAAACAAGGGAATCAGGCCTTCGCTGTTTATCTGTTCGTATTCAAACATCCGCTCGGGCAGTTCGCCCCTCATGGCGAGTGCGAAATTTATGGATGCCAATTCGAGGGGCGAGTGGGCCTCGCTCTTTTTTGCCAAATCGAGAACGCCTTTCCAGTCGTGTCGGCGGACGCAAAGGTCGTAGCTCATGATGCGATATTTGAAATCGTCATAGCTAAGCCTTACGCCAACAGCCCCAAGAAGGCAGATGCCGACAAACGCGCCGAAAGAGACCGCCACGCCGCGTTGCCACTTGGCAGCCGCCACGACCATTGGCCACAGACCGACAAGGCAGGCAAAGATGGCCATGAGTTTGCTCATCCGGTAATCGCAGATGCCGAGAGCGATGCGTTCGAGAGGGTATGTCGAGAGCCTGTAACAGACAATGACGACGACGACCATGAGGACCGCTATGCCAATGCCCTCGACAAACCTCTTACGCCGCACGGCCTCGCCAATGGCGAATGCGGCAAGCGTATATGCGCCAACGCCCGCCACGTAGAAGAGGGCGGGAATCACCACGCCGAGAGCCGCCCAACGAAGCCATTGCCGCTCGCCAAGCCGCCTCAGCCCAAAGCAGACCGCAAGTCCCACGACGAGAGCGACGACATATCCCGTCAAGACACTCTCGTCGCCCATCATGACAATCAGGGCCACAGCGGGTACGAAGCTAAGCGCATAAAGTCCGCCACGCAGTCCCGCTGCGCACCACGTGAGTTGCTGAACGGCTACGATGAGCAACGTCAGCAAGACCGTGCCGAGGGTCAAGATGCTGAAGAACTGCGTCACAAACTCGCCAACGTAGGTGGCTATGCCCCCGGGATAGGCAAGGTGTTCGGCAAAGTATTCGCCACTGAAGAGGAAGAGCTGCAACTCTTCGGCGCAGGCAAGAGCTTCGGGATAGCCGAAACGCCAAAACGCAAAGACCCCGATGGCGAAAACGAGCGTCATCAGGGCTTTATGCGTCTGTTTTTCTGTGTTTTGTGTCATTCAGATGTTTTAGCGCTCGGGGTAGATGCGATACATAAACTCTGACAAGGGCGTACCCTCCATTTGCTTTGCCATTCGCAGCGTGGCTTTCCTATACTCTTTGCGGGCGGCGTTGAGCTGCTCCTTTATGGCGTCGCCCGAGACGCTGTCTTGCGCCGCGTAGAAGTTGCGGCTGGCGGCACTCAGGGCGCGGGCTTTCCGCTTGAAGTTCTCGGTGCGGGTTTTCCATGCTTGGAGCGAGTCGTTTTGTGGCGTTCCGTAGCCGTGGCTGATGGAGTCTATCGTTACGTATACGTCGCCTGGTTCTGTTACGACAAGGAGGTTTTGCGTCCCGAAGCGTGTGCGCCAGCTGAGGCGGAGGTCGCTCACGTTGAGTTTTGTCGTGACGAACTCAAAGTTACGCCCCGCGATTTTTGCGGAGTCAACACCGACGCTGTCGGCGCGGTATGTGGGGACGAGGAAGATGTATTGCCCATCCCATTTGTCGGATCCGAGAGTGCCATGGATTCGGCATTCGCCTTGTTGTGAGTCCGTAGCCGTGCAGGCGGTCATGAGGATCATGGCTGCTATGGCCAAGAGTTTTTGCGTTTTCATCAGTTGTTAGAAGTGTTATTTCTTGATTGTCACTTGGATGCGCTCGTCGGAGAATAGCTCACGATGTGCGGCGCGCGGGTCAAGTGTTACTTTGGTTGTCGTGAAGTCGGGCGTGTTGTATGAGTGGAGCGAATGGGTGTAGAAACTCCTCGGTTCGCGTTGTGGCAAGAGGAACGGCTTCCCCACTTGTCCCGACGTGTCGACATGGGCAATGTAGGCCAGGCTCGTCATGCTGTCATGTCGGCGGCTGGAGAACACTATCCAGCGCGAGTCGCTGCTCCAGTTGTGGAAACTCTCCGTGTCGTCGCTGTTTGCGGCCGTGGCGGGATGTGTGTCGCCCGTGCGGAGGTCCAAAATCCAGAGGTCGGCCTCCTTGTGGTCGATGGGGAAGTAGCCGTAATCCGTCAGGCAATACATCAGGAAACGACCGTCGTAAGAAGGGCGCGGCAACGAGATGCTGTGCCCCTTGTCCGTAACCCGAAGAATTGTGTCGACATGATTGCCAATCACTCCTCGCTCGGCATCGAACCCTATGGCGCACAGGTCATAGCGCAGCTGGTTAGCCTCGGCGGGAACGCGGTGCGGCTTCGACGTGCAATAGAACATCGTCTTGCCGTCGGACGAGAAGACGGGGTATGTCTCCATGTCCGGCGTTTGAAGAAGTGGCGAGAGGATTAGCTCGTTTGTCCTCACGTCCATCACGCAGCAGTCCGAGGCTCGGTCGAAGACCTCAATAAACTTCTCGTGACCCGTCATGAAGCTCTGCCCCACCTTGTTGAGCGAGTAGGCGCAATAGTTTCCCGACGGGTGCCAATAGGGGTACATACAGTTGCAGAGCGTCGAGTCGGTCTTTGTTGTCAACCATTTGCGCTGACCGTCGACTTGCACGAGTGTGGCGGGATGTTTTCCGCGGTAGTGCTGGGTGAGCTGTGCGGGGTTGGCTCTGTTGGCCGTGTGGCAACACATACATTGCCCTGGCACGAGGGTGGACGTGACGATGGGGCTCTCGTCAAACGTGTGGATGTCCCGCTGATAGATTCCGATGTGGCTATACGTCTCATAGCCTGGGGCAATCTTGCGATAGGTCAGGCCGTAGTCGTCGAGTTGGTCCTGGCTCACGTGGATTTTGAAGTCGGTGTATTGTAGCCATTTGCCATCATGTTTTGCGCAGACGCTAACGCTCAAATCGGCACCGGCGTTCTTGGCGGTCAGGTCGTGCCATTCGTCAATGTCGAAGTCGGCAATCTTTCCGCTTGCGCAAATCTCACCGCCCTTCTCGCCGCGGACCGTTACGAATACGGCATCGGCACTGTCGACCTCAAAATTGAGGGGCGCGATGCCGGCCGGGATGGTCACGTCGGCATAGTCGGGCCAAATGTTGGGAATCCGTCCGGCCTCCTCTGTCGCAGTCGGTCTTGTTGTGCAGGCTGTCGTGAGGAGCGTTGCCATAGCGACAGCCATGAGGCGATATGTCGTTTTCATCTATCGGACTTGTTCTTCGTTGTTGATAATCGTTGCGCCAGTCCGAGTGTCTTCCTGAGGTTGCTGGAGCAGGAGGTAGTGCCAATATGTCTTACGCCATCGTGGCGCATTCAGACGGATGTCCGAACGGTTTGCGGCGTACATTTTGACAAATTCCGTGAAATCTCTCGTCACGTCGGGCGATATGGGGATGGGGACACCGTCAAGGTTGGGGTGGCTCTGGCTCCATGCCACAATCACCGCCTCCTGGACATGGCGCGGAATGCGTGAGCCGTACGCCTCTTTTGCCCATACGAGGCCTGTCCATAGCTGACGGATGTCGCGACGCAGGAGGCATTGCGCAAGGAAGTAGTCAAGCGCCATGCGGTTGTCGTGGTTGCCGTCGTACAAGATGGCCAGCATCTTGTCCATTTCGTAATAGTTCGCGAAAAAACTACTCTTGAAACGGAGCTTGCGCAATCGTCCCCATACGGGGTGAGCGTCCACTGCCGCGTCGTTGCCGAGGTAAGTCTCCGCCTTACGCGCCCATTGCGAGTAGAAAAGGGTCTCTTTAAGCCGGCAAATATATTTGCGAGCCATCTCGTAGCGGCCGTTGACAATGAGGGTCTCGGCAATTCTTTTGGATATTCTGCCGCTCTTTCGGCAGTCGATAATTCCTTCCTGAAGGTCAAAAAAGTAATACTGCGCCATGTTGACCATCCCGAGGCGGAAGAAAGCCTCAGCCGTCGGGAAACTCGTGAATTGTTCCCTTAATGAGCGGGTGAGAAGTCCTTGCGGGCCAATCTGGTTGAAAGAGAACATCTTATCGAGCAACTCGCCGCGCATGGCCAAGGACAAGTTCACGGCCGAGAGGCTCGTCGGGTCCGATGGTTGACAGGCTTCCGCCAGCGCGACAACCTCTGCCCACTTCTCGCCACGTACAAGCCTGTCTATGTTTACGAGTTCGTATCGTTTCGTGTCAAAACTATTAGTCACCGCAAACGCTCCAATTGCGAAGACGGCGATGCACTCCGCAACAGGAAGCCACTTGCGCCCCACACGAGGCAAGAAAGCCATGGCGGGCGGGACAAGAATTGCGGAAGCCACCACGACAAATAGCATTGCCGGCGACGCCATACGCAAGTTGTAGTAATTATGTCCGAAGAGTATGCCCTGCGTGGCGTATTGGCTCATCCACGTCCATGCCGCAATGGCCACAATGACAACGGCGTAAGCAACACCGCCAACGCCAACAGCCCACCGGCCACGCCGTGCCTCAGCAATTGCGCACAATACCACATAGACGACAACAGCCACTCCGCACAAAAGATAAACAACAGGCACGGCGACAACCTGAGCCGCACATCGCCACCGCACATCGTCAACACGAGCATAGGCCACAGCCGCAAAAACAGTAATGACCACAGCGACAAGCAGAGCGGCTTTGACATTATCGTCGCCCATAAGGACGAGCATCAAGACGGCAGGGACGAGGCTCAGCCCGTAGTGACAACCATCCGCCCCCAAGGCCTTGGCCATTCTCCACGTCCCTATTTGCAACCCCAGGAAGAGCGAGGCCATGAGAGCCGCCCCGACGACAGGGTAATAATTGAACTGAACGAAAAACTCCGCCACATACTCCGCCATTCCGCCGGCAACGCGCAGATGCTCAAAGAGATAGTCCCACGAAAAGAGGAACATCTGATATTGCTCATGATAAGACAGAGCCTCAGGATGGACAAAAGCCCAAAACAAGAAGACGGCAACAAACAGTGCCGCAGATTGAATTATGCCGACAATTTTAGACATCAGGGGATGCGCTTGGCTTGCGAGTGATGGCTGGGGAGCAGAGCGATTTATTAAAATATGTGCGAAGATATAAAAATATGGGCAAGAATGGCTATTTTAGCCTCTGTATGCGACCGTCAAAAGGCAAAATAGTATCAGTCGCCGTGTGCTTGGCCATAGCATTGGCCGCCGCGGTCTTTTTCTTACTCGCTTACCCGAACCATTTCTTTCATCGCGAGCATTACACGTTGTTCCTCGCGTCGGGCGAGTTCATCCGTCAAATGTTTGCGCAGGGTGTCTATCAGCCTCGCCAATGGATGCCGACTCTTGCGGGTGAGTACCTCACGCAATTCTATTATTACGTAGGCGGAGGGCCTGCCATTGTGGGCGTTGTCCTCCTGCTGCTCGGGCTTGTCGCTATGGCTCTTGCTCGTCGTCTTGGGGCGGGATGGCTGTGCGCCTCGTCGGTGGCGGCTGTGGTCATGTTGTGGGAGGCGGGGCGGCAATGCGTTGGCGCATATCCGCTCTCGTCGTCACTCTCGCTCTTGATGGGCGGTGGGCTTGCGTTGCTGTATCCGTCGCGGTGCGGCATGGCGTGGCGGCGGTATGTGGCGGCGGTCGCCATTTGCGGCGTTGGCCTAACGTCGTTGGGCTATGGCGGGGCTGTGCCTATTGCCTATATTATTGTGACAGAGGGCGTAAGGCGGCGGTGGGTCATGGCTATTGTGGGTGTCGTGGCCTTGGCTTTTGTGCCATACGGGGGATTCCGTGGCGGCTGTTGGGTAGGATTTCCCAACATGACATCGGAAGCCATCTTGCGCGTTGACGTAAAGAGTTGCTGGGGACGCGCCCTTACGGAAGACGACTATCCCGCAAGTATCCGAAATACGCAAATCGCGAACAGCCTCTACACCTTGTCGCAGATTCGCCAAAAGGGCGACGCCGCGCTCGATGATGTCAATTGGGCAAATACGCAGCTCTTCATCCCCGTGAACGAGAAGGGCAGCTACCTTGGCTTTACTGCCGCGGGCGAGGTGTGGTATTCAATTGGCGACATGACAATGGCCGAGCACTCAACCATCCTCGGCATGATTTTCTCCCCAGCTCATGCCGCATCGCGCCACGTCAAGCGGCTTGCCGAGATTGCCCTCGTCAGGGGCGATGACGCCGCTGCGGCTAAATACCTGCGCATTTTGAGCCATACGGCGACACATGGCGCATGGGCGGCGGCACGTTCCGCCTCAGCCATCCCTTTGCGCATTTCCGAATTGCGAACCTTAATGCCGCAGTCCGATACTCTTCGGGCATCGGCGGACTATGGTCGTTCGCTGCGCAACCTGTTGAACAACAATGCCAATAACACACTCGCTCGGACATATCTTCTCGCCCTGGACCTCCAGCAGAAGCGTATGCGCAACTTCGTGGAGGACTACCTCCGCTATGGCAAGGGCATCATGACGCGCACGTATGCCGAGGCCCTGATGGTTATGGCTGCCACGGCTCCAGACGAGATAAAGGCGCGTCTGGAAGGCGTCGCACTTCCGCCCGACGTTTGGCGTGACTTTGTGCGTTTTAACGAACTCATGGAGCGCGGCGACGTTGCCACCTTGAGGCGTGAGTTTGCGGGTTCCTATTGGCTCTTTTTTCAAAAAATATCTGACTCAAAATGAGGCGTCTTGCCATCTCGATAATTACAGCGTACGCGCTTGCGTCGTGCGCCCCGACACCTCCGCAAAATGCGCCCTTGGCGCATGGCGAGACATATCCCGACTATCGGGGCGTGACCGTACCGCGCGCCATTGCACCGCTCAACTTCATGTTCACCTCCGACAGCGTCGACGCCTGGTGCGCCAGCTTCAAGACGCGGGGCGAGACGCTCCGCTTGGGCGGCTGGGGACGAAAAGTCACCATTGACGAGGACGACTGGCGAAACCTGATGACCGACACCATGGCCGAGAGGGTCGACGTGGAGGTCTTCTTCCGCACGGGCGGTGAGTTCCGTCGCGACACATTCTCCTTCAGCATCAGCGACGACGCTTTTGACCCCTACGTCACGTATCGCCTCATTGAACCGGGCTACGAAGTATGGAACGCCATACAGATTGAGGAACGCGACATGACCTCTTTCGCGACGCGAATACTTGCCGACAACGCGTCGCTCGACGGGAAATGCATGAACTGCCACCTCCACGGACAGCAGGGGCAGACAACCCTCTTCCACCTCCGCGGCGAGGGCGGAGGGACCATGCTTGCCCGTGGGGGTGAACTGCGGAAAGTGACGCTCCGCAACGACTCGATGAAGGGAGGCGCGGTCTATGGCGAAATCGACTCGTCAGGTCGTTATGGCGTCTTCTCCACCAACGTGATAATCCCGGCCTTGCACTCGCAGGGCAGCCGCCGTCTTGAAGTCTACGACACGGAGAGCGACCTCTGCATTGCCGACTTTGACCAGCGACGTATGATACTCTCGCCCCTTGTGCGTGGCGACGCGAGCCTGGAGACCTTCCCCTGCTTCGCTCCCGACGGACGCACTGTCTACTTCTGCTCTGCCCCGGCTAAGCCCGTGCCGGACAGCATCGCGACGTTACGATACTCAATCCTCAGCATCGGATTCGACGGCGAGCGGTGGGCAGAGAGTGTGGACACGGTATGGAGCGCAGAGCGTGGCGGCGGGTCAGCAAGCTTCCCGAAGGTGTCGCCCGATGGGCGTTTCTTGCTCTTCGCGTGTTCCGCAAGTGGGACGTTCCCTATATGGCATCGCGAGACAGACCTCCGGATGCTCGACCTTAGCGACGGGCATGAGGTAGACGTGAGCCGCTTAAACTCTTGTGTCTCGGAGAGTTACCACACTTGGGCGTCATCGGGGCGATGGGTCGTCTTTGCCAGCAAGAGGGGCGATGGGCAATATGGGCGCGTCTTCGTGGCCCATGTTGGTCAAGATGGGCGTGTTGGCCGTCCGTTCGTAATACCTCAGCGTGACCCGGAGGCGGACCTGCTGTGCCTGAAGTCGTACAACATTCCTGACGTAAGTCCTCTGCCTGCCCCGTTTGGGCGAAAAGAGGTTGAGCGCGTATATCGTGAGACATCGGCAATAAATTTCCGTTGAATTTCAAGTAATTTGCGCTAAAGTGTATAAACTTGGTGTTGAAGCGGTGTATATGAATTATAATTATTAAGTTTGTACGTCATTTGAAAATTATTCCGCACAAAGCGGGCATTATTAACACAGATGTCTAAACTCTTTATTCCTCAAGGCTATAAACCTCTTCTCGACCTGCGCGAGACCGAGATGGGAATCCACTACATAAAGGAATTTTTTCAGCAAAATCTGAGTGCAGAGCTGCGTCTCCGCCGTGTCACGGCTCCCTTGTTTGTCCTGAAGGGCACGGGTCTTAACGACGACCTCAATGGCGTAGAGCGGGCCGTGACGTTCCCCATAAAGGACCTTGGCGACCAGAAGGCCGAGGTTGTCCATTCGCTTGCCAAATGGAAGCGCATGATATTGGCGGACTACGGAATTGAGGAAGGGTATGGCATCTACACCGACATGAACGCCATCCGTTCCGACGAAGAGCTGGACAACATCCACTCGCTCTACGTCGACCAGTGGGACTGGGAGATGGTCATGCCCTCAGACCGTCGAGACATCGCTTTCCTCAAGAACATCGTAGAGCGCATATACAGCGCGATTAAGCGCACGGAATACATTGTCTGTGAGCACTATCCGCAGATTCGCCCACAGCTTCCCGACACCATCCACTTCGTATACGCCGAAGAGCTTGCGGCCCAATACCCCGACCTTACGCCCAAAGAGCGCGAGGACAAGGTGGCAAAAGAGTATGGCGCAGTCTTCATCATGGGCATTGGTGGCCCAATAAATGGCGGCGAGCCACACGACGGTCGCGCCCCCGACTATGACGACTGGAGCACCCCGACGGGCGACGGCCATTGCGGCTTGAACGGCGACATCCTCGTTTGGAACGAGGTCTTGGGCCACTCATTTGAACTCTCGAGCATGGGCATACGCGTTGACCGCGAAGCCCTCCTGCGCCAATTGGCCGCCCGCCATGCCGAAGAGCGCAAGGAACTCTATTTCCACAAGAGGCTTCTCAACGGCGAGTTGCCACAGTCTATCGGCGGCGGCATTGGTCAGTCGAGGCTCTGTATGTTCTACCTCCGCAAGGCGCACATCGGCGAGATTCAGGCATCGCTCTGGCCGGACGATATGCGCAAGAAGTGCAGCGAGGCGGGTCTCCCCCTGATTTAGACGAGCATAGAAACGCAATACAACCGCATCCCTGGAGATGGAAAATCTTCGGGGACGCGTTTTTTTGTGCCATATCGCGAACGCTCCGTAACCGAAAAGTAAAGGATTTGTAACGTGCCGGTCTTACGGTTGAAATGTTGGAAGTAGACATTTGCGTAACTCTGAAAATGAAGAATTGAGTTGCAGTCTATGGCAAACAGGTACAATAACCGCGAGCTTAGTTGGTTGTCGTTCAACGAACGCGTATTGCAAGAGGCGCAAGACGAGAGCGTTCCGTTGCTCTCGCGCCTTAAGTTTTTGGGCATCTTCTCCAACAACCTGGACGAGTTTACGAAAATCCGCATAGCGAACTTGATGCGCCTATGCCGCACGCGCAAGGACAGGCAGCATCAGTTGTTGGCGGGGTATAGTCCACAAGACCTCCTGGTGGCGGCAAACTCGAAGGCGGACGACATTCAGAAACGGTTTGACATCACATACGCTGCCATTCTAAACGAGATGGCGGCCGAGGGGATTTTTGTTGTCAATCACCAGGAATTGAACGACGAGCAACGCGCCTTTTGCCGAGAGTATTTTGCGCAAGTCATAGCCCAACGCCTTGTGCCGCTGATGCTTCGCAAGGGGAGCAAGATGCCTTTCTTGCCTGATGGCGACGAGTATTTGGGCGTCAAGATGAGCATGAAAGATGCCAAGACGTGCTACGCCATTGTCCGCGTCCCGGTCAGCACGGCTTGCCCGCGTTTTGTCGTTCTGCCCTCCGCGCCAAATCGTCACGACGTCATTTTCATTGACGACATAATACGCCTGATGATTGACGACGTCTTTTTCATGTTCAATTACGACAGCATAAGTGCCCACTCCTTCAAGATAATGCGCGACGCAGAGCTGTCGATTGACGACGACGTGTCCAAAAGCCTCTTTGAGCGAATTGCCGAAGGCGTTGAGAGCCGTCGGTATGGCTCGCCCATCCGATTGACCTACGACAGCGAGATGCCCAGCGACCTCTTGGAGCTCTTGGCGCAAAAGCTGAAAGTGGACACGTCGATGCTCAAGCCTGGCGGGAAATATCATCTGATGAAGGACCTCATGAAGTTCCCCAACGTGAAGCCCGAGCTGCTCACCCACTCGCCCGAATCAATCCAGCACTGCCACATCAAGCCCTTCCAGAGCATAATCAACGAGGTGCAGCAGAACGACATATTCCTCAACTTCCCCTACCACTCGTTCCAGCACGTCATCGACTTCTTACGCGAATCGGCAATAGACCCGCAGGTGGAGAGCATCAGCATAACCCTCTACCGCACAGCCGAACACAGCAAGATTATCAACGCATTGGTCAACGCCGTCAAGAACGGCAAGCGGGTGCAGGTATTGGTTGAGCTGAAAGCCCGTTTTGACGAGGAGCAGAACATAGAGAGCATTGACGAGCTGCAACGGGGCGGCGTGAAGGTGATCTACTCATTAGAAGACCTGAAAGTCCATTCCAAAATAATCCACGTAGAGCGTCGCGAGGGCAGCCGCCTGAAAGGCTATGCGTACGTCGGGACGGGCAACTTTAACGAGAACACCGCCCGGATATATGGCGACTTTGGCCTCTTGACAAGCCATAAGGGAATTGTTGAGGACGTGGCGAAAGTGTTCGAGTTCCTCTCGTGCAGCCATAAGAGGTTTAAATACAAGCACTTGCTTGTGTCGCCATATTACATGAGGGATGCCTTTTGCGACATGATAGACCGCGAGAGGCGTAACGCCCAAAAGGGGGAGGCGGCATACATCTACGCCAAGTGTAACTCGCTGACGGACAAGATGATTATCGACAAGCTCTATGAGGCATCGCAGGCGGGCGTGAAGATTCGGCTCATTGTCCGCGGGGCTTGTTGCCTGATTCCTGAGGAGCGGGGCTTAAGCGACAATATCAAGGCCATCTCGATTGTCGACAAATACCTTGAGCACGCGCGGCTCTTCATCTTCTGCAATGGCGGGAAAGAGGATATGTACATCGGCTCAGCCGACTGGATGTCGCGCAATTTGGACCGTCGTGTCGAGGTCTGCGTCCCAATTGTCGATACAGATGTCAAAAAGCTGCTTAAACGGTTCTTCGAGATGCAGTGGGGAGACAATGTCAAGGCACGTAACCTGCACGACCAGGAGGGCAATTCGTACGCCAATATGCTTGGCTCAGAATCTCCCCTTCGCAGCCAGACCGCCCTCTACGACTACTACATGAAACTTTCAGACAAAAACACAAATGCCTAACATTCAACAAAATGGGTAACAAGGAGAAAGAAAAGAAGAGCGGATTCCAGAAACTAATGGAATCGGGGTCCGAGACTCCCAACGTGCCTCGCGAGACCTTTGGGGCCATAGACATCGGGTCCAATGCCATACGTTTGCTGATTAGCTATGTCGAGACCTACTCCGACAAGCGCGTGGAGTGTAAGAAAGCGGCTTTTGTCAGAATCCCCATCCGTCTTGGCGACGACGTCTTCGAGAGCGGCAGAATCAGCAAAGTAAAGGTCGACGCGCTCAACGACGCCCTGCGGAGCTTTGCCTCGCTCATGAGGACCTACGAGGTGAAGGACTATCGCGCTTGTGCGACTTGCGCCATGCGTGAGGCGCAAAATGGCGAGGAGGTTGTCGGCAACATCAAGAGCCAAAGCGGTTTGGATGTTGAGATAATAAGCGGCGACGAAGAGGCGGAGACAATCTTTGCCGCAGGGGGATTGAAAGAGGTGCTGGACTCCAAGAAGAACTACGCCTACGTCGACGTGGGTGGCGGCAGCACGGAGGTCATCATATATGCCAATGGCGAGAGGGTTGAGGAGCGTTCTTTCAAGCTCGGCACCGTCAGGATGCTGATTGGCAAAGCGTCGGTCGACGAATGGGAGGAGTTCAAGAGTTGGCTCAAAGAGATGCGGGACAAGTGGAAACCGGCGGCCGTAATAGGCTCGGGCGGCAACATCAACAAGGTCCACAAGATGCTCGAGAAGAAGAGCGACGAGAGCGTCAAGGCCAAGGAGGTGAGGATGCTTTTTGACCTCATGAGGAAGCTGACCGTGACCGAGCGCATGGAAAAACTGTACTTGAACCAGAGCCGCGCTGAGGTCATTGTCTTCGCGTTGAAGATATTCTGCACGGTAGTGGATAAGTTCGACGTCAGGGACATCCTCGTGCCTCGCGTCGGTCTTGTCGACGGCATTGTCCGAGGTCTTATCGCCAAGAATGTCAAAGCCGTAGAGTCGTAGGTCTTTTTGTCGTGAGGTTAGGGCTTTAACCTCAGTAGTTCGCCAAGCCGCGGTTGCAAGTTTTTTTGCTGCCGCGGCTTTGGTGTGTGAGGGGGATTCGTTGCAATGCAGACAATGCGTGCGCATTGGCTGTCGCAAAAAGTTGGTATTTTTGCGACAAAAGGGATGCTATGGCGAGTATAGAAGAAAGGAACACTTGAGATTCTATTTCGTAAATAATTAGAGTCCGCCCAAAAGCTCACCTCGCGGCGATGCCATACGTGGCGCACTAGATCCTCGTAAGCGCAAAGACATCGTACAGTAGAAATAATCGCCTCAATTTCAAATCCCCCCAAAAATCCCCCACCCCAACCCAATATTATTGCTACATTGCGGGAGCAAAGGCTGCTGGGCTACAACCTGAGGCGCATATTCAGGGTAAAAAATCAGTCAGCCGCCCGACCTCTTTCCCCAAAGGTAGAAGCATAACGACACACACCATGACCAAACTCGGCATCTGCACCTACGGACTCATCCCCATCCGCGCCCTACCCTCCGAAGCGGCGGAACAGACAAGCCAAATCCTCTTCGGCGAAGCGTATGAGATACGCGAGACCGTTGGGCGATGGACGTTGATACGCACCCTCTTCGACGACTACGAGGGATGGGTGGACTTCAAACTGCCGCAAGAGCTGCCCACGGCTGTCGTTGAGGCGTGGCTCGCCTCGGAGGGCGTCGTCACGAGCCGCCCCATGACAACCGTACGCCGACGGAACGACCCGATGCCCATGCCCATCACGGGCGGCTCTGAGCTGCGCAACATATCGGCCGACGGGCGCTCTTTCGCCATCGGCACGACGCAATATGACATCACCACCGACACGCCATCTGCCACCGACCCCGTCGAGGTGGCCATGCAATATTGGGGTACGCCATACCTCTGGGGAGGGCGGACGGCTTTCGGTATCGACTGCTCGGGGCTGACGCAGATTGCCTACAAGATTTGCGGACACAAGCTCCCGCGCGACGCGTCGCAACAGGCAAAAACGGGCGAAGATGTTGGGCTTAGCAATGCGCAACGCAACGACCTCGCCTTTTTCCAAAATGCGCAAGGGCGGGTATGCCATGTCGGGCTATGCCTCGGCGACGGACACATCCTCCACGCCTCGGGCTCTGTGCGCATCGACCGTCTCAACAGCGAAGGTATTTATAATGAGGAACGACAAACCTACACTCACAAACTCTTATGTATAAAGCACTTATATTGACCGCCGCAATTGCGGCATCACTTGCCACATCGGCAAAGGCGCAGAGCGAGGACACCTTTTGGCTCGGTGCCGACATCAGCGGAACGACAGAGATTGAGGCACGGGGCGGCAAGCTCTATAACGCCAAGGGCGAGCTGCGCGAGAACACTGCCCTGATGCACGAGCTGGGCCTCAACGCCATCCGCCTCCGCGTATGGGTGAACCCCAAGGACGGCTTTTGCAGCCCCGCCGACGTGCTCGACATGGCCAAACGAGCCCGCTATTACGGAATGGCCGTCATGGTGGACTTCCATTATAGCGACTGGTGGGCCGACCCTGCCCATCAGGCCACGCCCGGCGCATGGCAATACTACAGAGTCGACGAGCTGAAAACAATGGTTCGCAACCATACGAGCGAGACGCTTAAACTCCTGCGCGACGCAAAGATTGACGTCCGATGGGTGCAGGTGGGCAACGAGACTTCGCACGGCTTCTTGTGGCCAAAAGCCAAAGCCGAGGACGACATGAAGGCGTATGCCGAGATTACGCAGGCCGGCTATGAGGCCGTGAAGGAGGTGTTCCCAAATGCCGAGGTGATTGTCCATCTCGACGGCGGATGCGACCCCGACCGCTACGACTTCATCTTCGACGGGCTTCGCCAATATGGAGCGAAGTGGGACATCATCGGGATGAGCGTCTACCCCTATTGGGACCAAGAGTCGGGCCTCACCAAGAGCGACGAGGAGTCGCTCCCCCTCTTTGCCAAGAATATTGTCCGCCTTGCAAAGAAATATGGCACCGACGCCATCGTTGTAGAGACTGGCGTTCTGGCCTCTAAACCCGTTGAGGGGAAAAAGCTCTTGGCCGAGATAATCCGCTATTCGAGAGACATGACCGAGGGCCATTGCCATGGCGTCTTCTACTGGGCTCCCGAGCTTGAAGGCCACTACCCTCTCGGCGCATTTAAAGACGGGCGGCCTACGGTCATAATGGAGGCTTTTTCTGAAGCATCGAAAAAATAATATGTCATAACTATTGCGTATCTCACGAGGAAGCCATATCTTTGCACCGTGAAAGTCAGAGAGATACTGACTGAGCAGCAAAAGATGGCCGATTCGTCTAACGGTTAGGACATCAGATTCTCAATCTGGCAATAAGAGTTCGATTCTCTTATCGGCTACACAATCAAGCGACCGTCCGAATGGAGACATTTGGACGGTCGCTCTTCTTTTCTCCCCACTTTCCCCAAAAGGCTTTCAAACGCCTATTGAACGCCTTCCAAATGGCATTCAAACACCGTTCAACACCCATTTCCCAACCCATCGTCACCCACCGGACAGTCCGCCATTTTCACACCAAAAATGCGTATAATTGTGTCCGTCAAGACAAGATGACGACTTCACCCATCGACACATTGAAACATGAAA
>JALEMI010000119.1 GCA_022768325.1 Bacteroidales bacterium
TGAGCGAGTAGAAGGCAATGTGGAGAAATACGTCGCCAAGCTCTTTCTTTACGTTCGGAGCGTCCTCTTCCGCCAAGGCTTGCGCCAGCTCGTAGACCTCCTCAATTGTCAAAGTCCGGAGCGACTCCCATGTCTGTTTCCTATCCCAAGGGCACTCTTTGCGCAGCCGCCCTAAGATGCCGACGAATCGCGAGAGGCTCTCCTCCGTACGCTGATCCATGGGCTTTGCTTCGCCCTCTTGTCTATTCTTTTCCATGTTTCTTACACTATCTGTTTTTTTCTTCCAAAGATAAATACTGAGCTTTCGCAAGTAGTTATTTTGTCGAAAAGCACCAATGGTTTTTCACTCGTAATTGAATGAAAATAAGCATATTAGAGTATCAAAAAAGGAATACAACTCAACACCATTGGCATAAACAAAAATATTAAATTCCCCTCAGAACTGCAATCGATGTTCGCCCATGACGGCTCCTGCAAGGCTGGCTGTTCGCGCCGTCGTAAGGGTACTGTCGTCGTTGCGCATCATGAAGAAGGAGATCGGCAAGGAGAAGGCGCACAACTGCAAATTCAGCAACAATATCGCGAGCCTCACGGTATGCATAACGCAGTACAACGCACTAAGCCTCGCGAGGAGCGTCGAGGTCTACGCAACATCTCCCACGAGATGACCGAGCCCATCGTGGCGGAGGAGGATGATTGCGAACACCAAAAAGGCGAACAAGATATTCTTGTCCGCCCAACTTTTGACGACCGCTTGAGCTACTTGCGAAAGCTGTGGTCTATGTGGTTCAATGAAACCTCAGTATCATTATCCATTACTTCTCATAGTCGACAGCCTCTACGTAGACAACACCATCGCTCTCGTAATAGATCTCGAAATGGATTGGACACATTATTCCGTATCGCACTGGGGAAGTCCACTCGCCCTCACTATTGGCAGCAAGATCAACCTCAAACTTAACAGTCATTGTCTGATTAGACCAGCTATCGGTAATAACGACATGGCTAATATATATGGACTTTTTACTGTTGTTTTTGACTGTGTAAAAGAATTTTGACCCTTCCATTATAACCCCGTTGATGGTCACGCCTCCTGCCGAAGCAGTGAAGTCAATCAAGTCCGTTAACTCAACAACATTGACTTTCACAGAGCACTTGTAATTACCATCTTCGGTGATTATCGACACAACTGATTCACCGAGCGCTTTAGCTGTTATTACCCCTTCTGAAGAGACAGAAACCGCATCCTCATTAGACGAATACCATGTCACATTTTTGTTTGCAGCATTAGCAGGAGTAATCTCGTATGACAACGACAATTCTTCACCAATTAGTAGTCTTACAGGGTCGTCATCAGTAATGTTGACAAACTGAATACCCTTTACGCTTATTGGTGAAACCTCGACCTGACAACTTGCACTAACGCTTTCCGTTATGTCACTGACGGTAATCGTACAGCTACCAACAGAAACTGCCGTTACGTAACCATCTGCGTCCACGGTTGCAACAGTTTCATCCGAGGACTTCCATACAATACTGCTGTTTGTTGTATTGGCTGGTTGAATTGTCGCAGTGAGCCTACTACGCTCCGAAACCTCTAATGCAAGGGTGGACTTATCTAAAAGAATTTCCTCCATCATGACAGGAACAACCGTCAAAGTACACTTGGATTTAGCATCACCCTTGGTGTCGGCAACGAAAATTTCGCAACTCCCCACAGCAATTGCGGCAATTAGACCATCGTCAGAAACCGTAGCAATCGAATTGTCAGAAGAAGACCAAACCAACTCCTTGAATGTGGCATCTTCTGGCAATACAGTTGCACTCAATTGCAGAGTATCGCCAATAAAAATTGTGACCTCCTCCACATCTAACTTTATCTCGCTTACCAAAACCCTATTAACAGTTATTGTACATTCTGCAAAAAGGTCACCCACCGAAGCAACGACAGTAGCATGTCCAGCCTTTAACGCCTTAACTTCGCCATTGCTGTTTACCGCAACAATATTCTCATCTCTGCTGACCCACGAACAAACAGGAGCTTCTAAATCAGATGGTTCAAAAGAAATATGCAGAGTCTTAAAGTCTCCAACATTCATCTGAATGTTGCTCCCCTCCTGAATTGAGATGCTCTTGAGAGACACCTCATCGTCGTCACTACAAGAACTCAAGCAGACGCTCGACATTATGGACAGCACAAATGCCCATAAAACAATAAATTTACTTCTTGTCATTTGAAATTTGATTTTGAATTATATTCTATTTTTATGCTTCGCAAATATAGATAATAATTACCCCCCCCTGTTAATATTTGTTAATTCCCACCTCCGCAAGAATTGGCGTCAACTTAGCTCTTGCATGGCATCCTGCCTATCAATGGCAGTGCGAAAAAACCCAACAATCCTCCCGCCGATAAGAATTATAGGGCGGCTTTACGGCATATCCGACCTGTTTTGCCAGTCTTTCTCAGATGTCCGGCGCCATGTACGAGTTCGGCGGGAGCGAGGTCACGCTTTTTCAAAATTCGAGACGCCGGGGGGACTGTTTGAACAGCGACTGGAGGAGCTGATGCAGAGGACGCTTTGGCTGCGCAACTTGGACTTGCATAAAAAGTGCCTGGCACACCTGGCCTGTACATTTAGCCAATGCGCCGCAGACGTGGTCTCGTGCCTGATTGAAGTTACGACGAAGTGGGGAACTTCAGTGAGATAAATATTATCGCCCTTTTTTACTCCGAGCCACTATGCCACAACCGCCGCCGCTTCCTTTCAAAAAAATATCGTAGATTTGCTTTAGTTAAGACGAAGTGATTCTCAATCATATATTTGACCTTTGAGCGACAATCTCATTGAAAAACTCATCCCACTTGACGGAGTGGATCTTGTTGAATTTTGCGGCGTTAGCAACTGCAACATCGACACCCTGCGAAACGCATTCCCGCAAGTGAACATCACCATGCGAGGCTCATGGGTTCGCATAACGGGCAGCACAGCTGCCGTCACCAACTTCGACTCCAAGTTTCAGAACCTACTCACCTACTATAACGAGCACAACACCCTGCCCGCAAGCGTCGTCACAGACCTCCTGAATGGCAAGCGCATAGCCGTGTCACCGTCGGAGGCCACCATCATAACCTACACTGTCGACGGCCGCCCCGTCAAGCCCCGAGGGCTTAACCAGCAACGCCTTGTAGACACAATGGCGGAGTGCGACCTCGCCTTTGCCGTAGGTCCAGCCGGCTCGGGCAAGACCTATCTGGCCATAGCCCTCGCCGTGAGTGCGCTTAAGTCGCGACAAGTCCGCAAGATTATCCTGAGCCGCCCCGCTGTCGAGGCCGGGGAGAAACTCGGATTCCTGCCCGGCGACATGAAGGAGAAAATCGACCCATATCTCCAGCCGCTCTACGACGCGCTGGGCGACATGGTCCCCTCAGCCAAGCTGAACGAGATGATGGAGGACGGCACAATTGAAATTGCCCCCCTCGCCTTCATGCGCGGACGGACGCTCTCCAATGCCTTCGTAATCCTCGACGAGGCGCAAAACGCCACGATGCCGCAAATCAAGATGTTCCTCACCCGCATGGGCGTCAACGCCAAGTTCATCGTAACGGGCGACCCATCGCAAGTGGACCTGCCCGACGGCTCGCGCAACGGCCTCATGCGGACCTGCGAAATCCTCGACGGTCTCGACGGCATAAGGGTCATCCGCTTCGCCCAAGAAGACATTGTCCGCCACAAACTCGTGCAACGCATTGTGAAAGCGTTCGACAAGGCGGACAAACCAAACAACGCACAACAAAACTAAAAACTCAAAATACAGAAGCAAATGAGCACAGCTGTAACAACCACAGAGTTCAACCTTCCTGGCCAAAAGAGCGTCTACCACGGCAAGGTCCGCGATGTCTACAACATCAACGACGAGCTCCTCGCCATGGTCGTCACCGACCGCATCTCCGCTTTCGACGTCATCCTTCCCAAAGGAATCCCCTTCAAGGGGCAGGTCCTCAACCAGATTGCCGCTAAGTTCCTCGACGCGACGGAAGACATCGTCCCCAACTGGAAAGTCGCAACCCCCGACCCCATGGTCACCATCGGCAAGAAATGCGAGCCCCTCAAAGTCGAGGTCATCATCCGTGGCTACATCACCGGCTCGGCGTGGCGCGACTATAAGGCGGGAGCACGTGAGATTTGCGGCGTCAAGCTTGCCGAAGGTCTCCGCGAGAACGAGAAGTTCGCGCAGCCTATCATCACCCCGACAACCAAAGCCGACGAGGGTCACGACATGAACATCTCTCGCGAAGAAATTATCGCTCAAGGCCTCGTTTCCAAAGAAGATTGGGAGAAAATTGAAGACATCACGCGCAAACTCTTCGCCCGTGGCACAGAGATAGCCGCCAAGCGCGGCCTCATACTCGTCGACACGAAATATGAGTTTGGCAAACTGGACGGCCAAATAATCCTCATTGACGAAATCCACACCCCCGACTCTTCGCGCTATTTCTATGCCGACGGCTACCAAGAGCGTTTTGAGAAGGGCGAGGCGCAACGTCAGCTCTCCAAGGAGTTTGTCCGCCAATGGCTCATTGACAACAACTTCATGGGTCAAAAGGGTCAGACCGTTCCCGAGATGACCGACGAGAAGGTGAAGGAGATTTCAGACCGTTACATCGAGCTTTACGAGCACATCACAGGCGAGAAGTTCGTCAAGGACGAGTCGGCCGACACCGCCAAGCGCATCGAGAACAACCTCCAGAACTTCCTGAAATAGTAGTTCTCACCACAATCCCCAAATTCACGCGGGGCGCACCGATAATTTCGATGCGCCCCGCATATTTTTTGGCAATTACCGCTTAAAACTTCTCGTCGCGGACTTTATCCCACGGCAAACGGTCGTCGGAATACGGCCTGTGGCTCTCGGCAGGATGACCTATGGCGATGATGGAGACCGGCTCCAAGTCGTCGCTCGGCGTACCGAGCAGTTTTGCCACATTCTCCTTGGCTGTCGGGCCGCCTTCAAAACCGCGTGCGCGCAGCTGCACCCATGTGGCGCCGAGTCCGAGGTCTGCCGCCTGGAGGAGAAGGAACGAGCTGGCAATTGACGCGTCTTCGAGCCAAATGTCGGTTATGGCCTTGTTTCCAAAGACGACGACGCACAGCTTCGCGCCGCTCACAAAAGCCGCGCCTACCTGCTTACACTTCGCGAGGGCGGCGATGGTCTCCTTGTCTTGCACAAATACGAACTCCCACGACTTGCAGTTGTGCGACGTGGGCGACGACAGGGCCGCGCGCTTGAGCTGGAGGATGTCCTCTGCCGAAATCGGCTCATCCGTGAACTTGCGGCAGCTGCGCCTCTCCGATATTAATTGGGCTAAACTGTTCATATTTAGGCTGTTTTACGTTTCTTAGCATAATTCTTTATGACGAAGAAAGCAATTACGGCGACAATCAGAACGGCGCATACCACTTTCAGCTCGTCATTGTATTTTGTCACGGTTGCCAACATCTCCTCCTCGGGCATCACTGACGCCAGGAAATAGCCGGCCGCGGCAAGGATAGAATTCCATATTCCCGCGCCGAGCGTCGTGAAAAACAAGAATTTCCCCACAGGCATCTTTGCCAAGCCCGCCGGGATGGAGATGAGCTGACGCACAGCGGGAATCAGACGCCCAACGAACGTCGACACCGCCCCGTGCTTGTCAAAAAAGGCCTCGGCGTTCTCCACCTTCGCCCTGTCCAACATACAAGCCCTGCCAAAACGGCTCTCGACAAACTTGTACACCACGAGACGCCCCAAGCTGCGCGACAAGACGTAGTTAATCAGTGCGCCAAGGTCCGCGCCAATCGTCGAGAACAGCACGACAAGGAACACGTTCATGTCCGGAGACGATGCGGCACGATAGGCAGCCGGCGGCACCACAATCTCAGAAGGAAAGGGAATAAAAGAACTCTCAATCATCATCAGGAGCGTGATGGTCCAATAGTTCAAATGGTCCAGACACCACGCAATAAAGCTAAAATCTTCCACCTTGTTGAATAATAATACTTTCCGCAAATATACTTCAAAAACCAACCACCCATGCAACTCCCGCCTCCTTATAGAAACCTCTGACGCAAAAACTCTCCTCCCGCAAGCCATATCGCAATAATTTAGCTATCTTTATAGCCATGGAACACCTCCATTACGCAGCCATAGACATAGGCTCCAACGCCGTCCGCCTCCTTGTCAAGAGGCTCGACGACGATGCGACAGGCCGATTTAGCAAAGACGTCATGATGCGCGTCCCGCTTAGGCTTGGCCAAGACGTTTTTGTCAAAGGGCGTGTCGGGACGAAGAAATTGAGAAACCTCACCAACCTGATGAAGGCTTTCTCCATCGTAATGGAGATTTACGATGTCAAAAAGCGCAACCGACGGATATGCGCAACGTGCGCACTGCGCGAAGCCTCAAACTCCGACACCGTAGTCAAAGCCGTCAAAGAGGCCACAGACCTCGAAATAGAAATAATCTCCGGGCAAGAGGAGGCCAGCATTGTCTGCGGACTTGGCTCGCCCGACGACAGGCGAAAACTCGTCTACGTCGACGTGGGCGGCGGCAGCACCGAGGTCAGCATCATGAGCAGTGGCAAAACATTCGGCAGCAAGTCTTACCCCATCGGGACGGTCAAATTAATAAACGGCGTGACGGTCGAGAACTGGAAAGAGCGGCTCGTCACGGACTTGCGCAAACTCGCCACACAATTTGCCATGCAAAACATGAGCAGCGGCTCAATTGCCGATGCCACAATCGTCGGGGCAGGTGGCAACATCAACAAGCTGCTCTCACTGGCCCACGAGCGCGACACGACGGGACGCACATTAAGCATCGCCGAGCTTCGGCAGCTATACACAAGGCTCTCCTCGCTTTCCGTGGAGCAGCGAATGACAAAATACAAGCTCAAGGCCGACCGTGCCGACGTAATTGTACCAGCAGCAGAAATATTCATCACCATTGCCGACGCTCTCGGAATCTCAGAGATTGAAATTCCCGCCGACGGTCTCGCCGACGGCATCATAGCCGGAATATGGCAAAAACAGAAAACCAAACCGACGTTATAATCATCCACCAATGATATATTCGATGACAGGCTACGGCAAGGCCGTTAAAGAGTTGCCCAACAAGAAGATAACCATCGAAATCAAGTCGCTCAACAGCAAACAGCTCGACTTGGCAATGCGCATCCCCTCTTTCTATCGCGAGAAAGAGCTCGACATCCGCTCTTACCTCGCAGGACGCATAGGCCGCGGCAAAGTCGACTTCTCCATGTACTGCGACACGCAACAGGCCGAGAGGGTCGCACGAATTGACCCCAATGCCGTAAAGCAATATTACAGCCAGCTCCACGACATGACAACCGCCATCGGAATTGACGGCGCAACGGACTATATGCGAATCATCATGTCGCTCCCCGACGTCGTGAAGGTAGAGCAGCCAGAGCTTGACGAGACCGAGTGGCAACAGGTCATGGAGTGCGTTGTCGAGGCCACGGACAACTTCATCGCCTTTCGCAAGCAAGAGGGCGACGCCCTCGACAAAGACCTCCGCGCTCGCGTCGGCCTCATTGAGAAATACTCTCTCGAAGTCCCCAAATACGAGAAAGAGCGCATCGACAAGATTAAGGCCCGAATCCAGAGCAACATCGACGAGATAATTGCCAAAGACAAAGTAGACCAGAACCGACTGGAACAAGAGCTCATCTACTACATTGAGAAACTGGACATTAACGAGGAGAAAGTGCGCCTCGCCAACCATCTCAAATACTTCATCGAGACCATGGAGACCGACCCCAACGCGGGCAAGAAGCTCGGGTTCATTGCGCAAGAGATGGGACGCGAAATCAACACCCTCGGCTCAAAAGCCAATCAGGCCGAGATGCAACGCCTCGTAGTCATGATGAAAGACGAGCTCGAGAAAATCAAAGAGCAAGTCCTCAACGTCCTTTAGCCACACACACCACGATGAAAGAAGGCAAAATCGTCATCTTCTCCGCACCGTCGGGCTCGGGCAAGAGCACCATTGTCAATTACTTGCTGACGCGCAATCTTGGCCTTGAGTTCTCGGTCTCCGCCACGAGCCGCGCCCCGCGTGGTCAAGAGCAGAACGGCATCGAGTATTATTTCCTTACGCCCGATGAGTTCCGCCGCCGGATTGCCAACGGCGATTTCGTTGAGCATGAGGAGGTTTACGAAGGCTGTTTCTACGGCACATTGCGCAGCGAAATTGACCGGATATGGGCCAAGGGCAACACCATAGTCTTCGATGTCGACGTGAAGGGAGGCCTCAACCTTAAGAAGATTTTCGGCGACAAGGCGATGACCATTTTCATCCAACCCCCGTCCATTGACGAACTCCGTCGCAGGCTCGTATCCCGCGGTACGGATTCGCCCGAGAAGATTGAGCAGAGGCTCGCCAAGGCCGGGCAAGAGCTTGAATACGCCGCAAACTTCGACCACGTCGTCATCAACGACGACCTCCCCACAGCGCAAGCTCAGGCAGAGAGCCTGATTAAAACTTTTATAGGCAAATAGCGGGAATGAGAACAGCCCTCTTTTTCGGCTCTTTCAACCCGATACACATTGGTCATTTGGCCTTGGCGCAATACGTCCTGAACTTTGGGGACGTTGACGAGGTGTGGCTCGTTGTAAGTCCGCACAACCCGTTCAAAAGCCCTAAGGACCTTGCCCCGGCCGAGGTGAGGCTCGAAATGGCGACCCTCGCGACTGCGGCTGACGACCGCATTAAGGTGGTAGACATCGAGATGCGGCTTCCGCAACCTTCGTACACGATAAACACTCTCGATGCGCTCGCCAAGTCGTTTCCCAATCGCGACTTTGCCATTATCATGGGCGATGATAATCTCGAAGGGCTGCCCCATTGGCGCGAAGCCCAACGCCTTATAAACGGGCGGACGTTCATCGTATACCCGCGCCCCAATCGCCATGCCGAGGCCAAGCCTATTGAGGAGATGGGCGGCAAGGTTGTGCGCCTTGACGCTCCGCAAATGGACATCTCGTCCACAATGATCAGGAAATGGGTCTCCGAGGGCAAGACGCCACGCCACTTTGTGCCAAACGAAATCATTGACACGGTAGTCAAGACCTACGGCGCATGAGCTGACAAATATGACGAGCCGCCCTTTGCAAAACAAATGATGCAAAGGGCGGCTCGTTTTTTTTTTTACACCCAACTGCGCTATTGGAACAGCGGGCCCGCTTTTTCAAGCCACAGGTCTGCCATCCGCCTATGACCGGCGGGCGTCGGATGGACACCATCCCAAATCCAGTAATCGGGGCGTGGCTGATTTCGGAGCAACTGCGCAAAAAGCTCATCAAAGCGCACCAACGTGGCCCCATATTCAGCAGCCATCTTCACCACCCTATTGTCAAGGCTATCTATCAGGCTTTGGCGCAGACCAAAATTCGGGGCATCGCCCCTCCACCCTACTTTTCCGACAAAAGGCGTGCATAAGACGAGGGCCACGTCGCTCTTGACACACCGCAGCGTATCGAGCATACCTCTGTATGCGGCATCCCATTTCTCGATGCCAAAAGGCGGCTGCCCCTCCTCCTTGCCTACGTAATACTCTATGTCGTTAGTCCCCACAAGAATCGACACGACGTCGGCATCCAAAGCCACGGCATCGGCATCCCAACGCGCGGCAAGGTCGTAGACTGTATTGCCCGAGATGCCTCTGTTATAGCACTTTATGTCGCGCTCGGGATATTGGCTCTGAATCTGCGAAGCGCAGAGCATCATGTAGCTGTGGCCGAAAATATGGTTCATGTCGGTCTGATTGCGCTCAGCCGTTGGGCGCATATCGCCACAGCTGTTGCCCCAGCCTCCGTCGGTTATCGAGTCGCCAATGAAGAGAACCTTTGCGACCTTCCGTTTGGCCGCCTCGGTCTGATTGTCGTCGGCAGCTTGGCTTGCGCAAGCGGTTAAGATAAGGGCTGCGGCAATTGCCGATAATGTGGAGAGTGTTTTCATTTTTGCTGCGTTACCATTTTTCGTAATCGGCGAGAGCCTCAACGGATGTCTCGACTTTGTCATCAAGTCCGGGGAAGAAGTCATATCCCGTAATACGTTCCACCTCGTCGATGGAGTGGACATAAAGCTCCTTTTTCGAGCGTTTTCGACCATTATTTGCCACACCTGCGTCCGCTGCGTTCTTATCCTCATTTCGGCAGATGAAGCCTATTCCCTGATATTGACCATCTTTCACGGCCAGCACGACCTTGAAAAACGCATCGGGCACTTTCACCTTGTTTGCGCCAATAGTCCCCGCGTTGCTCTTCTTGTAATAGATTGGCCCCGTGACAATCATTACCTCGCCATACTTTATGGCCCATGCTCGGCACGACTTTTCAATCTGGTTCCAAACGCCAGTGTTGAGCTTACCCGCCTGCGGACAGATGTTCGTCAAGAGAAAAGACTGATACATCGCGTCCTCATCCCATCGGCAGTCGCCAGCGGGACACATGTGGCCTCTCGACCATCCACTGCCCTTATAATCAGAGCGGTTCGCCTTAGGGTCGGGGACTTCGTCGTCCTCGTGGAAGGGGCTTGTCTTAGGGCGTTCTACGACCTCCGCCGTGTGTTCTTCCGTCAGAGTCCATGCCACCCAGTTTGGGTTGCGAGTTTGCTTATTATACGACACGGTATAGCCCTTGCGACGCAAGATTTGCTCAGGAAGGTCCTCCCTACTTGCCGGCAACAAATCGTCGGACGAGAGGGCTGACTTGCGGGTCGTTGGCTGACTTAATGACTTTTTTGCTTCACTTGCGGGCTCAACCTGCTCAACTTTCTCTGCCTTAGCGTCGTCCGCAGGATTGAGCATTTGCAGAACTGCGCTCCACCCGTAATTGTATACACAGACGCCGAGGACAAACAGAATGACGCCGAGCCGCACGAATAACGCCGTCCGTGATTGTTTTGTAGATTTTTTCCTTGCCATGAAAGGTCTTAATAATCTCGTTTTTGCGAATATACGGATTTTTTTCGCGCGTACCCTTGGCGACTAAAGCATGGCAATCACGACAATCTGTACAACTACCACCCTCACGAACATACACAGCGGGTAAACCGTTGCGTAGCTTACCGACGGGGCCTCGCTCTGCGCAGCCTCGTTGGCATATCCCAACGCCATAGGATTGGCCATGCTTCCGCACAAGATTCCGCAGGTTGTTCCGAAGTCGAACTTACGGAGTTTCAAGATTATAGCCCCTACAATCACGACGGGAATAACCGTCAGGGCAAGACCGACACACAGCCACAACAGCCCCTCAGGACGCACAACAGTATCGAAGAATTGAGGACCCGAATTGAGACCAAGACACGCCAAATAGAGCGACAAGCCGAGCTTGCGAAGCATTAGGTTGGCGCTGCGCGTAGTGAACGTGATTATGTGGAAAGAGGGGCCAAAAGCACCGGCCAGAATCCCGACAATGATGGGGCCGCCAGCCATGCCAAGTTTTACGGGCATAGACATTCCCGGAAGGCTCAAAGGAACAGAGCCAAGGCCTAAACCGAGGAGAATCCCGAGGAAAATGCTCCCGAGATTTGGCTCATTAAGGCTCTCCACCGCGTTGCCAATGAACTTCGCGACGTTGTCAAGATTTCTTGCCTCGCCGACGGTCGTGAGGCGGTCGCCATACTGTAGTTTGAGGTCGTAGGTGGCGAGAAACCTGATGTCTCCTCGCGTGACGCGGCTGATGTTTACGCCATACGTGCTGCCGAAGTGAATGTCGCCGAGCCTCTTGCCATTGAGGGCCGGGTTGGACAATACGAAAGTGCGGCTTTCCACCTGACTGTCAACCTTATTCCAATCGATTTCCTCCTTATTCCAATCCTCTTTAGAACGCCGTCCGAAGAGGATTTCAAGGGCCGAGACCTCGTCTTTTTTCGATACGACCAATATGCCGTCGCCCTCCCAAAGGATAGTGGACGATTGGGGAACGAACACCTTCTCGTCTCGCCACACGCGCGAGACGATGAACTTAAGGTGGCTCATTTCGACAATCTCCTTGAGCGTCTTGCCGTTGACCCCCGGGTTAACCACGTCGAAACGAGCCACAAACGTATCGTCGGACGTGAATTGCGAGTGCTTGAACGCGACAGTATCGCGGACGAAGATTCGTTTCAATATCGCCATGGCGAATATCACGCCCACCACGCCGAGCGGATAGGCAATGGCACACCCCAAGGCGGCACCACCTCCCGAAATTCCAAACTGCGCCAACGTCTGCTGGACGGCACCAAGGGCGGGCGTATTGGTTGTTGCACCGCAATATATTCCCATAGCCTCGGGTACGCCTATCGTAGTCAGTTCCGCCACGGCAACGGCGGAAACCGTACCCACAAGGACAAGAGCCAAGCCCCAAAAATTGAGCCTCATCCCGTCATGACGCAACGAGTTGAAAAAGCTCGGCCCGACTTGCAGACCCAGGGCATAGACAAACAAAACGAGGCCAAACGTCTCGACATATAACAACACGTCGGGGTTGAGACTAAACCCAAAATGGCCGGCAAGGATGCCAATAAAGAAGACAAACGCCACGCCGAGCGACAGGCCACCAATCTTTATCTTGGCCAAAGCCATACCAATGGTAACGATAATGGCCAATACGGCCACCGCCTGAGTGGCGGAATGCCCCGTCATCAGGTCTTCAATCAACTGAGGAATTGACATTAAGAACATATCTCAACAGGGGACGAAACAGGTGGGGATAAGCACTCCTGAAAAATAAGCGCAGCAAAATTAGCAAGAATGGGAAAACGCTGTACTGAAGCGCAATCAAAAAGGGCAAGGCCTGTTTTTGAAGACCTTGCCCAGTGCATATTATATAGCCTTATCCGGATTACCAGATAGCGATTCTGTCGGCTGGAGCCAAATACATCTTGTCGCCCTCTTTTACGTCGAACGCAGAGTAGAAGAAGTCGAGGAGAGGCAGCTGGCCGTTAACACGCAGACGACCTGGAGAGTGGGGGTCGGTCTGAACCTGCTGGTAGAGAGCCTCGTCGCGGATTGCGTTTGCCCAGATGCGGGAGTAGCCGAGGAGGAAACGCTGCTCGGCAGTCTGACCATCGATTGGCGCAGGCTCACTCTTGCCCTTGAGGGTGTTGCGGAAAGCCTGATGAGCAATGTTGAGACCGCCGAGGTCGGCAATGTTCTCGCCGAGGGTGAGGCGACCGTTGATTTTGAGGGAGTCGATAGCCGTGAGGCCGCCGAAGTAGTCTACAAGGCGCGAGGTAGCTTTCTCAAACTCCTTGCAATCGGCCTCAGTCCACCAGTTTTTGAGGTTGCCCTCTTTGTCGAACTGACGGCCCTGGTCATCGAATCCGTGCGTCATCTCGTGACCGATAACGACACCGATTGCGCCAAAGTTGACGGCATCGTCGCCATTAGCATAGAAGAAAGGAGGCTGGAGAATTGCGGCGGGGAAGACAATCTCGTTGCCCATGGGGTTGTAGTAGGCGTTGACGGTCTGAGGCGTCATGAACCACTCGTCTTTGTCAACAGGGTTGTTGATCTTGGCCATCTCCTCCTTATGCTGGAAGATGGAGACGGCAACCAAGTTCTCGGCATAGCTCTTTGCGGGGTCAATCTCAAGGGTGCTGTAATCCTTCCATTTGTCGGGATAGCCAACCTTGACCTTGATGGCGGCGAGTTTCTCGTGGGCAGCCATCTTGGTGCTGTCGCCCATCCAAGTGAGAGCGTCGATGCGCTCGCCAAAAGAGATGCGGAGCTGCTCAATGAGGTCGACCATACGCTTCTTGGCGGCCTCGGGGAAGTGCCTCTCAACATAGAGGCGGCCGAGAGCCTCGCCCATGCATTCCTCAACGGTGCCGAGGGTTCGCTTCCAGAGGGGGCGCATCTCCTGCGTACCGCTGAGAACTCGACCGTAGAAGTCAAACCTTACGGCGTAAATCTCGCTCGTGAGGCATGAAGAGAAGCCGCTGATGGTCTTGTAGGTCAAGTAGTCTGCGACGACGGCAGTGTCGGCCTTAGCGACAACGTCGAACACTTTGCTGAAGTACTTCACCTGGCCGACGTTGATGTCCTTAACCTCTGCGCCAAGCGTTGCGAAATATGTATCCCAGTCGAAACCTTTGGACAGCTCCTTAAGGGTGGCGAGGGTATTCTTGTTGCTTACGGCTTGCGGGTTGCGGTTCTCCTCCTTGGTGTTCATGATCTCGGCGAGTTGCTTCTCCAAAGCGAAGATGGCCTCTGCGCGAGCCTCGGAGTTATCGAGACCGGCGATGGTCAAGAGCTTGGCAATCATGACCTTGTAGCTTGAGATGATGCCAGCGCCACGCTCAGTCTCATCGAAATAGTAGTCGCGGTCAGGAAGACCGATACCCGCCTGCCACAACTCGCTAATGTTTACGGAGCTATTCTCGTAGTCGGGGGTGCAGCCGAAAGAGAAGAAGGGGCTTGCAATGAAGGTGTGCATCGTGCCGATGAGATTTGCGAACTCCGCGGGCTCGGAGAACTTGGCGGCACGTGCCTTCGCGAGGTATCCCTTGATTGGCTCGATGCCCTCGCTGTCGCGACGGAGGGTGTCCATTCCGAGCTTGAAGAGGTCTCCAATCTTCTGAGCCTCGGTGCCTTTGGGGGCATTTGCTTTCTGAGCCTCGTCGACGATGGCATGGAGGTTTTCGATGCTCTCCTCATAAAGCATATCGAAAGCGCCATAACGAGCGCGGTCTCCTGGGATAGGGTGTTGTGCAATCCAGCCACCGTTGGTGGACTGATAGAAATCGTCTTCAAGACGTACTGTCGAGTCCTGGTCGGCAGCGGTGAAGTGAGCCACGCCGTCACCTGCGGACTCCTTGCCTGGGGAGCAGCTGCTTATTGAGCCAGCGGCAACGCCGAGCAAGAGAATTTGCTTTGCATTCATTGTCTGTTTGTTTTGAGTTTCAATTTGGTTAAAACACATATTGCAAAGCTAACGATTTGCGTATCTCTACGAACGCCCATCTTGTTAAATTTTTCTTAAACAAGCCGCCTTTACCTGTGCTTTTTAACAGCGAACGCCAATATTGTGAAGAAATGACACTTCAAGTCCTACGCCAAATTACTCAATAAAAGCATGACAAAACAGCGCATAGCGCGGCGGACGGGCGAGTGTACGCATTCTTTTTAGTAAATTTGCGCCGGAAAACGTCACGCCCCCATAGGCGTGAGAAGCGTCATAAATGAAAACACGCTCAAAAAATATCCTTGCAACGCTGTCTGCGGCATTCGCCGCCGCAATGGCATTGGCAGCTTGCAACGCCGAAGACGATATGCAGCTCTCGTATCAGCACACGGTACAGGCGGGGCTATACTCCATGCACACGCACAACGACACGACGCTGACAAAAGTCCAGATTTTCGGAATTGGGCGGGAAGACTCGCTACTCTATGACGAGGAGTCGATAGGTAAGCTATTCCTCAACCTCAATTTGAGCCGATGCACGACAGAATACGTGTTTTGCACACAAACCCTCCAAGACGACCTTTTTTTCACGTACCAGAAGCAGAAAGAGCCAGTCTCGGGAAGCTCGGGCATTGCCATGGAACTGACGCTCGACTCCGTTGGTCACACCACGACCTTCATCGACTCCATAGCCGTCGTAGAGTCTAAAATACGTTACAACGAGAGCCTTGAGAACATCAAAATTTTTATTTATTAGCCTCATTCTCATAGCGTTATCGCTATTTGGCGAAGTCAAGGCGCAACAAGACGCCACGACGGCGAGCACCACCTCCTCCAGCGGCACCACGGCCCAGGGCGAGGAACGCGAGGCGAAGAAAGAACCCAAGATTGTCGTAGTCAAAGACCAAGGCCTTGCGCTTGGCATAGACCTGTCGCCCTTCATAATCAGGGCCGTAAAGGACGAGCGGACGGGCTTTTGCGTCGTCGGCCGTTATGGTGTCAGGAACAGATGGTTCGCCGCAGCGGAAGTGGGTTTTGAACACATAAAGTACGCGAAGAAAAACTACGACTACAAGTCGAACGGCTCGTATGTCCGCATAGGAATGGACTACGACATATTCAACTCGGAAGACGCGCCGACCAACGACAACGTCTTCGTAGGCCTGCGTTACGCATACGCATGGCAACAGCACGAGAGCGGCAAGTTCACCATTGTGGACGACTACTGGGGCGACTATGAGGGCAGCGTAGGCAAGACGTCCGTCAACTCGCACTCGGTGGACCTCCTCGGCGGAATACGTTGCGAGATGTTGCGCAACCTGTACATGGGCTGGACGTTCAGATGCCGTTTCCTGCTGGCCTCAAAACACTCGGACGACCTCAAACCCTACGCCATTGCCGGCTATGGCAACTACGACAACAAAGTCGCCATAGGGTTCAGCTATACCATTGAATATCAGATTCCTTTCAACAAATTAGGCAAGAAAAAATGAAACGAGCTTGCGTCTTTTGCGCATCGAGCACCAAGATTCCGCAGGTGTATATTGACGACGCTAATCGCCTCGGCGAGCTGCTTGTCGAGAACGGGTGGGGAATCGTATACGGCGGTGGCAGCGTCGGACTTATGGGTGCTGTGGCCGACTCTGCCCTTGCGAAAGGGGGCGAAGTGGTGGGAATCATCCCCACTTTCATGGTCGAAGTGGAGTGGCAGCACCACGGCGTGAAAGATATGCGCCAGACGGAGACCATGAGCGAGCGCAAACGCAAAATGATAGAGATGAGCGACGCCATAATAACCCTCCCGGGCAGCACGGGTACCATGGACGAATTTTTTGAAGCCATGGCCGACAAGAAACTCGGGCTGTTTGGCAAACCGCTCATCTTGCTGAACACCAACGGATTCTTTGACCATACGATTGCGCAAATGGAGCGCATGGTGAGCGAGAACTTCATGACACGCCGCCACATGGACGTAGTGTCCGTGGCCACGACGCCCGAAGAGGTTATAGCCCTTCTCGAAGCCCCCACCCCAGGGCCGTTGAACTTGGAAGACGCAGCCGTAAAATAGATTAAGGAAAATGGAGAAACCGAACTTGGCTCAACAAGTCGTCGCGACACCGGCAACAGCCAACGACTCAGTCCGCGCAAAGGCTAAGGCGACGGCTCTTGCCGCCCTACGCAAGCGCGAAAAGGCGGAGCAGCAGACGCTCAGCCAGACCGACTCGGCTTTCTTCTTCTCCCGCGACACGACATTTGAGCAGATATGCGGCCACACGACCGACATCAACACACTGGTAAACTCTACGTCGTGGCTCAAAAATCAGGAAAGAATTAGCAAAACGGCTCCTCTTGCGACAACCACGGAGAAGCCATCGGCAAAAGAACTCCCCCTGCGTGAACGCGGCACGACGGATTTGCGCCCGTATGCCGACATAGTTGTCGGGCTGTCGCTGCTCATTGTCATCATCTTGGGCATAATCAGCTCAACGACAACATCTTTCGTGACGGACGTATTGGGCTTTTTCAATGGCTCGAACGGATGGCGACGGCTTAAGAAGGCCAACGAGAGCCATACGAACTTCGCCTTTGCGATGCTCGACGGGGTTTACATCATAATCTTGACGGTATTGGCGATGGAGATGGCCATTGTGATGCATACGTTCTCCATATCGTCCAAGATGTCCGTCATTATCATTGCCGGCGAGATTGCGGCGGGTATATGTCTCTTTTACGCTGTGCGGGCGTTTATTGACAGGGTGATAGGCTACGCCTTCATGACGGAGGGCCTCATGCGAGACATCTCACTAAGCCGCCATGCGAGCCGCTCGACAATGGGAATTATCCTCACGCCATTCGTCTTGACCATGCCCTTTGTCTCGACGACCGCTTGCGACATCATGGGCAAGACGGCAATAGGCCTTGTTTTGCTCGTAACGTCTTGGCGCATTGCTAAGACCGCGAAAATAAATTCAACTTCGCTGCCGTCTATTCTTTACTTCATTTTGTACCTTTGCATCGTAGAAATCGCACCTGCCTTGTGCATTGCGCGAATAGCAATGCTCGCTTACGGAACTGCCGAATGAAGCAAATAAAAACAGGGAAGCCAACACGCAAAAAACATCCACATCTCTCCCAAATACATCCCCAATTACAAACCATTAACTGAAAAAACTACCGCATTGAAAGTTCGTAAAATCCTCGTTTCACAGCCTACGCCGACGGATCCGAAATCGCCATACTTTGAATTGGCAAACGCGCATGGCTTGACGGTTGAATTCTGCCCTTTCATCAAAGTTGAGGGCATCGATGCTAAGACTTTTCGCAAGCAAAAGATTGACATCCTGTCTTACACGGCCATCGTCTTCACGAGCAAAATTGCCGTGGACCACTTTTTCCGTCTCTGCGGCGAGCTACGCGTGACGATTCCCGACACGATGAAGTATTTCTGCATCTCGGAATCCATTGCCGTATACCTCCAGAAATACACAGTCTATCGCAAGCGCAAGATATTCCATGGCGTGAACCGTTTCCCGGAACTCGTAGACGTCATGAAGAAGCATAAGGACGAGAAATACCTTGTCCCGCTCTCCGACGTCCATAAAGACGAGATTCCGACCCTCTTGGACAAGATGAAGCTGACGTATAAGATCGGAACGTTCTATAACACCGTGAATTGCGACCTGAAGGAGGTCAAGATTGACGACTACGACCTCATAGTCCTCTTCAGCCCTCAGGGCATCACGTCGCTCAAGGAGAACTTCCCCGACTTCAAGCAGGGCAACAAGCTGATTGGCGCATTCGGCCCTCTGACGTGCAACGCCGTGACCGAGGCCGGTCTCCGTCTTGACATCAAGGCCCCAACGCCCGAAGCACCGTCGATGACGGGCGCAATCGAGAACTTCATCAAGGCAAACAAGTAAACGCCAGCGAGGCGTTAAGCCGAAATAAGAGCGGCGGACATCAGCTTTTGAGCCATGTCCGCCGCTCTCTTTGTGTGCGTATGGGGGGGAGGGTTAGAACCTCACGCCCATGAAAGATACGTCGTCGAGCTGATCCCACTCGCTCTCTGGCAAGCGTCCGCAGTCGGTGAGCCAATCCTTGTACGCCTCGTGAACCTTGTCGTGCTGTTGCTCGATTGGCAGACCGACAATGTTGTTCATCATCTCCACTACCCTCTTCGTCATGAACCGCTTCTTCTTGGGACCGCCGAAGAGGTCGGCCAAGCCGTCGGAGCTCATATAGATGGTGTCTCCCTCGTTGACCTCGAACTCGATGGAGCAGAAAGGGAGATTATTGACGTTGTAGTCGCGGTCTCCGATGCTGCGCTTGACCATGGCCTCCTTTAGCTCAATGCCCTCTTGTTCGCCGGCCTTGTAGAGATAGACGGGGCGTTTTGCTGAGGCTATGGAGACCATGTTTGTGGAGTGGTCAAACCTCAGTACGGCGAGGTCCATGCCGTCTTTAGAGTTCTCGTCGCCGCTTTGCTGGAGAATGTTAATGAGATTGGAGTGCAGATTCTCAAGCATGATGTGGGGCGCGACATTGTCCTTATGGTCGAAAATATCGTTCAGGATTGTGGTTCCAATCATGGTCATGAAAGCACCTGGGACACCGTGACCCGTGCAGTCGGCGCAGACAATCATGTCGACATCGTGCTTGGAACGCGCCCAATAGAAGTCGCCGCTGACAATGTGGCAAGGGACGTAGAAAGCGAAGCATCCGCCATTTCCTCGTCCCTTGAAGAAACTGAGGTTGGGGAGAATGGACTTTTGAATCTTGAAAGCGTAGTTGATGCTGTCGGTGATTTCGATGTTCTGCTTCTCGATTTTCTCGTTGTTCTCGGCCAAGACCTTGTTGGCGTTCTCGATGGCAGTGTTTTGCTCGCGCAACTGCTTTGTCTGCCTGTCGACTTCATCTTCGAGCATTTGCTTTTGGTTGCTCAATATGCGTTGCCTCTCCTTGTCTCTCCGGCGTTTAAAGAGCGTAAAGACGGCTGTCGCGCCGAGGAGAATAGATATGGAGACGAAAATCCACAACTGACGCTGAGCGCTGAAAAGGGCTGCTCTCTGCTCAAATTGGACCTTCTCGTTTTGGAGCTTGTCAACATCCATAATTGTCTGCATATCCTGGATTTGACTTGCATAGCGTTGGCGATAGACACTGTCGAGAAGGGTCATGATACGCTCGGTGAGCGGGTACTCGGCGTAGTAGAGCTTTAGGGCGTGCGTGGCTCGGAGCTTAGTCTTTAGGACAGTAATCTCGTTGCTGCGGCGACCACATTCGGAATAGTAAGTCAGTGCTAAATCGGCGTACGTCACGGCGAGACCGTACTCGCCCGTCGCCTCGTAATACTTTGACTTTACGGAGTTTAGCTCGGCGACGTAGAGGCCGACGAGTGAGGGGTATTCGGCAAGGAGCATATCGGCCTTCTCGATGTGGGCGGCCGCCTCGTCGAAGCGTTTGAGGTCGGTAAGGACATCGACAAAAGCCACCTCCATGAGCAGGGAATAATCTTCGATAAAGAGATTCTCGAAGACCTCATTTCCCTGTACGCTTTCCCTGAACTCCTTTAGCTCCCTCTCGTAGGTGCTTACGTACGTGAGAGCTACGGACCTGTCGGAGAGATGTTGGGCGGACTGCATACGGTACGTTTGCAAGTCGAGACGCATGGTGAGGTTGGCGGAGTCGTCTTTTGGGATGAGGTCGATGGCCTCGGAGAAATTCTTGATGGCTGTGGCCTCACGGTCCATCTCATTGTTTGCGAGACCGAGACCCATAAGCGCATTGCAACGAACGCGGACGCTTACGTCCTCGCCCGACGTGTCGAAGATGGGCTTTTTACTGCCGTCGTAAAGACTTTGCGCGAGCTGAATGGCCGACTTGAAGCGTCCGAGGTCGATAAAGGCGATAGTCTTGACGAATTGGGCGAAATAGGCCTGATAGCTATTGGTGTCGGCTCTCGCCACGATGGAATCGGCAAAGCCTATGCACTCATCGTAACGGCCGAGCGTAGAGAGCATATTCAGCTTCTGACCGACGGCGTAGTCATACACCTCGCGATTGCCGGCCTTATTGGCCACGTCCATAAGTTGCTCGGCGTAGTGGAGACCTTCGGTCGTGCCGGAGGAGTTCTCGGTCAATGCGCTTAACGAGTCGATCGCCTCATAATAGTTGTCTTGAAACCAAGCGAGGGCAGACCCCTCGAAGAGGAGAAATATGAGGAGTATCGAGTTCCTTAATAGTCTCATTTTGAGAGGGATGAAAGATTCTTAAACTAAGCCATTGTTACGTTGTCACCGCCAAGATAGGCGATGCCACCCGTAGCACCTTCTTTTCCGACGGTCAGCTTGCCGACATTGATGCCGCCATACCCGACCTGATTGACGACGACAGAACGGCCGTCTTTATTCGTGACGATGTCTGGTTGGGGCAAGAAAGTATGAGAATGGCCGCCAAGGATAATGTCGATTCCCGACGTCTGCTTAGCGAGCCTAATGTCGTCTACTCCGCCTTGCATATCGTAGCCAATATGGGTGAGGGCGATGACCAATTGGCAACCTTCGACATTGCGGAGGGTATCGGCCATCTCTTGCGCAGTTGGCACAATCTCCTTGAACTGCACGCCCTTAGAATTCTTAGGAGCAACAAGCCCCTCAAGGCGTATGCCGAGACCGAAAACGCCCACTCGGATGCCGCCACGCTCGAAGACTTGATAGGGCTTGACGAGCTTAGAGCCACGGTCGTCGGAGAAGAGATAATTTGCGCAAAGGAAAGGGAAATTTGCCGTCTCCATGCAATCGCATAACCCGCTTACGCCATTGTCGAACTCATGGTTACCGATGGTCACGGCATCGACGTGCATACGGTTCATGAGCTGCATTTCGAGCTGCCCCTTGAAGAAATTGAAATAGGGGGTACCTTGAAACATATCCCCACACTCGAAGACGAGGACATTCTCAGCCCCTTGCTCTTTTATGACACTCTCGATGAAAGCCTGCCTACGGGCATAGCCGCCCTTGCCGGCATAGAGGTTATCGGTCTCGGGGAAGGGGTCGATATGGCTATGGACATCGTTGGTGTGCAAAATGGTGAGACCTTTCTTACGGCTCGCCCCTACGGAGCAAGAGGTCAGAGAGGTCAGAGAGGTCGCCACAGGCGACACGGCCAAAGCGACACCACCAAGACGCTTGAAGAATTCGCGACGGGAAATATTTGAATCGGACATTTTTCAGTTTTCAACAGTTATACGTTGATCCTCTGGGGCGGAAATGGCAATGTTGGCTTCGCCGCAAGCTCGCAGATGCCCAATGAGGGCGTCGCGGAACGTCTCCTCGGTCTCCACCTCCAACTTGCCGACGAGACAGCCAAAACCGTCGCCACCAGTACTCAGATAGTCGATTGTCGCGAGCCGATAGACCTTATCGCCAGAAAGGGGCTTGCCACATATCTTCACGTTCTTAGCCTTATCGCCTACAATTGTCATAGAGGCATTGGCAATACCTTCGCCGCCACGCGACGCGACATGGTCCATCATGGCCATGACATCGGCAGAATCGAGACTCAGGACGACAAGGGTATTATTGAAAGGCGCGATGCAGAAGATGTCGCCAACGGTTATCGTGCCCGCATGGAGAAAGCTGCGTATGCCGCCGATATTCATAAGGCCGAACTCGGGGACGGGGAGAGAATGCTCCTCGGCGTACCGCTTGGTCTCGGCAAAAACGACATCAGCGACATAACGCCCGAGGGAGGACTCGGGGCGGTAGGCAACCATCATGCTTGCGCTTTTGCACAAGGGGACACCCATAAGCCGCTTAAGGCTGTCGCGATAGACGGTTATCGTCTCCTCAATCTCAGCGTCTGGCACGATGGAGCTGTCGATGGGACACAACTCCACCTTATTGACGCTCAGGGGCGCAGCGGACTCGTAATGCGAAATCACCGCGAAGCTGACGGCGGCCACAATGGCGAGAACCGACAGTGTGATAAGAATATCTTTTTTCATTTAAGCCAACGATCTAACCAGCGATAGAACTCGCGATGCCAAAGAATACTGTTTTGCGGATGAGACACCCAATGGCATTCGTCGGGGAAATAGAGGAATTGGGCATCGAGGCCTTTCATTCTCGCGACATTGAAAGCCCCCATACCCTGAGTGTAGGGGATGCGGAAATCCTTGTCGCCATGGACAACCATGATAGGCGTATCCCATTGCGCCACGAAGAGGTGGGGAGAATTGGCGAAACTGGCTTGCGCGACGGCATTGTCCTTATCCCAATAGGGGCCACCGAGATCCCAATTGGTAAAGAAGAGCTCCTCAGTTGTGGAATAGAGCTGTTCAAGATTGAAGATGCCGCAATGGGCGAGGAAAGCCTTGAACCGCTTCTGATGATGACCGGCGAGCCAATAGACGGAGAAGCCGCCATAGCTTGCGCCTACACATCCGAGGCGTTCGGAATCGACAAAAGGCTCGGCGGAGATGGTGTCGACAGCGGAGAGGTAGTCCTTCATGTTCTGGCCGCCGTAGTCCATGCTTATCTGCTCATTCCACTCGACACCGAAGCCTGGGAGACCGCGTCGGTTGGGCGCAATGACCACGTAGCCGTTGGAAGCCATGAGGGCGAAGTTCCACCTGCGGCTCCAGAACTGGCTTACCGTGCTTTGCGGGCCTCCTTGGCAATAGAGGAGCGCGGGGTATTTCTTGTTCTTATCGAAATCGGGAGGGAGGATGACCCATGTCAGCATCTTCTTGCCGTCGGTAGTCGTTATCCATCGTTCTTCGGCACGACCCATTTTCAGCTTGGCGAGAGTGCGGGCATTGGCATTTGTGATATTTTGGGCTTTGCCGTCGGCTGTCGAGACACGGAAAATGTCGGGCGGCGTGAACATGGATGTACGCGTCGCAAGGATGTTGTCGGCAGCAATGGCGAGCGAAGTGTAGTCGGCAGTATCGGCGGTGAGCCTCTTAATGTCGCGAGAGGCGACATCGAGTTGGAAGATGGCGTCGCGGGCATTCTCGTCGGCAATGAACCAGATGGTCTTGGCATCGGGCGAGAGGGCGAACTGGTCGACGTACAGCTCGGAACCGACCGTCAGGTCTTCGAGGGCGCCGGTATTGAGATTCTTGTGGAAGATGCGGTTACGGTCGCTCTCGTAGCCATCGTGCTCCATGCTGAGCCAGAAGATAGAGCCATCGGGAGCGAAAGCGGGGTTGGTATCGTAGCCGGCGTTGGGTGCGGATATGTTGACTGTCTCTCCCGAATTGAGAGAGTAGATGTAGATGTCGGAATTGGTGGAGAGGGCGGACTCTTTGCCTTGGAGCTTCTTGCTGGTGTAGGCAATAGACTGGGCATCGGGCGACCAGGCCAGCTGCTCTACGCCTCCAAAAGGACGGAGCGGAGAGTGGAAGCGTTCGCCCTCCATTATGTCTTTGACATTGAGCAGCTTATCGCCACTAAGTTCGGCAATGAAGACGTGGCTGTACTTGCCATCGGCCCATTGGTTCCAATGGCGATACATGAGGTCGGTCTCAATGCGGGCGTTAGCCTTTGGGAGGTCGGGATAGAGATCGTGAATGTCCGTATCGAGTTTTACGGAGCGGACGAAGGCGACACGGGAATCGCATGGCGCGAAGAGGAATCCATCGATACCCTCTGAATTGGCAATGGGCTTAGCGTCGGAGCCATCGGGATTTGCCACCCAAAGGCAATCTTCGGAATCCTTGTCCTTGGGGCGGAGGAAGGCAATCCGGCCGTCGGGCAAGAAAGCTGGGGCGCTGGACGAGAGACCGTTGCCGTTGGTCAATTGCTCAATATGCCCGTTGCCGTCCGTGGGGATGGTGTATAGCTCTGTTGTTGTCTTGTCGGCGGCGATGTCGGTATAGGAGATTGTAAAGAGGGCTCGCTTAGCATCGGGCGATACCGCCGGCGCACCGACAGCCCCCATTTTCCACATAACCTCGGGCGAGAAATGGCCTCCTGGCACATCTACGTCGGGTTCGCTCCAGAGGCTACTCTTATCGTTGTTGTCGCAAGAAGAAAAAGAGGATGTCATTACAGCGATAAAGACGAGAAGATGTAATTTTTTCATTCTGTCGATCCTATTCAAAAAAAGATGAGATTCCCACCCCGACGGACAAGCCGGCTTGGCAGGAACCTCAGTAATGAGCCCACTTTTACTCGAAAAGTGTATAGAACAGAAGGCAAGCCTTCTTGCTATTTTACCTTAGAGATTTCCTCGGACAGGTCGGCATACTTCTCAAAAAGAGACTTGCTGAAAGCGGCATAAGCCTTAGCGACTTCTTTGGAATAGGCGGTCTTAGTGTCGCAGTAAGCCTTGATGGCGGACTCGCTGTTGCTGCGCTTGGCCTTAGCGATCTGGCTTCTGAGGGGCTTTGGGGCGTTGATGGCAGGATTAGCTATTTGCGCGAGAGCCTCGTTCTTGAAATTGACCACCTTGGCGGCAACATCTTGGAGCTTATCGGCATCGACACCCTCGAGGAAGAACTTCACCGTGATAATGCTCGTGAGATCCTGGGCAAGGAAAAGCACATCCTTTTTCAGATTGCGTAACTTCATAATTATTAGTGTTTTGTGCGTTTATGGGGACTTGTTTTAGCGCAAGTCCCCATTCACAATTGACTTCTTACAAATTTAACAAAATTCCAGACACATATCAGCGTCAGAAGGAAAATTGGAGACGTCCTTGCATGGAGTCCATGTGCGCCCCGTCTTTTATATGCGTGTGGACGTAATTGACCTTGGCACGGATGTACTTGTTAATGAAATAGTTAACACCGACGGTAATGTCGTTTGCGGCACCATACTGGTCGAGGTCGACACGCGAGAAACGGACGAGGGCTTCGAGTGCCTTGGCGGACGCATTGCCAGTGAGACCCGTCTTGCTGTTGTAGCTATGGTTGGGACCGAAGAAACGCCATGCCGCTTGCGCCCAGAAGCCGTAGGAGCCATCGTAATTGTCTTGTGCGACGGTCATCTCATTACCTTGGCCATCAGTAACGGTGACCTCGTTGGGGAGATTGACCCATGCTTTGAGGAAACGCGCCTCGGCGTAGAAACGGCGTTGGATTGTGAGAGCCTGAACCTCAAGACGTTCGTAATTGTAGACATCCAGCGAAGGAGTGCTGAAGAGAACGTTGGAAACGAACGTCTGGGGAGACTTGGCACTGAAAGAGACGGCTTGGGACGGGTGGGTGATGATTCCCGACACGCCGACGTGGAAGACATTGCCGTCCTCATAAACAGGTCGGAAGAGAGCGTAGGCGTTGAAATTGTAGCCTTGGTTAGCCTTCTTGCCGTTGTCTACGTCGCCATTGGAGAAGATGCCGACACCCCAGTTGAAGTTCTTGGAGTAGGACAAATAGGCGATACCCAGCTTGCGGGCCGAAGAGAACGCCGCATCGGCGGAGGAGTTCTCGATAAACTTGTAGTTGAGACCCGTGCGGAGGTAGCCGAAGGGGAAGAAGAAGTTACCGACCTCAAGCTCGCTGCCCGTGGTCTTGAACGACCTCTTGATGTAGACATCGCGGAAATTGACGGCCTTGCTTCCGAAATACAACTCGACCTTGGCCTGCCATACGGTATCGATGTCGGCAATGAAGCTGAAACGGGTATCGTTGACACAAGCGCCGTTTCTGTTGGCCTTGCCGTCGTCGGCACCGAGGTAAGTACCCAAATCGAGATTGGTGCGCCCGCCGAACTTAATCTTGAAGGGGATTTCGGCGACGGAGGAGCTGACCTGCGCCTGCGCGAGCATGGGGAGAGCTGCGGCAGCGGCGAACAGGCATTTTTTGATTGAAATTGTCTTCATGGGTGATTATTAATCTTCGGGCCAAATAATGCTATCGTCGTCACCGTATTCAGGTCCGAGTTGAATGGTGTCGAGCTTACCGTATTTGAACCATAGATTTACGCTTACGTCGGGGAGTTCGTACTCGGCGAGACCTTTGGCCTCTTCCTCCTCGTCGTCGTCGAGCTCATCGTCGATCTCGCACTCCTCAATTGGGCCGTAGTCAGCCTTTTGGGCCTTGCGGAAAACCTCCTCGAAGGAATCGCCGAGGCGGATGTCGTCGCCAAGGGTGAGTTGGCAACCGTCTTCGGTCATGATGTCGACGAGACGGAAATCCTCGGACTTGTCAAAAGAGAGCGAGAGGCCGAGATCGCCATAGATAAGGAGATGTGAGAGGTCGTCGGGCGAATCGCCGAGTTGCTCATCGTACTCCTCGTCGGGCTTGCCGAGGACAGCCTTGACCTGGGCCGCCTTCATACCGAAGCGGACCTTGTCGAAGCCAATAGTAGGCAACAATTTACACTTTGTCATTTTGTCGTGTAGTTTAGTATTATCGTTCTGTATTTTGGTCACTTAGGGCTGTCCGGGTATTGGATACGGACATGATAGATGCTTTTGAGTTTCTCCTTGAAAACCTTCCTTGCCTCGTCGATTTCGGCAAAGGTGACAGGCGCTTTCTTAAACTGGCCGGCCGCCATTTGGTTGTCGATAATCTTGTCGACGAGGTTTGAGATGTCGTCGTCGGAATGTGTGGAGAGGCTTTTTGAAGCGGCCTCGACGGCATCGGCCATCATGATTATGGCCTGCTCCTTGGTGCGTGGGCGCGGGCCGGGATAGGTGAAGTCGGCAAGGTTGGGAGTCTCCTCGGCGTGTTCGGCGCACCACTTCAGGTAGAAATAGCGGGCCATTGTCGTGCCGTGGTGGGAGGCTATCACGTCGCGAATTTGGGCCGGGAGGTGGTACTTACGAGCCAGCTCGACGCCATTGCGGACGTGGTCAATGATGAGTTTGGCACTTTGCTCGTAGGTCATTGACGCATGGGGATTGACGCCCTTGACGTGGTTCTCGGTGAAAAGGAGGGGATTGAGAATCTTGCCGACATCGTGGTAGAGCGCACCGGCCCTTACGAGGAGGGCGTTTGCGCTGATCTTATAGGCTACCTCTTGACCGAGATTTGCAACCTGCATGGAGTGTTGGAACGTGCCTGGGGCCTTTTCGGACAATTGGCGCAAGAGAATATTGTTGCCATCGGCCATTTCGAGAAGCGTGACATCGGAGATGAAGCCAAAAATCTTCTCGATGATGTAGATGAGCGGGTAGGTCAGCAAAAAGAGGACGGAACTTACTGCGAAATGGAGATAAATCATTGGTTGGAAAGTGAACTCAGCACTTTGCCAGAAGACGTAGCCCGTGTACATGAAGCTGTAGAACAGGAACAGATAGACGGCAGTACGGAAGATTTGTATCCTCTTATTGAGCTGATAGAGAGAGATGCAGGCGACAAGACCAGCCGGGACGTGCATGAAGAGGAAGACCTGGCTGTTGAACGCGAAAAAAGAGATGATGAGCACCGTCACGATATGGACATACATTCCGAGCCGCGCATCGGTGAAGATGCGCATCATGACAGGCAGCACGGCATAGGGGATGATGAAACTGATGTTGGCACTCTTACCCGCAAGGAAGCCCGTGACGCAGACAAGCGACGTCATGAGCGCGAGAATGAAGTTGACGTAGTGGAGCTGCTTGAAATAATCCTTGCGGAAATAGCAGATGAAGAGGAAGAGGGAGAACATGAGACTCCCGACGATTATGAGCTGGCCAATCATGATGGGCCTCTCGTGCTCATTGGTACGGATTCCGCCCTCTGTTGCCGCCTTGAGGGAGAGGAGGAGTTGGGCGATGCGCGGGGTCACGATGTCGCCCGTTCGGACAATGAGCTGCCCCGACATGACCTTTCCCGAATAGAGGCTCAGATTGTCAATCTTTTGCTTTATGGCCGTTTGGGTTTTAGCCTCATCGAAATGAATGTTAGGCTCGATGACCTCACTGACGGGCATCATTGTGACAATCTGCCGGAAGCGTCGGCTCTCGAAGCCGTAGTGTTGGCTGAGGTCCTCGGCCGTGCGGTCTACGACTACGGAATAGGCCTTGCGCGGCGTAACAAGGTCGTCGGAGCGGTAGGGCGTCGCGACATTGGCCTTGATGAGCATCAGCTCGCTATTGTCGGCGAGTTGGCCTGTCTCTCGGATGCCGACATCGACAATGCCATCGGACGCGACATCGACAATATTTTGGCACAGGGCACTCTCAAGAACCGCGGAGAGCGTATCGGCATTGACACCCGACGGGGCGTATTGCGGCAGGGTGTTGGCGATGTTCCGCACCATGGTATGCACCCTCAGCCTTACGCTGACCTCGTAGACGGAATCGATGACAAAGTAGGGGATGATGGTCCGCATGAGACTATCCCTCTCGGCGGCCACCTCGTTGGCTGGCTTTAGGATTGGGAAATCGTATTGCGCGATTACATCCTCATATCGCCAGGGACGTTTGATCTCGTAGTCGTAGTTAAACCGGCCGGAGTTGGGGAACGAAAGAACCATGAGGAGAGTGCACACGACGAAAGCGACGACACGGTATGTCGCCTTGTAGTATCGCCTCCATGCTTTCTTGAGAAACTCACTCGCCATAAAACTGCCGATAGAAAATTATCGTTGCCAGGACTTTTGGATAAGCAAAGCGTCGGTCATGACCATTGCGGCCATAGCCTCGACGATGGGGACAGCCCTTGGCACGACACACGGGTCATGCCGCCCCTTGACAGTAGTCATTACCTCTTGATTCAGGGAGTTAACCGTGGGCTGCTCCATGAGAATGGTGGCCGTGGGCTTGAAAGCCACGCGGAAATAGATATCCTCGCCATTTGATATGCCGCCCTGAATGCCGCCGCTGTTATTGGTACGGGTGCGGACACAGTCGCCGTCCATGTAGAAAGTATCGTTGTGTTGGGAGCCACGGAGCGCAGAGCCTGCGAAACCGGAACCGTATTCAAAACCCTTCACGGCACCAATGGAGAGCATGGCGTGGGCGAGGAGAGCTTGAAGCTTATCGAAACACGGCTCGCCGAGACCTACGGGGGCTCCCTTGATGACGCACGTCACGACACCGCCAACAGAATCCCTCTCGGACTTGACCTTTGAGATAAGCTCAATCATGCGTGAGGCCGTCTCGGAATCGGGGCAACGGACGATGTTAGCCTCGGTTTTGGAGAGATCCAGCTCGGTGTAGGGCTTACTGACGGCGACATCGCCGACCTGGCTGGTATAGGCAGTGACGGAGATGCCCTCCTTTTGGAGAACGAGCTTGGCCAAAGCACCGCCCACGACGCGCGAGATGGTCTCGCGAGCTGAAGAACGTCCGCCGCCACGGTGGTCGCGAAGTCCGTACTTGGAGAAGTACGTGAAATCGGCGTGTGAGGGGCGGAAGACATCGGCGATGTTATCGTAGTCGTTGGAGTGCTGATTGGTGTTCTCGACCATGAAGCCGATGGGCGTACCAGTGGATTTACCGCGGAAGATTCCGCTGAGAATCTTCACCCTATCTTTCTCGTCTCGCGGGGTCGTGATGTTGGACTGCCCTGGGCGGCGGCGATTCAATTCGGCTTGGATAAAAGCCTCGTCGACATCGACGCCTGAGGGCATACCGTCCACTACCCCACCGACCGCGAGACCGTGGGACTCGCCAAAGGTAGTCAGCCTGAAAAGATTGCCAAAAGAATTCATCGTAACGGAATGAAAATGTTAGGGAACTTTAGTGGCAACCGCAACAGCCTTCGCCATTATCATGACCGTGGCAACCGCCGTCGCCATGACAGCCACCTTCGCCTTCGCCGTGGCAACCACCATCGCCGTGACCGTGACAACCGCCGTCACCGTGACAGCCGCCGTGGCAACCGCCACCACAACCGTGGTGCTGGTCGAGAAGCTCCTCGACCGTTGCCTCGCGGACCTCCTCAATCTTCCCAGTGAAGAAAAGCGTCTCGCCGGCGAGGGGAGGATTGAAATCGAGCGTCACGGTATCGTCGTTGACGCTGAGCACCATGCCGACGATGTGCTGCCCGTTATCGTTGAGCATTGGGACACGCGCGCCGACATGGAGGAACTCCTCACGGAGACGGCCGTCGGGCGTGACGAAAATATTCTTAGGAACATCGACCACGGCCTCATTGGACCTCTCGCCATACGCCTCATCGGGAGCGAGGGAGAAAGAGAACGTGTCGCCTTGGGCGCAATTCTCTAACGCAGCCTCGAAAGCGGGCAGCATACGCCCCGAACCGAAAACGAATTTGAGGGGGCGTGAGGCGTCGCACTTCTCGACGAGAGGACCGTCGTGGGAGTCGGTATGCAGTTCGTAAGTGAGGGAAACGAAAGCGTTCTTGCTGATATTCATCTGTATATGAAGCCGTTAAAAGGTTTTTATTCTATGAAATTGACGTAGCTATAAACATAGTCGGACACGACGGTATCGCCGAAAGCGTCGATTCGGGAGAGGCGGAGGAGGATACGCTCCTTGGTGGAATCGCGGAGGCAATTGACGGGGATGCTGACGTGCTTTGTAATCATGCGGGCAGAATCGGTCTTTTGGCGGGCGAGCCGCAGCCAGAGGTGCATGGTGTCGGCATCGGCGGAGAGAGTATCGCCCACGAGGCTAAAGAAATCGTCGGAGCCGTCGCCTGAGCCTTGGTAAATGGCCGTGGCATCGAAATAATCGTTTCTGCGCCAATCGCGGGTGATATGGAGATTTTGGGCGTAGAAGCCCTCGGCACTGGAGGCGATGCGCATAAGCGAATCGGAGGCCATCCCGGCACTATCGAGCATGAGGATTGGCGTGGCGATGTCGGACGACATGACGGTAGGGCGGAAATCGTAGACTTGGTTGCCATCCGTATCCTCGAAAACGAGCTTGCCGCTTCCTGTGAAGAAGACGCGGCTCGTATCGGTAAGCCCGTCGCGGGAGACATCGTCGGCGAGGCGCAGCGACGTCTTATAATAGTGGATGGTAAAGACGGAATCGGAAAGCTCGACAGAGCCTATACCACTTGCCCAATAAGTGGAATCGGATTCGTGGCAAGCGGCCAGAGTGACCACAGCCAGGACTATGGAGAGCAGGGATTTCCTCATTGGTTAAGAACGTGAATGTCGTAACGGAGAATCATGCGACCGTGGATTGCCTCGCCATCGCCACGAATGCCGTAGGCTTTTTCGGGGATGAGGATAACCGTGGCGCGCGTCCCGCGGTGGAGTTGGCAGAGAGCCTCGTCTAACCCCATCGTCATCTCGGCACGACCTACGGTGATGGTCTTGACACCATTGGCGGCGGAGGTATAGATGGTATCGGCGAGAAGCGTCGTCACCACGTATTCAAGAGAGACCTTGTCGCCACTCTTTATGGCATCTCCTGAGCCTTGCTCATGGACCGTGAGCCACAGATTTGTAGGGGAGGGCGTGGCATTAAGGCCGAGAGAATCAGAGTATTGAGCGATGCAGATTGAGTCGCAGCGGACGAGATGGCGATTGTAGCGGATGAACTGCTCTCGCGTTGGGCGCGGGCGCGGGGCATCGGGAGCATCGGAGCATCGGGAGCAGCCTGCGGCCAAAACGACGAAGAGAGCGAGACAGGCGATGAGCTGGAATCGGCGCGACATTGAGCGAAGTGGACTATTTAGCAGTCCGTTTCATCCAACGGACATAGAAATCGACTATCGTCTTCTGATAGAGATCCACGGCATCGTCGATGGGGCCGTGGAATGCGCCGCCCGCGGCATTGAGATGACCGCCACCGCCGAAATATTTGGCGGCGTACTCATTGACGGGGAAATCGCCTTTGGAGCGGAAAGACATCTTGACGCAATCGGGCCTTTCGAGGATGAGGCATGAGACCTTTATATCCCTGACTTGCAGAGGGATATTTACGAGGCCCTCGGTGTCGCCAGTGGTGTAATTAAAGCGTTCGAGCTCCTCCTTGGAGAGGGAAATCAGGGCCAGGGGGTACTTCTCGACGCGGTGGAACTTGCGGCCGAGAGCGAAGCCTTGGAGCTTGACCTGCTTAACAGACTTGTTGTTGAAAATCTTCTCGTGGACGTAGGCCTTATCGACGCCCCGGCGGAGCATCTCGGCAACGAGAATGTAGATGTCGGGGTCGCTGGAATTGTAGCTGAGGCCGCCCGTATCGGTGATGACGCCCGCATACATATTCGTAACGGCCTCTTCGTCAATGAATTGGGAGAAGCCAGCAGCGAGAAGCAGATTGAAAAGGACTTGGCACGTGGCGGAGGCGTGGGGGCGAGAAATCATGACATCGGCCTGGACGACGGGGTCGAGATGATGGTCGATGAGCATTCGGGGCGTGGAGAGGGACATGATTTTCTCACCCAGGGTCTTGACGCGGCCGAGGTCATTATAGTCCATCATGACAATGAGGTCGGCCTCGTCGAGGAGCTTATCGGCCTCCTCCTGCTGCCTCTCGTAGCATACGAGGGACTTGAACCCCATCATCCAAGCGTAGGACGTTGGCGCGAGGTCTGGCGTGACGACAGTGGCGTCTTTCCCCATGTTGATGAGGACCTTGCGGAGGCCGAGCGTTGAGCCGAGCGCGTCGCCGTCGGCATTGACGTGGCAAGTTAGCACGACCTTATGGCACTTATTGACGGCCTCGGCGAAAGGGGTTGCCATCTCGTCGGAGAACGCCATATTGGGGCAATCGGGGTTCATGATTAATTTGTCGGCGTGTGTGTTACAATGGCGTAAAGATAATGAAAAAAAGAGACGCATGGCAGCAGAGCAACTCAGCAACCATGCGTCGTATGTGACCCGCGCGTGCGGGATAGTGTGTAGATATGGGGACTTAGCTTTCCTCGGTACCGACAATATCCTTGCGGAGGTACTCTTGACGGCTGAAGAAGAAAGAGCTTTCCTTCTCGGCGTTCTCGTCGCTGTCGGAGCCGTGGATGGCGTTGTGGCTCTTGCTTGTTGCGAAGAGGCGGCGGATTGTTCCTTCGGCAGCTTGTGCGGGGTCTGTTGCGCCGATGAGGCGTCGGAAATCCTCGACAGCGTTGTCTTTGAGGAGGACCATTGCGACGATTGGGCCGGAGGACATGAACTCGATGAGCTCTTGGAAGAAAGGACGATCCTTATGTACGGAATAGAAATCGGCGGCCTGGTCGATGGTCAGTCGCGTGGTCTTGATGGCTGCGATGGTGTATCCAGCTTCTTCAATTTTGGAGAGGATGTGACCGATGTGCTTGTTTCGAACAGCACCGGGCTTAATCATTGAGAATGTTTTGTTGCCGCTCATATAGATAGGGACCTTAATGAAATTAGTTGTTAAAGGCGGAGGCCTGAGAGGCTCAAATCCGCATTATTTGATTACAAATGTAAGGAATTTTTAGCAAAACAATGGGATTGGGAGGGAATATTTCTGAGAAGGGATATGCAGGAACAAAAGCGGGGGCGGGGCCGTATAATAAAGGAAAACAAGAAATTAGTATGAGCGTAAGCGTAATAGTGTGTGGACGGTCGGGAGACCGTCCTTCCCAGTGGGGAGTGCGTTTGAAGGGTGTTCAAGAGTAATCATCGGGGGAGCTGATGATGATGGTTTTGCCTTCGATGTAGTCCAAGACGCACTGGCGGACTTTGTCCAGCTTTGGGGAATAGGGCATTTCGTCGATGAAAGATTGGGCCACATCTATATCGGGCGAGAGGAAGAGCATTTCCTTCTCGAACTTTGCAAGGCACGAGCCTTCGGGTGATAGACGTTCACTGAGTAAGATGCTCTTTAGCGTCTTCTTCACTTTTTGGTTGAAGTCGACCGTTTTTACTTTTGACTTGTTTCCAATAACGAGGCGTAGTTCGTCACAAACGTCATAGAGGTCTTGGACAGAGACATTGTGGGGCAGGCCTTTTTTCGTAGGAGAATAGTTAATCCAACTCATATAGACTCTGCGTAAGGCATCGACAGTGCCTTGAATGGTCAGGGGCATTTCTAAAAGAACCATTGCATTCTCGGCAAGTTGGTAGAGTTCGGAGTGCTTAGAAACAGTCTTTTCGACATACACATTGTTGAGGTCGGGGGCTGAGATGGAGAGCGTGGTTTTCTCTTTTACTGGGGGCAAAACGACCTCCTCGTTCTTCCAATCCAAGGACTCCCAGGGCTGATTGGCATCGCGTTCTGAACGGGAGATTAGCTCGTTGACCGTGCCGCGTGTTACATGGTCGCGAGGGACAATAATAACGGCATCTAACTGAGCCAGTGTCTGGATTATCTTTTGGAATGGTTGGGAATCAAAATCCAACTGACGGGTTTGGTAGTGAAGCGAGGGTTTGTTGCTTTTCCTACCTGGCTTTTTGCGTTCATAAGTTGAAGACAGGATGCTTGAAACGAAGAAGCCTCGGATTTCATCGAAACGGTCGTCGGTCTCAAAATCCCTGGAGTGTTCGTCTTTTACGCAGATGACGAACTTTAGGGATGAGTCTGAGACCCTATATGGCAAGATGGAAAAGTCGACACCGAGACCCGCGATGGTATAGCTGTTTTTGGCATTTAGGGCGTACTTGATGCCTTCGTTGAGGGGGAGAGAAATGGACTTAATTGTCTCACGGATTCTCGACTCGTCGAAGGGGAGCAAGAGGCCAATTTGTGTCTGAGGCTCGTCGGACACCTCCTCCTTACGATTGAGAGAGAACGTGATAAAGCGCGGGCTGAGTTCGGCAATGGCTGGGTGGACGTAGGCACCAAGGATGTTACCGGTGATTATCTTACGCTCGACAATCTTATTGTTATTGGCGGCAATTTCCTTATCCCACTCTTTCTTATTGGGTCTCCATGATTGTGAGAAGAGTATTTGCATGACTTTCTCATAGTTGCTCCATTTATTATTGTGCACGAGGTTTATACGCACGTCGGTTTGCACAGCACTTAGCGCGAACACGAGTTCGACGCGGCTTGGCAGGAACTTGCTGGAGTTCTCCTTTCCGAAACGGATGTCGCGCAAAATGGCAATAACTCTGCTTGGAGCACCTTCGTTGTCCAAAAGAGTGCTGATGTCGGAGAAACCGCTGCCGATGACGGCATAGGAAAGCACTTCGACAAGTCTTTTCTTCTCTCTCAGGAGCTTCTTGAGCTCCAGTTTTTCTCTTGTGACAAGCCGGTGAAACTCGTTGGAGTAAGAGGTAAGCTTGCGCATTATCAGCACTTCATTCTTTAGGCCGACGACATCGTTGAAGTAGTCGGAAGGCCAATAATCGGACTGAACGCCGGCGGCTCTCTGAAGCCAGTCATCGGCTTGCACCTCGTCGCCGCAGTAGTTTACAATTACGCGTTTTGCGCCCTGAAGCAGCGACGCGCGTCGTTCCTCGAAGCGTTTGGTAATGACCTTTTTGCGAGCCGTGAAGTAAGCCCTGACCTGTTTTTGCAGGGCTGCATTGTTGACATAATCGGGGCCGAACTCCTCTTCTGCTTTAGCACAAAGGTCTTTGACGGCCTCAAAAGAGTAGGGGTAAGTCTTTTGCTTGCACTTGTACGTGGACAGGTAAGAGCATCCCCCGAGTTTGGACTCAGCTTTTGCCGTGGTGAAGAGTTCTTCGCAGACAAACTCGGCCTCGAAGTCACGGAATTCGCGCTCGAGATCCCACTGGTTGATACGTCGAAGCTCGGCTTCGAGGGTAGTGTATGCCGTCATCAGATCGTCGACGATGTCTTGTTGGGCAGTGACGCTGAGCATGGCGATTCGGGCCATTAGTTTGCTTGCGGTGACCTTACCTTTAAGTCCGAGCATAAAGCCCAATTCTTGATTGTCCTTGATATAGTCGGACGCGACATCGTTGCCATACTTATTGTTGATGTCGGTGAAGTCGGCTTGTTCCCGATCATGATCTTGCCAGGCGGCAGTGTTGGCACTGAGGGAGCGCAGCTTAGCCCGGAGCATCATGTTGAGGCGTTTCTCGGAAGGGATGGCAGTGATGATATATTCGTACAATGGTGGCAAATCCATGCGTTGGCCTGTACGATTGATACGGCCACGCTTTTGCAAGTCGATATTTACATCGAGATCGTTTTGGACGATAAGCATCTTGCGTTGCCGCACTTGCGCATCGGACACCTCGGCAGTAGCGGCAGCGTGGGCACTTGCTCCGATGGCGCCGCAGGCATTGATGAGGATTACGTCGAGCTTATTGTTTTGGAAATCGTTGTAGATATGATTGGAGTGACGCTTGCGGCGCGGCAGGACTTTAGCTTTGGTGAAATCGTCGTCGCCCTCTGGCGAGAGGTATTCCAATTGGTGGGCACGGCCTGTGCACTCCTCGAAACGGATATTGACGAGCCGCCCGTCGGGTGCGACAAACTGCTCCTTAGTGATTAGCTGACGAATCACGTCGATGGGGGACTGCGGGAGATGGAAGACCTCGTCCTTGATGCTGTGCTTGATGAACTTGTAGTAATCCCTTATCTCGTCGGCCGCCTCAATGAGGTCGTCGGACACAGGATCGTCAACATCGCGAAGAATATCAAAGATTGGCATCGCCCTGTCGAGAGAGTCTTTTGAGCTGCGAACAGTCTTTTCGAGCAGCCTAAGCAGCATTACGGAGATGTCTCCCGGGACGATGCCTTTTTCATGGACTTGCACATCGTTCAAAACACATTCGAGCGTATCGCTCATGCCAATGACGACGCTTTTCCCTTGTTTGACCTCGTCGACCGCCACTTGGGCAACCTTGGCGGCCTTCAAAGAGAGGAGCAGCACCTTGTTGACGTAGAAGAGTTGGGCTCTTGTAGGGTAGCAATTGAAGTGGAGCCGGATATGGTGGTCCTTGCACTTACTGACGAAATAGGACACCATAGAAGAGAGCTTCACCATTTCTCGGAAGAAGTACATCACCTTGTCGAAAAGCTCAGCATGGCGCGGCAACTCGTCGTCGAGGTATGTGTAGACGGGAGTTGGGATGCCTTCGGAGGAGTGTTCACGGCGAATCATTTGCCCTTCGGCCGCCAGTTTTGAAGAGACGTACTCCTGCATTGGGACACCGCCATTTCGGAGAGCATCCTTAAGCGTTGACTCGGTGGCCAAAGCACTTAGGGCGGTACGATTCATGAAAGTGATGAAGCTCTCGGCCCTCTTGGCAAAAGTGGCGGACAAGAATACGCATTGCGTCTGCGGTGTTTCGGAGAGTATCTTGTTGATACCTTGCGTGATGACGGACAAATTGCCGGCACTGACACTGCTGCAACGATGTGCCTCGTCGAAAATGAACAGCACCCTATGCTTCTCGCACAAAGATTGAAGGAAATCGAGACGAGTGGAATCCTTCCTTGCGTCTTTGAGCTGGGAATATGTCACCATAAGGTAGTCATAGGAATCCAGCGAGACGTCTCCGCTTTTGAAAATTTCTTGAAGGGTGTTTCTTGGAGGGGCTTTGTAAACTACTTCATATTGCTTTTGATAGATGTTCGTAAGCGTCTCGTCGAACTTTTCATTGTCCTCGTCGTCATCGGCGGGAGACCATACGTCGTCGGGATAGACCGTCTCGGCATCGTCGTCGATGAAATTGTCAAAATCGAAGACTGAGACCCCGGCGTTGACCACCAAGGGACGCGCATCCTTGATGCCGAGCGCTTTGCAGTCGCGATACATATCGCTGAAGAGCGTGTAGCGGTCGGTAAAAAATATGGGCAGATAACCGGCATTGAGACCATAGCGAATCATGGCGGCGGCCTGTCGACCCTTGCCGACACCCGTTTGGTCGCCGATGATGAGCGCTTGCGCCCTCTTCTCGATGTTGTACATGGCGAGAGCGACACCATCGACCTGCTCGGCAGCCAGGGCATCTTTAAGCTCGTCCATGCTCATGTGGAGACGATTGGCCACATAGCCACTGACATCGTGCCCCAAGGCCTCGTCAAGTTTTGAGAGAGCTCTTGTGGTATCGGCAAAGAGTTGCTGTGGCACGACAGAGCCTAAAGAAGCAACGCCTCTGGCCACGCTCTGGTATTTCATGGGTCCCATATACACTACTGCTTTTCGTTATTGCCTAATCGACAGATGCAAAAGAAAAACAACGATATGCCACGGGGCGACACATCGTTGGGGGAAGAGTTATAAAAAAAGGGGGGAAGCCGGCGCATTGAGGCGATTAGTCCTTTACGGCGATGGCCTCGATCTCGACGAGGGCGGCCTTGGGGAGAGCCTTGACTGCGAAAGCGGAGCGGGCTGGTGCGGGAGCCGATGGGAAGAACTCGGAATAGATGGCGTTGAAAGCCGCGAAATCGGCGATGTCGGCGAGGAGGCAGGTCGTCTTGACGACATTGGACATGGAGAGACCGGCGGCTTCGAGGATGGACTTGATGTTGGTGAGAGACTGGCGAGCCTGGGCCTCTACCCCACCCTCGGCGAGTTGCCCTGTGGCGGGGACGATGCCAAGCTGGCCGGAGACGTAGAGAGTATTGCCCGCCATGATGGCTTGGCTGTATGGGCCGATGGCGGCGGGGGCGTTAGTTGTTGAAATTTGCTCTTTCATAATTTACTTATTACAAAAAGACTTCGGGATTAGGAGCGCACGGCGAAACGGCGGCGACGGATGAAACTGACTACCCCGCCCGTGAGGCCGACAATAAGGAGGGGGAGGAGGAGCGTCAGAACCTTGTAGAGCGTAGTTCCCGCGGAGATTTTCTGCCTATCGAGGAGGCGGAGGGAGAAAGTGCGATTGCGGAGAGCCATAAGGCCATCGTCGTCGGCAAGATATTGGACGGCGTTCACGATGAAATCCTTGTTGCCGTAGGTTTGGCGGGTTATGTCGTCATAGCCGAGCGGGACGAGGGTGGGATTGGCCGAGGCACGGAAACGGACATCGTTGCGGATGACATCGCCATCGCCGACGAAAATCATCTTTGTCGGGACACTCTCGTCGACACGCTTAACATTGCGCGCGGCGATGCCTTGGGGAATGGGGCGATGGGAATAGAGCGAGCGGAAGCGGCCCTCTTCGAGGAGGGCAATGGTCAGGAATTTCTGGCGGAAATCTTCGGGGCGCGGCTCCTGATGGATTGTAGAGAGATTGGCGACAACGGGGACCTCGGACGTGCGCGTCATGGCGGACGAGCGGAGGAGCGGGACGCGGGTGAGGGCCAAAGCCTCGCCTACGGTATCGATGGGGCTGGCGAAATCGCCATGGACGAAGCTGACATTTCGCGTCACGGGGCTTAGCATATTGGTGGCCATGAGGGGGCCGAAGAGCCAAGGCATGGGGACGACGGAGGACTGCCCGTCGCGCTGCGGGACGCTGATGGGAATCATTCCACAACTCATATCCTCAATTACGGACTGGCGGACACGGACGCCGTAGACAAAGAGCTGGTCGGCGAGATTGAGGTCGGCGGGCAGACCGATGGTTTGCGGGGAATAGCGGAGCGAATCGAGCGTCATATTGACCGCATCGACAAGCCAGAGGACACGGCCACCGCGCATGACGTAGCTGTCGATGGCGTACTTATCCTTCTCGGGTAGGCGGCTTGTGGGCTTGGCGATGATGAGAACCTTGTAGGGGTTGAGAATTGAGGGGTCGTCGCCAATCTTGCCTCGGTCGACATCGAAATGCTGGGCGAGGGCCTCTGTGGCACTGGCGACATCGAGCTCGTCAAGCTCGCCATGGCCTTCGAGGAAAGCGACCTTGGGGACAGAGTGTCGGGTGAGACGCGCGATGGCATCGGTCATCTTGAACTCTATGCCCTCGACGGAGCGGTTGAGCGACTCCTCGCCCGATAGGCCGGGGACATTCTCTAAGAGATTGACCCATACACTCTTGTCGCTCATTGAGACACGCGCATAGGGATAGACAATGGAGCGGGTCTTTTGGCCGTCCTCCTTGGTCTCGAAGACGGGAACACCAGCGAGGCCTGCTCGTTCGAGGTCATTGGCGAACTCCTTGGCCTCGTCGGGGGACATCTCCTGCGGGTCGGTGCTTATTAGGCGGATTCCTTTTGAAGAAAAAGAGTTAATCTCTTGACAAATGTCGACGGCTTGGCGGCGGAGACGGCGGAAACCGGGATTGAGTTCGCCGTCGAGATAGAGATGGACGACGGCAGTGGCCTTGAGGCTATCGGCATAATTGCGTGTCACATCGGAGAGAGTGTAACGCCCCTCGGAAGTGAGATCGGCACGGAAATGCGCCAATAAGGAGAGAAGCGGCAAGACAACGACGGAGACGAAGACGCAGACAAGAGGACGGCGGAAACGCCCCACGGAACGGCTGACAAGCGCGGACGTAAGACTAAGAAAAACGACGCACAGGGCCACGAAATATATAACATCGCGGCTATCGACCACGCCGCGGCTTATTGACGAATAGTGTTGAGCGATGCCGAAACTCATGGCCCACGCAGCCCAATCGGACTGAGGGGCGAGCGAAGCCAACATATCAAAACCGACATAGATGACAGCGGAAAGCGCAGCACCCAGGACAAAGGCGACAATCTGATTATCGGTGGTTGACGAGGCAAAAATGCCTACCGCCATATAGGAAGCGGCGAGAAACAGCAGCGCGATATACGAGCCGAGCGTCCCGCCCGTATCGATATTAGCCTGGGGCGAGCCGAGAGCGCAGACCACAGCGACGTAGACGACAGTAGGCAAAATGGAGAGCACGACGAGCGTGAGGCCAGCGAGATATTTGGCCATGACGATTCGCCACGGGCGTAGGGGGCGGATGAGCAGCAGCTCAATGGTGCCTATCCGGCGCTCCTCGGCCACGAGCCTCATGGAAATGGCGGGGACGAGGAAAAGATATATCCATGGGGCGATGTCGAAAAGCGGGGCGAGAGTGGCGTAGGAGCCGTAGATGATATTGAAATCGGAGGGGACGACCCACAAAAGAAGCCATGTGAGGACGAGGAACACGCCCACGACGAGATAGCCCGTGGCAGTTCCGAAAAAGATGGCGACCTCTTTCTTATAAAGCTCGAACATTGTTTACACGCCTTGTTTTAGGAACGCCACCATATCGGCAGCGGCACGTTGGCTACAGCCGGCATCGCCGACACGTTGGGCCAGCTCGTCGTAATCGGCGAGCATCGTGGTGCGTCGTGGAGAATCGGCGACAATCTCGGACAGCTCGGACTTCAGCCTCTCGTAGGAATATTTCTTTTGGAAAAGCTCGGAGACGACCTCTCGACCGAGAATGAGATTGACGAGACTGATGTAGGGGACCTTGATGAAAAGGTGGGCAATCCAATCGCTGAATCCCCCACCCCACATGAGGTACATCACGATTTGTGGGCATCGGAAAAGGGCTGTCTCCAGCGTAGCCGTACCCGAAGTGACGACGGCCGCCTTGGCGAAACGGAGAAGCTCGTAAGTCTCGCCAAACAAGACCTTTACGTCGTAGCCGGCGAGGAACTTATCGTAATCGGCGGCTTTGAAAGAGGGTGCGCCGGCAATGACAAACTGATGGTCGGGGAACTCGCGGGTAAGCCGCATCATCTCGGGGAGATTGTACTTAAGCTCGGCAACGCGGCTGCCCGGGAGGAGGGCGATGATGGGCTTTGGGGAGAGACCGCATCGGGTGCGGAAATCAGGCTCGGACTCGTCGGCATGGGGGCGTTGGGCGATGGCATCCATGACGGGATTGCCGCAATAGAAGACATTGGGGAAATTGCGGCTTTGGAAATATCGTGGCTCGAAAGGCATGATGGAATAGAGCCTATCGATGCAGATGCGCATCTTCTTGATGCGGTACTCCTTTGAAGCCCAGACCTTTGGGGAGATGTAATAGAAGACCTTGATGCCTCGCTTATGCGCCCATTGGGCAATGGGGAGGTTGAAGCCCGGATAGTCGATGAGGATAAGGACATCGGGGCGGTTTTCGGAAATATCCTTGCGGCAGAGGGAGAAATTCTTCTGAATCTTGCCGAGATGAGTGAGGACATCCCAGATGCCCATGACGGCCGTATCGCGATAATGCCTTACGAGCGTCCCTCCGACGGCCGCCATTAGGTCGCCGCCCCAGAAACGGAATTGGGCATCAGAATCTTCTGCAATGAGGGCCTTCATGAGATTTGAGCCGTGAAGGTCGCCCGACGGCTCGCCCGCGATGATATAGTACTTCATTAATTAGAAAACGAACTTGACGATGACAATGGCGAAAGCATAGATAAGCGTCGAAAGGAACAGGCCACGAGAGACCTTGAGGCGGTCGGTATAGGCAAAGAGCGTGAAGACCGCGAGATTGGGCAAACAGCTGACTGCCAACAACATACCCACGCCGCGAATCTCCATCATTTGCGCAAGGAAATCGAAGAAAGGCAAACGGCCGTGGTAGGCGAATTTGAAGAAAAGGAGCGTCGTGATGATGGGCATGACAAGGCCAAAGACGAAGCCCACCCATGTCTTGTCGATAGTCATAAAGCTAAAGATTAATGTGGAAATCGGGGTCGGACTCTAAGACATCGTAGTCCGTGACATCGATCATGAAAGGCGTGATGGCGGCCCAGCCTTGGGCAATAGCTGCCTCGTCGGTGTCATTGGCATCCTTGTCGAAATCGTGAAACGAGCCGTCGAGCCAATAGAGATCCTGCCCCACTGGGGAGCGGAAATGGATGGGCTTCTCGACCCATCGGCCCATGGCCATGCGCGTCATGCGGATACCCTTGACATCGCCTCGTGGGATATTGACGCTGAGGAAATTGGACTTGGGCAACTGGCCTCGGAAGAAGGCGTCGATGACGGCATCGGCCACACGGGCGGCCTCTGTCATGTCGGCGTTCTCGTCGCTGTTGGCGAAGGAGAAGCCGATGCCCGGGACACCCATCATGGCGGCCTCGCGGGCGGCACCGAGCGTCCCGGAATAGTGGACGCTGATGGCGGTGTTGCTGCCGTGGTTGATGCCCGAGAGGACGGCGGCGGGACGACGGGGGACGAGACCGTAGAAGCCGAGCTTGGCGCAATCGACGGGCGTGCCTTTGACGGCGTAGCAGGTGGCCTTGCCGAAGCCTGTGCACTTGCGGACACGGAGTTCGTCCATGACCGTGAAGGAGTGGCTCTTTCCGGAATTGCTTCCATCGGGCGCGACGACGACGACATCGGCGTAGCGGAGGGCGACATTGGTCAGGACCTTGATTCCTGGCGCGGCGACGCCGTCGTCGTTGGTTATCATGAGAAGCGGCTTCTCGGTGTCGGTATTTATCATTTTTTGGGTGAGATTCGGGGTTTTGTGTGGTTACAAATATACGGAAAAAGGGAGATGAGGGGCAGAAAAATGGGGAGGGAATGTGTGTAGCGCAAGTTGCTCAAACATCATGGAGAAAAGCCCACCCCGAAAACAACAGGAATAACGACAGCGCTAAATTCTGTACAGGGCATTGGGCGAGGTTGCAGGGCAAATACGTTGTCGGGGAAAAAGACATTGCGACCGACCAGAGGGCGCATCGTGAGAATTTCACCCACCTGCAGAAAGGCATCGGAATCCTTCGTATAGTGTTTCACGGGTTACGCCACACTTTTGCGACGCGGTGTATTGAGAGCCAATGCGACGACAAGACGGTCAGCTCGACACTTGGACAAACGAACATCGCCACGACGTTGAACCTCTACGTGCATCCCGACATGGAACAAAGAAGAAATGCATTGACATAATGGCGAAGTCGCTGAACGTCTGACAATCGGAGAACCAGGGAATATGATGTCTCTTGGTAGTAACGGGAGGCGGAATGGCAGCTTTTTGCCTTGCAAGTGTATTTATTCTGAACAAAAATCCGGCCGTTACGTGCAAAGGATATATTAATTTTTAAATTTAATCTAATGAAAAAAAAACGAGAAGGCGATAAGTAAATTCGTCGCAACCAGCATCGAGGAGTATGCTCGCGCAAAGGGTATTACTGGCGTAGAGACATTCGATTACTTCAAACGTTACGGAGTAATCCAATATTTGATTGAGTGTTACAACCCCCTTAATACCTTAGGAGACGTATTTCTCATCGAGGATATTGACGAATATGTATCAAACGAAAAATCAACAGAAGAAAATGAAGTTATATCACGGTAGTACACAAAAGGTAGAAAGACCAAGAATCTTGACACCGAATAGAAGGCTTGATTTCGGAAAAGGCTTCTACACTACATCATCTAAAGAGCAGGCCACAAATTGGGTGAAAAAAAGCACAGGGAATAAGTCACCTATTGGCTACGTCAACGAATACGATTTCGACGAACGTGCAGCAAAAAACCTCAATAGATTAGAATTCAATAAACCAGACAAGATTTGGGCGGATTTCATTGTGAAAAACAGCGGAAGAGCGGCTTCACTCATAAGTATGATATTGTAAACGGTCCTGTTGCAGATGGTGCACTCAATGATGCGATACGTAGATTCGAGTCCGGAGAAATAGGTTTTACGGAACTAATCAGACGTCTAAAACCGGGAAGACTTAAAGATCAATACCTCTTCCATACGTCCCGTTCATTGAATACAATACGTTTCTTGAAAGCTAAGCCTATCCTACGACATCCACCTTATATTAAAGGACGATGAGCTACGGAAAATCATGTCAGATAATATTATGGATGGTGGATAAGAAAGAAGAAGCCATCAAAAAAA
>JALEMI010000101.1 GCA_022768325.1 Bacteroidales bacterium
GTCAACCGTCGCGAATTCCTGAGGTCCAATCTTCGGCAGTATTGCAAGCCGGAGTTGCTCAATCAGGCTATCGAAAACCCGGTAAAGGTGTTGCCCCGGTCTGTCTTGAACAGTCTGGCCGAGAATTGTATCAACAATCACCTCATAAAGGTGTCGGCCCTCTCTTTCGCGTCGGGTCTGCCCGGCGGTTTCGCAATTCTTGCGACAATCCCCGCCGATGTCACGCAGTATTTCTGGCACACGCTCGTCTTGGCGCAAAAACTGGCATACATCTACGGCTTTCCCGATTTATGCGATGAGAACGGAAATCTGAACGAGTTCGCGCAAAGCATTCTCACAATGTTCATCGGTGTAATGATGGGCGTCACGGTCGCAAACGGGGTGATAAAGCGAATCTCGCAAGAACTCTCAAAAAAGGTGGCCAAGCAAATAGCTTACAAGGCGTTGACAAAGACGTGGTATTACCCTGTCGTAAAGGAAGTTGCCAAGAAAATCGGCATAAATGTAACCAAAGGCTCTTTCAGCAAGTCGGTCAGCAAGATTGTGCCTCTGCTGGGCGGCGTAGTGTCCGGAGGCCTTACCTACTTCACGTTCAGCCATGAGTCCAAACGCCTCCACGACAAACTCGCGGAGATGGCCTACTCCGCATAGCCCCGCCGCCCGCAACGCCCCGCTTTGTCCAAGAAAAACGCGACAATCTCGACCTCGACAACTAACGTTTTCCCAATAGCGCATACGTAATATAAAGGACGGCCACAAGCCGTCCTTTCCCTTTTCGCCGCCCCCCAGTCCCCAACCCCGTACTGGCCCGCAGGTCCATACCTCAGCAACCGAGTACACCCGCGCAGCGGGTGTGCCAGTCCGTAATAACGTGTGCGGGTCTCCTCATTTCCCTGCGTTTACACACGCGCAGCGGGTGTGCCAGGCCGTAGAGCCATCGGGTCCGCCCGGCAGGAGTGCACATCGGGTCCGCCAAGCCTAAGCTCGCAACGGATGCCCCCCCTCCCGGTAACCCATTAAAACCTTGCAATTTCCATTTGCTTTTTATAGCTTTGCCGCCGATTCTGTAATTATTATAGATAAAGAGCAAATCATAATATGGCAACTACTGCAGACTTCCGAAACGGTATGTGCATCGAGTACAACGACCAGTTGTACTACATCGTAAAATTCCTCCACGTCAAGCCAGGCAAAGGCCCCGCTTTCGTCCGCACCACCCTCAAAAACGTTAAGACGGGTAAGGTTATCGACAACACCTTCAACTCCGGTGTCAAGATCAACGAGGCTCGCGTCGAGCATCGCCAATACCAGTTCACATACAAGGACACACAGGGCTACCACCTCATGAACTCCGAGACCTACGAGGAAATCGTCATGGAAGAAAGCCAAATCCCCAACGCCGACCTCATGAAGGAAGGCGAGAGCATCGAGGTTGTCGTTCACGCTGAGACCGAGACCGTCCTCACGGCTGAGCTCCCTCCTTTCATGTCTTTCGAGATCACCTACACCGAGCCAGGTGTCCGCGGCGATACCTCTTCCACCACCTCTCTTAAGCCCGCTACCATCGAGACCGGCGCCACCATCATGGTCCCCCTCTTCGTCAACCAGGGCGACAAGATTAAGGTCGATACTCGCGACCGCTCCTACGTCGAGCGCGTTAAATAATTCCCCCTCGTTGCCCAAATGCTCGGGCAGCAATGGCAAAACATTTAGCCGCGGGCGCAACTCGCCCGCGGCTTTTTCTTAATACGACAACGTCACGCTCTTCCTCCCATAATTCCGAGACAAATGGCAAACGACCGAAACGTCGTCAGACTTTATAAAGAGAAGATGAATCTGCTCCTCGATGTCGCGCAAACCGTCAACGAGGACAGCTCCGTCGAGGACCTCATGGCTGAGTTCGAGACCCTCCTCAAAGACCAGCTCGGCGTCGGCAAGATTCTCGTCTTCACTCTCGATTCAGGCCGCTGGAGGTGTCTCCTTAAGTCCAATGTCTCCGACGTGCAACGCGACGCAATCGACATCGCGCGAGACCTCATGAGCGTCAAGACCGTGACAAGCCTCGGAATGGTCGACACACCCTCGCTCAACTGCTTCGACGCCATAATCCCACTTAGCCACAATCACAAGGTCATGGGCTATGTCCTCGTTGGCGATACCGAGGAGGCCGACGGAATCAGCCCCACAATCCGACACCTCAAGTTCATTCAGATCCTGGCCAACATCATCATCGTTTTCATCGAGAACAAAAAGATGCACGCCAGACTCCTCAAGCAAGAGAGGCTCCGACAAGAGCTGGCTCTCGCCTCGCGCATCCAGTCCAGCCTCATCCCCAATAGCGAGCAGCTCCATCAGTCGCGCAGCACAAAGGCCCTCTCCTATTACCATCCTCACGACGAGGTCGGTGGCGACTACTTCGATGTCCTCCCCCTCGATTCCCATAATGTGGGCTTCTGCATCGCCGACGTGTCGGGCAAGGGTATCGCCGCCGCGCTCCTCATGTCCAATTTCCAGTCCATGATTCGCTCTCTCTTCACGGCGCGTGTAAACCTAAAGCACCTCATCAACGACCTCAATGCGCGTGTGAGCCAAAATGCCGCGGGAGAGAAGTTCATCACCTGTTTCATCGGCCGATATAACAATATCACTGGTCGTCTCACCTACGTCAATGCGGGCCACCAGCCCCCCGTCGTGAAGAGTGGCGATAAGATGTACGAGCTGAACGCGGGTTGCATGGGTCTCGGGATGCTCGAAGACCTCCCAGGTGTCGAGGTCGGCAAGACCAAGCTCTCCAAGGGCGACATCATCGTGGCCTACACCGACGGCCTCGTCGAGGTCAATAACGGCGGAACGGTCGGCACTCATCTCCCCGAGGTCCTCAAAATCATCCGCTCCGCAACGGACGTGGAGCCCCTAATGGACAACTTGTCCCTCCTCGCCGAGAAAACAAGGTCCAACGACATGACTTTCGACGATACGTCAATCCTCGCCCTCGAGGTCACAAGGTCTCCTCTTCTGCCTTTCTGATAATTTAGCTAATTTTGTCCTATTCAATCTTTTAACGCCTAATCCCTAAAATGGCTTTCTCCGTAAAACCCTACATTCCCAACACTATAACCTCCCTCAACCTCCTCTGCGGTGTCATTGCCACGCTCTGCGCTTTCGAGGGGCATTTCCAATTGGCGGCCGTTTTCATCATCTCGGGCGCCGTGTTCGATTTCTTCGACGGCTTCGCTGCCCGTGCGCTTGGCGTGAGTGGCCCTATGGGCAAGGAACTCGATTCGCTCGCCGATAACATCTCTTTCGGTCTCGCTCCCGCCGCCATCTATTCCACGTATATGCGTCTGCTCCTCACGGGCAGCCTCACCACTCCACTCGAAAAGATGGAGGGATGGCAAGTGGCCCTCGTCGCCGCGCCTCTCTTTCTGGCCGTCTTCGCTGGGCTTCGTCTCGCCAAGTTTAATATCGATACCCGTCAGACCGAGAGTTTCCTCGGCCTCACCACCACTGCCACGGGTCTCTTCACGGCGTCCCTCTTCTGGATGCTTCCCGAGCATACCAACTATTTCTGCCAAATCCTTACTCCCGCCACAACCCTCATTCTTGTCGCCATATTCTGCGCCCTCCTCGTAAGCGAGATTCCTATGTTCTCGCTCAAGGTGAAGCACTTCACGTGGGCAGGCAATGAGCTCCGCGTCGCGCTCCTTGTCGTTGCGGTTGTCAGCATCATTTTCCTCGGCTTGGGCGGAATAAGCCTCACCATTCTCCTCTACACGCTTTTCTCCATTCTGAAAGCGCTTTTGTCTCCAAAAGGAGCTAAGAAGTAAAAAATCCCTGTCAAATTCTTGTCACCATGACCGTTTCGGCAAAACGAATATTGTGGACGGCAGCCGTAATGGCTCTCGTACTCATCGTGGCCGCAACGGCCGTATGGATTGGTCTCAATAAGAGGTATAAGGCCCCGTCGCCAATGAGGTGCCTGCCAGCCGATGCCGCGCTCGTCGTCCGCCTCGGAGACCGCGTCCGCTTAGGGCAGCTCCTCGACTCCGTAGTCTATTCGTCCGAACTCCGCAACGTCCTCGGTGGCGACAATGTCCTGGCTCTCGCCGCGCGTATCGATACCCTCTTCGGCAATGGCGTAATAGCCAAGCCCGCCCTCCAAGAGCGAGATCTCTACGTCTCATATTCCCTCTCCGCCGACGGCTCAATGTCCCAACTTGCGGCCTCTTTCCCCCTCGTCAACCGAATGGAGTGGCACAAGGCCATGAGCCAGCTCCGAAGCCAAGACGGGGTGGAGGTCTCCGACACGTCAGTCAACGGTCACGGGCTTTTCCTCCTCCGACAGAAAGGGTTCCGCGAGCCTCTCTTCATGGCCGCAGGTGGCGGATGTCTCTTCGCCTCCACAACTCCCAATCTCCTCCTCTCTTTCGGACGTGACGATGTCACTACGCTCCGCGACGACCCTACCTTCGCGACAATCGAGAGGACCATCACCGCCAATGCGCCAGCCTCCGTCTTCTGCAATGAGCGCATCTTCCGCAAGGCCGACCAATCCCTGGCTCAGAAGACAGGCCGTTTCATAAACACAGTCCGCGTCGTCGCCAATAGTGCCGATTGGATTGCCCTCGACTACACTCCCACGCCCGATGGCCTCTCTGCCGATGGCTTCATCGTCGCGCCACACCCGTCTCTCGACATCCTTGCCGCCCGCGAGAACTCCGAGCCAATAAACATCTCCAGGCGCATCCCCCGCGGTGTCCAATCCGTTGAGCAGATTGGCCCCGGTCCGCGAGGTCTCTCCTCCTCTGCTTTCTCCTCTTTCCTTAATTCCGATACCGCCGGCGCGTCCTACCGCACTGCGCAATCCGAGATTTTCCGGCAGGCGGGTGTCGATGTCGAGGCCATGCTCTCCCAAGTCTTTTCCGCCGAGCTGGCTCTCTGCCAATACGATGTCACCCGCCCTCGCGAGACGGCTTTCCTCGTCGTCGATACCCGTGGCGGGACCATGGCGCAAGCCACTCTCGCCCAAGCTCTCACAGCCATGCACGGCGGTGCGTCCCCCATCGCAATAGGCGAGATTGCCCCAGGCAAGAGTGCAGTGCCAGAGGGCGTAATAGCCCGACGCGCCGATGCCCAGCAGGTTAGCAATGTCTCAATACCCGTCTACGCGGGTTTCTCCGATTCCGACAATCTCTTTTTCCTCAACAATATTTTCAACGGCAGGCCCATCCCCGCGAAGCTCTTCTTCCGATACGAGGATGCCATAGTCCTCGCCGACGATATGGCTGTCCTCCGACGCGTCCTCGCCGACTATGCCGTCGGCAATACCCTCGATTCCGACCCCGCCTACGCCAATCTCCGCCAACGTTTCAGCTCCGATTGCGCCCGTTTCCGCACCACCTCACGTCCGGGCGGCGCCGCTTTCTCCGCCATTTCCTCGCAGCTGACCATCGCCGGCCGCCTCCCCTACATCTCCATTTTTGCCGAGGCCCGCAAGGCTCAAAAGCAAGCCGTCTCCTCCTCCTTCTCTTGGCAGACGCGGCTCGATACCACCACCGCAGGCCCCATCTGGGCTGTCGATAACCACTATTCCAGGCTCTCCGAGTGCCTCGCGCAAGATGCCGATAATGTCCTTTGCCTGATTGGTGCCGACGGTATGCTTCTCTGGAAGAGGCCCATCGACGGCAAGATTGTCGGCCCTGTGTCCCAAGTCGATTTCTACGGCAACGGCAAGCTCCAATACCTTTTCACAACGTCTAAGTCGCTCTATATCATCGACCGCCTCGGCAACGATGTCGGCTCTTTCCCCATATCGCTCTCTTCCCCCTCCGTCTCGGGTGCATTCCCAGCCTCCTATTCCGACGGTAGCCCCCTCAGGTTTTTTGTCGGATGCAAGAATGGCCCCGACCTCTTCGGCCCCGATGCCCGTCCCGTCGATGGTTGGCAACCCCTCAAGACCGAGGCGCAGCTCTCCGATGTCGTCCGCCATCTCGTCTGCGGCGGCAAGGATTTCATCGTCTTCAACGACAAGTACGCCTACTATTTCGCCGACCGGCGCGGAGCAAAGCGTCTCTCGACGCAACCGCTCGCCCCAGGCCACAATTCCCAAATGACGGTCTCCAAGGATGGCACATATTTCGTCACGACGACAACCGACGGCTCGCTCGTCCGAATAGCCCCATCCGACGGCTCAATCATGACCACCAAGACCGACAGCATCGGCGAGAATCATATCGCCCGGCCTCTTGCGGGCAATCTCTACATCGTCGCTGGTCCTCATAGTGCCGCCATTTTCGACATCGCCGGTTCGTCACCCAAACTCGTGACGCAGTGGCCCACCAAGCTCCATTCACTCGATGGCCTCTCCTCCCTCGACGACCTCGTAGCCTTCTACGACGCGACGGAAAGGCTCACCCGCATCTTCTCCCTCTCCGACGGTAAGGAAATCAAATCTTCAAAAATACCCTCTGCCTCTATTCCCGCTCTCGGTCGTGGAAACGACGGCCCCGTCGTCTTCACCCTCACCTTGGCGGGTGAAATTGCGCAAACCAAGTTATCACGATGACCGACCAGAGCGAACTAATTCTCATCAATTTGCAAGGTACCGACCGCCCCGGTCTCACTTCGCAAATCTCCAAGGTCCTCTCCGCCCACAAAGTCGAGATTCTCGACATCGGACAGTCCGTCATCCACAACGACCTCAGCCTCGGCCTCCTCATCCGCATGACCGATAAGGCCGAAGATTCGTCGTCCATCCTCAAAGACCTCCTCTTCACGGCCTATAATATCGGCCTCACCATCAAGTTCCGCCCCATTCCCCGCGAAGATTACGATGTCTGGGTCTCCCAACAAGGTAAGGCAAGGAACATCATAACCCTGATGGCCCATAAGCTCGACGGCCGCCACATTGCCGAGGTCACGCGCATCGTCTGCGAGCAAGGGCTCAATATCGACAAGATTGTCCGTCTCACAGGCCGCCGCCCGCTCAACGATGCCAAGGATGCCAACGACCTCAGCGTCGTCGAGTTCTCCGTCCGCGGTACGCCCGCCGACAAGAATAAGCTGAAGACCGATTTTATCGAGATTTCTAAGCAATGCGATGTCGACATCGCTTTCCAAGCCGATAACATCTTCCGACGCAATCGCCGCCTCGTCTGCCTCGATATGGATTCCACAATCATCCAGACCGAGGTCATCGACGAACTCGCAAGGCGAGCCGGGGTCTACGACGAGGTGGCCGCCATTACCGCCTCTGCCATGAGGGGCGAGATTGATTTCAAGCAGAGCTTCGAGCGCAGAATAGCCCTCCTCAAAGGTCTCGACGTGTCCGTAATGAAGGAGATTGCCGACTCCCTCCCCCTCACCGACGGGGCCGAGAGGCTCTTCAAGACGCTCAAAAAGAGCGGCTACAAGACAGCCATCCTCTCAGGCGGCTTCACCTACTTCGGCAATTACCTTAAGCAAAAACTCGACATCGACTACGTCTTCGCCAACGAGCTTGAGGTCAAGGACGGTAAGCTCACAGGCCGCCACGTCGGCGACATTGTCGACGGTGCCAAGAAGGCCGAACTCCTTAAGCTCCTCGCTTTTAAGGAGGACATTCACCTCCAGCAGTGCATCGCAGTAGGCGACGGTGCCAACGATCTCCCAATGATTCAAGAGGCCGGCCTCGGAATTGCTTTCCACGCCAAGCCAAAGGTCAAAGCCACGGCGCAACACGCCATTTCGCTCAATGGCCTCGATACCATTCTCTATCTCATCGGCTTCCACGACCGTGAGATTAATGACTGACCTGCGGAACTTTCAAACCGCAACGTCGTAAAACAATCAAGGTCAACTTACGTAATCAACGCTTCCCTATGAATAGTTTGCTCAAAAGAATATTCGCCTCAGCTTCAGCCGCGCTCGCTTTCCTGCCGGCTGCCCTCGCTTCCGATACCGCCGTCGACGGCATCTATTACGATTTCGACGCCGCCACTTCTTCCGCAACGGTAACTTATAAAGGTAAGTGCCAATGCGCGGGCGATACCTATGCGGGCGATGTCGTAATCCCCTCCTCGGTAGTCTACGAGGGTAAGACCTACACCGTCAACGCCATCGGTGTAAGCGCATTCTCTTCAAGCCGCGACTTGGTGTCCGTCTCCATCCCGTCGTCTGTCGAGCTGATTGACATGAACGCGTTTGTCGCTTGCTATAAGCTGGAGAGTGTCAACATCGCGCGTCCCTCCCGCCTCCGCACCATCGGTCGCCATGCGTTCCTCGCCTGCAAGAACCTTAAGTCCATCGACATCCCCGCTTCCGTGGAGTCCATCGGTAAGTACTGTTTCCAACTCTGCGAGTCGCTCGCCAACGTGACTTTCGAGGAGCCGTCAAGTCTCACTGTCATCGAGGATTACGTCTTCTGCCGCACGGGCATCACGAATTACTATCTCCCCAAGAGCGTCACCACAATCAGCGCAGTGGCTTTCTGCCAAAATCCCAACATGACGGAGATTAATCTCTCCGCCTCCATCAGCTCCATAAGCCAACAAAACCCCTTCGCCTACAATACCCAGGTGACCCGCATCACGGTCGATCCCGCCAACAAGGTCTACGACAGCCGCAACGATTGCAACGCCATAATTGAGGCCAAGACCAACACTCTCGTCGCCGGCTCCAAGGCCTCCGTCATTCCCGCATCCGTCACGGCCATCGGTCGCAGTGCCTTCAACCATGTAACCGACCTCACCGATGCCGCCCTCCCCGCCACAATCAGGACAATCGGCAAATACGCCTACCTCGGTTGCAATGGGCTGCGCTCCTTCTTCTTCCCCTCCACAATGATTTCCATGGCCGACAGCGTCTTCCAAAGGGTCGAGTCGCTCGATTCTGTTGTCGTCATGACGCAACGCCCTTTCGCAATTGACGAGTCCGACTTCATGCCCTCCGTCTACGAGACGGCCACGCTCTACGTCCCCGCAGGCACCGCGCCTCTCTATCGCGCTGCTTCCGTATGGTCCAATTTCCGCAATATCGTCGAGATGGACCGCTTCGTCGTAGGCGGCATTTCCTACGAGCTGACGGCCGACGGCACGGCGCAAGTCACAGAGCCACAAGAGAATGTGCCATACGAGGGCACTCTCTCCATTCCCGCCCGTGTAACGTCAGGTACTAAGACCTACGAGGTCTCTGGCGCAACGGAAGACGCCCTCAAACCACAGTCCGGCAAGTCTCTCCGCGTAGTCTGGTCTTCCAACGCCGACGCTCCTTCCAACGTCACCGTCTACGGCACTCACGGCCACATCAAAATCGAGGGCGCACAAGGCGAGGCGCAGGTCTACAATGCCGCAGGCGTAATAATGGTGTCTACCACCCGCCGCTCCATCCCCATCGAGCAAGGCGTCTATGTCGTCACAGTCGACGGCACGACAACAAAGGTTATCGTCGACTAAAAACGTTGGATATTCTCCAAGCATCTCACATACAGGCATCGCGACGCGCAAAGGCTTACACCCAAGCGTCGCGATGCCTTTTGCATTGCTTGCCTGTGAATAGCCACCAATAAAAAGTGCTACCTTTGCACCCGATTTTTAGTCCCAATCCTTTCCTTCACCTCCCGAAGTAAGTAATGGCCGAAGAACTGCTCAAGACGATAAAAACCCCGGCGGACCTGAAAAAGCTCGACGTGAGTCAGCTCCCGCAGCTGTGCGACGAGTTGCGTCACTTTATCATTGAGCAGATGAGCCATGCCCCTGGCCACTTTGCCGCTTCGCTCGGTGTCGTCGAGCTGACCGTTGCCATTCACTACGTATTCGATACGCCCTACGATAAGCTCGTCTGGGATGTAGGCCATCAAGCCTACGGCCACAAGATTCTCACAGGCCGGCGCGAGGCGTTCCACACCAACCGCAAGCTCAACGGTATCAGCGGTTTCCCAAATATTTTCGAGAGTGAGTACGATGCCTTTGGTGTCGGTCACTCCTCCACGTCCATCTCCGCAGCTCTCGGCATGGCCATTGCCGCAAGGCTCAGCGGCGAGAAGGATAGGCACGTTGTCGCGGTCATTGGCGACGGCGCACTGACGGGCGGCGAGGCTTTCGAGGCTCTCAATAACATGGCCTCCGCAAGTCCCGATATGCTTGTCATTCTCAATGACAACAACATGGCCATCGACAAGGTGACGGGCGGCATGAGCCAATACCTTCTCGACATCTCAACCTCCGGCCTCTACAATCGCCTCCGAAACAAGATTTCCCAATACCTCGACCGCAAGAACGACTCCGCCACAGGCAAGAACAGTTTCCTCACCAAGCTCAACAACAGCTTCAAGAACCTCGTCAATCATCAGACGAATATGTTCGAGGGACTGAATATCAGATACTTCGGCCCGACAGACGGTCACGATGTCAAGTATCTCGTCTCAATTCTTCGGGACCTGAAGAGGATTCGTGGCCCGAAGATGCTTCACGTCATCACGGTCAAGGGGAAGGGCTTCAAAGCGGCGGAGCAGGACCCCACAAAGTGGCACGCCGTCGGCAAGAGCTTCGACCCCGAGACGGGTGAGCCTCTCTCGCCACCGTCAAGCACCCCTCACCCGCCCCGCTTTCAAGACGTCTTCGGTGAGACGGTTCTCGAACTCGCCCGCCAGAACGATAAGATTCTCGGGATAACGCCCGCCATGCCCTCGGGATGCTCTCTCAACATCATGATGCGCGAGATGCCTGATCGCTGTTTCGATGTCGGCATTGCCGAGCAACACGCTGTCACCTTTGCCGCCGGTCTCGCCATTTCGGGCTACATCCCCTTCTGCAATATTTACAGCACTTTTGCCCAACGCGCTTTCGACCAGGTGGTTCACGATGTCGCGCTCCAAAATCTCAATGTCGTCTTCTGTTTCGACAGGGCGGGCCTCGTAGGTGCCGATGGTGCCACCCACCACGGGGTGTTCGACATCGCCATGCTCCGCCCCATCCCCAATCTCATCATAATGAGCCCCATCGACGAGCCTCAGCTCCGCGATATGATGTACACGGCTCAGCTCCCCAATTCTGGCCCCATAGTAATAAGGTATCCGCGTGGCGAGGGTTCTACCATCGATTGGCGCACCCCCATGTCGCCCATCCCCATTGGTCGTGGCCGTCGCCTCCGCCAAGGATCCGATGTCGCCCTCCTTTCGCTCGGCCCTATCGGCATCATGGCCGCCCAAGTGGCCGATACCCTCGCCAGCCTCGGCATCTCCGCCGCGCACTATGACCTCCGCTTCGCCAAGCCCATCGACGAGGACCTCGTCTCCGAGGCCATCAACTCTTGCCGTCTCATCGTCACAATCGAGGACGGCGCGCGAGAGGGTGGGGTAGGCTCCGCCATCGAGGAGTTAGCCCACGACCACGGCTTCCGCGGCAATGTCATCCGCATCGGTGTCCCCGACCAGTTCATTGCCCACGGCTCCGTGCCCGAGCTATACAAGCTCTGCCACATGGATCACGACAGCATAGTCGCCACCATCCAACAGCATATCAAGGTTACTGAGGGGCTATAACCCCTATGTCGCCCATCTCCATTGACCGTGGCAGACACCTCCGCCAAGGTTTTCTTTTTCCGTATCTTTGTGAATATCACATAATCACTTAACGCCATGTGTGTAAGCGGGATAGCGATAAGCAAATACATAAACCTGTACACCGACTTTGCTTTCAAGAAGCTCTTCGGGACTGAGGCCAATAAGGACATCCTCATCAGCT
>JALEMI010000120.1 GCA_022768325.1 Bacteroidales bacterium
AGCCCTGCTGAACAGTGCCATTGAGGCCGGCAAATACATCGACTACTCGGTCTATCCCAACCATCCGCACAACGTCTCAGGTCACGACCGCACTCACCTGATAGGCTACATCAAGAGGTATTTCGACACCTTCTTGAAGCCTGAGAATTAAGCTGTTAAACTAAGAAGACACGCCGCCGCAGGAGATCTCCTGCGGCGGCGTGTTGCGTTTTATGTGTGCCGTACTGGATGACCTACTCAGCCACACCCATGAGGGCGAAGATGAGTGGCGCGTTCCAATTTATGGCAATCTCGTTCGTTGAGTAGCTGCACTCCTGGTCGCCATACGCGGCGGCGGGGTACTGACTACGTGTGCTGACTCCGCAATCGTTGGGCTGAATAGTGTTAGGACCGCCGACCAAGAAACCGGGGACAGGCTCGTCGATTCTGTCAGCCGAAGAGGGACGATGGTGGATGTTCATTGGGGGACGAGAGCCGATGCCCGTGACGAAAGAGTAGCCGACGGCATTGCGGCCGAAGATGTAATGGAGGTCGTTGGCTACGGAGGCCTTGAGGGCACTGGCCTTCTCGGCACACGCCGACGCGAGGACGAGCTTTGTGACGGACTCATTGACAACCGAGGAGTTGCTGCCCCAATCGTAGAAACCGAGGCTCAGCTTGACGGGCGACTTTGCCTCGATGTCCAAGAGCGTGTCGGCAACGGCAGAGACATGGGCCAAGGCATCGAATCCGGGCAGGCAGCAGTCCTCGGCAAGCATTGAGAAGTAGGCCAACATCCCGACATCGCCCCATGCGGGAACGCCGTAGTTGCCCTTGTGCTTCTGCGCCTCGTCGGCATATTTTTCCTCGCCAAAAGTGAGATACATCTCGGTAGAAGCCCAGAGCCATTCGTCGTCCAGCTTGGAGTCGCCATATTCGCCCGTCGAAACGTCCTCAGGATTCTTGAACTCGACATTGGGGTTCTTCTCCGCCCATGCGTAGGCGTTCAGAGCCACGGTGCGGCAGCTGTCCGCCAATGGATTGAGAGCCTCAGAGACGAGAGGAAGGGAGCGAGCCGCGAAAGCCGCCGTGGCCGCCAGGTCGAGAGCCGCCGCCGTACCCTTGGCAACGACATAACGCGTGCCTTGGCAGTCGGCGGGCATGATGAAGCCCTCGAAGGAGAGCGTCGTCAGCTTATGATATACGCCGCCGTCGTTGGGGTCTTGCATGGTGAGCATCCAGCGCAGGTTGTAGAGCGTCTCATTGACAAGGTCGGGGAGGCCGTTTCCGCTCTCGGGGATTCCGACATTGAGAGACTGCGCCACCTCGGGGTACATCTTTGCGGCGAGCATGAGCGTGTAGGTGGTGATGGAGCTGTTGACAATGTACTTGTTGTAGTCGCCAGCGTCGTACCATCCGCCGGGCGAGGAGAGGACGGTGCCCTCAGGACGCGCCTCGGACGCGGCGGACTTGTGGACAAGGATGCACGTGTCGGGATGTCCTGCGGGACGAGCCCACTTGCCGCCGTGAGCCTTGTCGATGGCCATCGAGGCACGGTTGTAGTAGAGGGCCTTGACGGCGGCACGGAGGGCGTCAGTGTAGACACCGTCGCCAATGGTGAAGGCGTAAGACTCCATATTGCCGTCGACCACGATCTTATAATTGCCAGGGGTCTTGACATCGGTGAAGACGATTTGTCGGACGGTATCGCCCGCATCCGCCCAATACTGAGGAGCCGACACCTCGCCCTCGAAGACCACGTTGGACTGCTCGTCCACAATGGCGAAGCTCTTGCCCGGGACGCTCAGCAGGGCCATCTTCTCGCCCTCGGGGGTATAGCCGCACTGGTCCACTTGGATGAACCTCTCGGGCGCGTCGCGGGGAATGTGTTTGCACGAGACGACCGCCATGGACAAGGCCGTCAGTGCCAATAGAGATTTCTTCATGATTATCTGTTGATTTTTAAAATTTTTCTAAGGTATGCAAAATAATCGATGCTTGTCCACTCTTTCCCGTAAATCAGCAAACATCACCACCCGTGGCCGTTGCTCTCCTTGGCAAAACAGCTTGGCGACATCCCCGAGCAACGCTTGAAAAACTTGCCAAACGACGATTTGTCCGAGAATCCCAGGCGTATTGCCACATCTTGAACAGCCATGCGCCCCGAGGCCAACATATTCCTCGCCTCGGCATAGAGCATCTCGCCGATGAAGTCCGATGGGCGCATACCCGTCTCCGAAGTCATCACGCGGTTAAGGTATTGCGGCGTCAGGCCCATCTTTTCGCAATAGAAGCCGACATCGCTGTGTTCCAATATATTGTCGGACACGAGGCCGATAAAGACCTCCACAATAGACTGGCGACTACCGACCTATGGTCTTTCATGGGGGTGATAACGTGGTGCCTCTTCTCGCTCCTTTGGCTAAAGGCGTTGAACCTCAATCCTTTAAGGCTCGCCACGTTGGGGATTCTCACGCTGGGCGTATACCTTAATATGTTCTACACCAACGCCTCTGCCGAGTTCGACTTCCTCACGTTGCGCCCGCTTATTATGCTTCGCTCATTTGCCTACGCCGCAATAAGCATCCCGCTGATGGTAATCCTCCACGACATCATGCCATTCCAGATTTTCTTCATGGGATTGTCGGTGTTCAATATGTTCCACATGATTGTGGGCGGCGTGGCTGGCGCGGCGGCATACTCCTACGGGTTGGAGTATTACATGACGGACTATCTTAGCCGCTATGCCGAATACTTTGACCACATCGCCCTCAGCAGCGGATGTTTGGGCTTTGGCGAGAAGATGGAGTTTTTTGAGCGCGGGCTGATGATAATGAGCGTGAAGCAGATTTACGGATGGGTGGCCTATCTGTGTCTCACCGTCGGGCTTGTCATGCTTCTTTTCAAAGTGCCGCTCATCCGCAAGGGCTATCGGCAGATGAAGAGCTGGAAGGCTGTCAGCAAGACCTTGCGCAGGCGGATTCGCAGAGAAGACATGACCATTGCGACGGCTCAAAATTCACCTAAAGGGGCAATGTTTCACGAAAAGGCTTGAATTTTTGCACGTCGGGTGAAATTTTGCCCTCATATTCAGAATACATTTCTATTGGAATTAAGTAATTTCGCAATTATTAAATATTGAGATTCTTTAACCATGGGAATATTCAGCTTTTTGTTCGGGGGCGGTAAGTACCCCACAACGGCCAAGTATGAGGCTCAACTCGCACAAAAGAAAGCCGACTTTGAAAGATTCACGCAAATCGCCAACAGTGCAGACCTCAAGAGATACGAGGAGCTGAAGAGCAAAACCTCATCGGCCGATTTCAAGAACAGGGTTGACCACCTGAAGAACGACCGTTTCAGCCAAACCGAGGAGTACAAGAAAGAGCAGGAGCTCAAAGCTCTTGCCAAGAGTTCCGACATCAAGGGCTACCTCAAGTTCATCCTCGCCGGCGACGACAAGAAGGCGGAGCAAGCCATAAACTCCGCGGCATACAAGGAGTTCGTCTCTCTCCAAAAAGCCACAGACCCCGAGCAACAAAAACGCCTCAAGCAGCTTAAGTCCGACCCAAGCGTCAAGACGGCTGTCAAGATGCTCGCCTCGTCTGCCTACGCCAACTTCAAGAAAACCAACGGCTCCGACCGCCTCAAGAAGTACGAGTCTCTCCAAGAATATGTCAAGACCGAGGCTTTCCTCGCCAAGAAGAAGGACTTAGAAAACAAGAACCGTTTCAAGGAGAGCCAGGAGTTCAGGGACCTCCAGGAGCTTGCGCAACTCGAAAAGAGCAAGGACCTGAAGTGGTATTACGCAAACCTCAAGTCCGCCACCATTGCCGACGTCAACAAGTGGCAGCTCACCTTCTCCGACGAGTTCAAGGGCGCTCGCCTCGACGCTCAGAAGTGGATGTCGGGCTACTACTGGGGCAAGAAGGCCGCCAACGTGAACTACAGCCTTGCCGACGAGCGTCAGAAATTCGACGAGAAGAACGCCACCGTAGGCAGCAACGGCCTCACCATATCCACCCGCGCCTCGAAGACCGAGGGCGACGTATGGGCGCCCATGGCGGGCGGCTTCATCAAGGCTCAAATGGACGCTACGGCTGCCCTGATTAACACGGGCGACAGCTTCCGCCAAAAGTTCGGCAAGTTTGAGTTCAAGGTCAAGGTGAACGGCGCAAAGGCTCCCGTAACCGACAATATATGGCTCAGCACAGAGCGCAATCAAGAGATTAACGTCGCCACGTTCGGTCTCGGCAAGGGCATCACCCTCGGCGTGAGCAACGGCGGACAGAGCAAGGTCTCCACAGTAGACGACGTCAAATATGCCGACGACTACTACATCTACACCCTCGAATGGACGGCCTCTAAGCTGACGTGGAGCGTGAACGGCGTAGAGGTGTACTCAACGACCGCCAACGTGCCTCAAGAGCCAATGTACATTGGCCTCAGCTCGAACGTAGTGGGCGAAGGCGACATCGCCAATGCCGACATGAACATTGAGTGGGTCAAAGTCTACGCTCAGAAATAGACACTGCCGAGCCAGCATAGATAGCTGGACGACATTAAGTTACGCAGACTCGCAATCGGCTAAGCAATAGGCTCCGGTTGCGAGTCTTTTTCATTTTGCCCAATCTCCCCCACCCCAACACATGGCCACCAAGACGACACTGAAACTGAATACGCCCGTCGATGCGGGCAAGAGCAAAATAGCCATCTCCCTCCACAAGCCGACACTGATTCTCGGCAGCTGCTTTGCCGAAAACATTGGCAATGCCATGGTCACCAATGGGTTCGACGCTGTTGTCAACCCTCTCGGGACGATATACAACCCCGTGTCGTTGCTCAACTCCCTCACGCGGATTTCTGCCGGCATACCGTTCTCGGCAGATGAATGCGTAGCCATTGGTGCGGGCGATGGGCGCATTTGCTCCTTCAACCATCACACGAGCAACGCCCGCAAAACGGTTGACGAGTTTCTTGACCACGTCAACGGCAGGCTTGCGGCGGCTCATGAGCATTGGGAGAAGACGGAGCTGCTCATCGTGACACTTGGCACGGCATGGTGCTTCCGCCATGTCGAGACGGGGTTTGTCGTGACGAACTGCCTGAAACACCTGGCGAATGAGTTCAGCCGATTCCGGCTCAGCGTGGGCGAGTGCGGCGAGACGCTTGAAAAGGTCATGGACATTGTCAAGGGGCGGGACGTGATTTTCACCGTAAGCCCCATACGCCACCTGGCTGACGGCGCGCATGGCAACGCCCTTAGCAAAGCCACACTCTTGATGGGCATTGAGGCCACAATGGAGCGGCACACATCCAACGCAGCGTATTTCCCCTCATACGAAATCATGACCGACGAGCTGCGCGACTACCGCTTCTACGCCGACGACATGACCCACCCCTCAAAACTGGCCGAGGGATACATATTCGACCGCTTCATGGACTTTGCGCTTCCTGACGCTGAGCGCCAGGAGTTAGAGGAGAACATAAAACGCGCTAAACGATTGGCGCATAGGGACATTGGGTGATATACGGAATCGGAGACAAGGAGACCGCAACACAAACCGTGTCAGCGGCAAATTCCCTTGCCTACCCCTACCCTCCACTGGTGGGCGACTAAGCGAATTTATCCAGACCCACAACCGCCACCACGCTTTACAGCAAAAGAGGGACGACCATCGCAAGCCGTCCCTCTTTCTTTTACCGCGCGCGTCTTTAGCGCGAGATGCGTCCGCTGCCGTCGCCGCCCATCAGGGCTTTGACCTCGTCGGCCGTGGAGAGGTTGAAGTCGCCCTCCATGGTGTTTTTTAGTATGGCTGCGGCCGTGGCGTAGTCGAGGACCTTTTGGCAATCGTCGCCATACTCGCCGAGGCCGTATATCATGCCCGCCGCAAAAGCGTCGCCGCATCCCACGCAGTCGACAATATTGTCCATGAAGTAGACCTTCGACTGGTAGAAACGACCGTCGGCAGTGTAGAGCAGGCCGTGGAAGACGTGCCTCTTGGCGTCGATGACGTTGCGCTGCGCCACAAACATATATTTGCACTTGGGCGCGAGAGCCATTACCTCGCGACAGAACTGCTTATGCGGTTCGAGGTCGTAGGTCTCCTTGTCCGACATCAGCGTGAAAGGCAGGGCCTTGACACCGAACGTCTTCTCATATTCGCCCTCAGTTCCGAAGAGGACATCGCAATGCCGCGCCAATTCGGGCATCACCTGATCGGGCTGTTTGCCATATTTCCACAGGTTCTTACGGTAGTTGAGGTCGGCTGATATTGTCAAGCCGTTCTTCTCAGCCTCGCCAATGGCCTCCCTCACGACCTCCGCGGCATCTTCGGACAGCGCGGGGCCAATTCCTGACCAGTGGAACCATTGGGCACCATTGAAGATGTTGGCCCAATCGTAATCATCCTTTACGGAGGTGGAGAATGAGGAGTTAGCACGGTCGTAGACCACTTTCGAGACGCGGAAAGAAGAGGTGCTCTCGTAATAATAGAGCCCGAGCCTCTCGCCACCTATGGCAATATGGTCGGTCTCGACGCCATGCGAGCGCAAGTCCGCCACGGCGGCACGGGCAATGTCGTTGTCGGGCAGCTTGGTGACGAACTCGCTTTGCAACCCCATGTGGGCAAGCGAGACGGCCACGTTAGTCTCCGAACCGCCAAAAGTGGCGCAAAATTGGCGCGTCTGTGAGAATTTGAGATACCCAGGGGGCATCAGGCGGAGCAGAATCTCGCCGAAGGTGACAACCTTTTTCATGTGAATTGGTACAATAATAACACCGAGGTGTAAAAACTAACACCAAATTTAGAAATAAATGGCGGAAGTGTATTCTTAAAAAAATTCACTGTCTGTTTCGCCACCTTCTCTCCCCTTGGCCTCACCTCCTACGGCCAAACTCCACCCCTACCCTCACGGCAATCACGCTGTGGTTCAACTCTTCCGCAAACTCCGCGGAGATGATGTCGTTTTGGAACTTACGCAGACGCTCAAGCCTCTGACCCTCATAGCCCACGGCCAAGAACAGCTTGGCGCCGCACAAAAGGTTGTAGGCAACGCCGGCGGCCGGGTTTACCATGAAGCCGCCATTGGCATCGCTCGCCAACGCTATGCCATACCCCACCTGCCCCTCGACGAAAGGCGAGAGCCTCCTCGTGTCGCTAAAGCAGTATCTCACCCTCGCAAAGAGCGGACACAAGGCCTTCTCGTAGACCGTGATTCCCGTCCCGACACCTGCCGAGAGGCGACCGTTGAAATTGTAGCAGGCGGCCATCTGCCACTCAAACGGCGTATGCGATGGGCGGCTCATGTCCACACCCGTCCCGAGAGAGGTCATATAGCTCATGCGCCTCGTCTCTTGGGCGCACAGGCCCGTCGCGATAAGCATCAATGCCGCAAAAAGTATCGTTCTCATTATTGTACTGTAATTTTTATTCGCCCTACAATCTCCAATGCCGAGGTCAGCCCCGTCATGTCGGTATAAATCTCCCCGTCGCTGCCGTCCGGGCTGCTATGCCCCACGAGGGTGGCCTCGAAAGAGTTCTTTCCGCTGTCCAGATCGACGTCCGCCCTGTAAATTACGGCGGGCTGTCCGCTTCCCTCTTTGCCACCCGAATAGTTGGCGTCGCCCTCTTTGGCGTTCTTGGGGTAGCTGTCGTTGAAGTCGGTGGAGTGGTTCACCTCCACTTTGACGACGAATTGCCGCAAGTCCTTCACCGTCTTCATCTTCACGTCGAAACTTGAGCGGGGCGTGGCACCCGTTATGCCGTCCACGAGTGGCTCGTCTTTCGTCGGCAGATATAGCCCGTCTGCGTACACGACGCCGCGCGAATGGCACCAGTGGGGCAGAGCCTCCTTGCGCCTGTTGCCGTCGGCCGCTTGCCAGCCCTGCGTCGCAATCTTGTACGTCGCGTAGACCGTAGTCAGGTAGTTGCCATTGACGTCTTCAATCCAAATGGCAATCTGTGGCGCATTCTTTTTCTTGATGCCCAAGAACATGGGGAAGTCGTGCAGCCACTTGTCGCCCTTCTCGACACTGACTTTCACGTCGCCAGTCTCGTACTCCACCAAGTCCTTCCCGCATGACGAGAAGCCACTTGATGCCATCAGCCCCATCAGGGCCAATGCCACTGCTTTTGTTTTCATCTTTATGTTGGTTATTATGTTACTTATTGGGAACATATAGGGTATAATAAACCACGGCTTCCGCACAGGAGGCCGCTATTATTGGAACAACTTGTCTAAAATGCCGTCAACGCCTCGGGTTATGGTCTCCCAACCGCTGTCGCTGCTTAGATCTATGCCGTTGAACACGCCGCACGTGTCGCTCAGCATGGCCAGGTAGGTAGCCGATGCTGTGATGAGGGTGGCCACGACGGCGTCGTCTTGCGGGGTGTGACCCGTCCGTTGGCTCACCTTCCGTATCATTTCGAGGCCCGATTTCTCCCTCATCTCCCTCAGTTGGGCAATCAGCTCATTGTTGCACGTCAGTTCCCACCTGAAGAGCTTGCGCAGCACGGGGTCCGTCCGCAATTGCTCAATATACCGACGGAACATGGCCTTCACGAACGGGAGAAGTTGCTCCCCCTCGGGGCACTCCATTGAGAGGTTGAGCCAAAAGTCGTGCTTGCGCATATAGGCGAAAATCAGGCCGTCCAATGAGCCGAAGTAGCGATATATCAATATCTTAGAGACGCCCGATTTTGCGGAGACGGCGTTTATGCCAATCTTCTCAAAACCGTCGTCGGCCACCATCTGACCCACTGTCTCCAGCAGACGCTTCTCGGTTGTCTCCCGGTCTCGTTCGTTACCCATTTGTTTGTTACTTATCGGTAACAAAAGTATGCCTTTCATTTGGGATGACAAAACAATTGCCCCAAAATATCACGCCCAATGGCAGAAAACAGCCGCACCACCGCGGAAAAGAGACATATTGGCAAAAAGAGACGGGGCAACGATGCGCAGAAAACCGCCCTCAACACTCCGCTTTTTCGCCCCAAGGCTGTACAACTTACGAATAAAATTCTTAAACTTGCGGTTGAGAGACAGCTTCGCCAGTCATAATAACACGCAGAGTTAGAGCATATTCTAAAAACAAAACTCAGCAGCCGCACCTCCAAAGTGACCGCCGCACAGCCACAAGACTGGCACACGATACAGACATTACCGCTCATAATACCTTAATAAATAGCGCAGGGCACTCGCCCCGAAGCGTTCTTCTATAATTCTATCCCTATTCTTAATTTATCTTTCAAAGAATGAACATCTTTGTAGCAAAGTTGAACTTCCGTACCCAAGAGGGGAAGCTCAACGAACTGTTCAGCCAGTACGGCGAGGTCACATCGGCCCGCATCATCACGGACCGCATGACCGGTCGTAGCAAGGGCTTCGGCTTTGTCGAGATGCCCGACGACGAGGCTGCTCAGAACGCCATCCGCGAGCTCGACGGCTTTGAGTTCGACGGTCGTACCATCGCCGTCTCCGAAGCCCACTCGCGTGAGGACCGCCATGCTCGCGCTCCTCGTCAGTAAGTATATACGTATGCCTGGGACACTAAAATACACCAGTCCCGGCGCAAGACATTATACCTGATTAGGGCTCAAAAGAGAGGTGTCGCCCCATTTTTGAGGGTGACACTTCTCTTTTTCATGCATATAGTGTAAATTCGCACAGTTTGAACATAAACCTCATATTGTCATCAATTTCAACATCAACAACATGAAAAAGGTTTTACTTACCGCAGCCCTCATGGTCATGACCATGATCCTCGGCTCGCAAAACGCGCAGGCGCAGAGCCAGTTCCGCAAGGGCGACTTTGCCATCAACCTCGACTACTGCCTCGGCTCCGACGACAACAACGGCGGCAACGCCACCAACGGCTTCAGCCTCCTTGGCGAATATGGCTTCATGAACGTCATCAACGAGAAGGGCACAATCTCCGTCGGCCTCCTCCTTGGCGCTGGCTTTAACAACGACGACGCGGTATACTACGACGACGAGTACAGCTATAGCCAGGAATACAAGTTCAGCCGCATCCGCATTGGCACCCGTGGCACTCTCCACTACTCCTTCATCCCTCAGCTCGACACCTACGGCGGCCTCAACTTCCTCTTTGTCGACATCGAGAAAGTCAAGATTGAGGAGAGAAACGGCAGCAGCTTTAAGGATACCGACTGTAAATTTGTCGCACCGTCGCTCGTCGCTGGCGTCCGCTATATGTTCTGCCCCGCTTTCGGTGTGAACTTCGAGACCTCTTGGGACCGCTTCCAGCACATCAGCGTCGGTATGACTTTCAAGTTCTAAGCAACACGACAATAACATAATCACAGAATCGCCCCGCCGTCTTTGGGATGGCGGGGCGATTCTGTTGTTATGGGAAACGGACAACCTACTTGGCCGTGAGGGTCAGCTCTTTGCTCATGCCGCTCTTAGGCTCGGAGATTCGGACCTTGATGTCGCCAACCTTGCCATTGGAGCTTACCACGGCCACCATCATGCCGCTGAAGAGTTCCATCTTGTTGCTCACAAAGGGCGTGAGCGACGTGGCGTCGCCATTGCAAGCTGCCTTGAACTGACCGGCGCCACTGACCTCGACGACGAGCGTATCGGACGCATTGGGTACGAGGGTACCGCGTTCGTCAACCATCTCGACCGTAACGAAAGCCATGTCGGCTTGCTTGGCGCTGAGGACGGGCTTATCGGCCGTGAGCCTCAATGCGGCAGGTGCGCCAGCAGTGCGGACGGTGTCGCGTCCCGTCTCGTTGCCATCGGCATCGTAGGCCACAACGGCAATCTCGCCCGGCTCATATTTCACGTCATTCCAACGGAGACGGTAGCGGTCGAGCTTGCTATCCTTCTCTTTGGTGCGCTTGCCTTGGCTCTTGCCGTTGACGAAAAGCTCGGCCGAGGGCGCGTCGGTGTAGCAATAGACGGGCGTCACCTCGCCATTGCGCCCCGTCCATGTCCAGTGGGGCAAGAGGTGGGTGGTGTGGCTCTCGGTGTTCCAGATGCTGCGGTAGAGGTAATAGCGATCCTTGGGCAGCCCCGCCAGGTCGCAAATGCCGAAGTAGCTGCTACGGCTGGGCCAATAGGTATCGTAGGGCGTAGGCTCGCCGAGGTAGTCGAAGCCCGTCCAGACGAATTGACCGATGGTGTATGGCAGGTCGTCCTGTGCGGCGAAATCGTCGTCGGGGATGTTGCTCCATGAGCAATATTCGGTGTCGTAGCTTGAGCATTGACCGTCGTTATATGCCTTATCGGCCACGACCTCCACGGGGTACTTATATACGCCGCGGCTGCTGATTGTCGACGCCGTCTCGGAGCCGAGAATTATGCCCTGGGGCAATTTGTCGATGTTTGGCTCGTAGAGATGGACGCGGTAGTTCATGCCCACGACATCTTGGAGCTGGGCGAAATTGTTCTTAATGGCCCACTCAATGCGGTCCATGCCTTGCGTCACGGGGCGCGTCTCGTCGAGGCTGTGGCAGAGGTCCTGAAGGCGGGTGAGGTTCTCGGGGCCTTCGACCATGCCCTGCTCGGGAATCTCATTGCCAATGCTCCACATTATGATGGAGGGATGGTTGCGGTGGCGGCATACGAGGTTCGTAATGTCGCGGTCGCTCCACTCCTTGAAGAGGCGGGCATAGCCGTTTTTGCACTTGGGATAAATCCACATATCGAAGCTCTCGGCCATGACCATCATGCCCATTGAGTCGCACACCTCCATCTGCATCCGGCTCGGCATATTGTGAGCCGTACGGATGGCATCGGCACCCATCTCTTTCATTATCCTCACCTGACGCTCAAAAGCCGCACGATTCTCCGCCGCGCCAAGAGGGCCAAGGTCGTGGTGGAGGCATACGCCCTTGATTTTCCGCGCCTTACCGTTGAGAAGGAAGCCGCTCTCGCGCTCTACGGCAACGGTGCGGACACCAGTCTTGAAGCTGACCTCGTCAACAGACAAGCCGCCGACAACGAGGCTGACCTTTGCGGTATAGAGATTGGGCGTCTCGGGAGTCCAAAGCTTCGGGTTGCTCACGTCCAGCGTTCCCTTGGCATTGCCGCACGAATCGATACGCAAATCGACAGAGGAGACAAAATGCCCATCGGCGTCGCGAAGCTCAACAACCATCGACGCGTTCTCGCCCTCGCCCAGCCCATCGGCATGACCGTCAAAGAGAAGTGTCGAGACGCCGCCGTCAATTGACTTCGTGCGGAGGAAAGTCTTCCACTCGTCAATTCGCATTTTGCCCGTCGTCACGAGCGTCACGGGGCGGTATAGACCCGCACCGGGATACCATCGGCTGCTCTCCTCGCGGTTGTTGAGAGCCACGACAATCTCCGTCTCGCCCCCCATGCACGCGTAGGGCGTCAGGTCGACCTCGAAAGCGTTGTAGCCGTAGCCCCATCGCCCGGCCACTTGCCCATTGACGTAGACAACGGGCTCACTCATGGCGCCGTCAAAAATCAGGCGCGCGTCGGCCGTATTGCGGGCGAGGTTAATCTTCGTGCGGTAATAGCCTTTACCAATCCATGGCAACGCGCCCGAGCGGCCGCTCTTCTCGGTGGCCTCGGTCTCGCCGTTTTGCTCAATGGCGACAGTCTGGAGGTCCCACTTCTTGTCAAAAGGTCCTGCTATGGCCCAATCGTGAGGAATGGCAACTTCCTCCCACTGCGCACTGTCGCGGCTGAATTGCCACCCGTAGCTTAGCTGCAGCTCTTGACGCCCCTGCTGCTCTGTGGCGCAGCCCACGAGAGAGAGGGCCGCAAGGCAGAGGCTTAGGTTCTTTGTGTGTATCATTTGCTGATTTTAAAGTGAGGTGTTTTATTTAGTTTGTCTCGTTCAAACGGCTTTTGAAAGGTGTTCAAAAGCCGTTTGAAACATCATTTGGATGCATTTTGTCCTTCCTTCTCTTCTTGATTCGCCCCTAATGGCAGCAATTGCCGGACTGCACGTCGCAATGCTCTTTTGCGCACTTATCGGCAAGGGGGCAACCGGCGCAGTGACCGTCGCGCCGCGCATTGCGCCACATCTTTATGGTGCGCCACACGATGAAAGCGATGGCGAGGATGATGACACCCCCCACCACAACATATTGCGTTACGGAGTCCATGGCTCAAATCCTTTAAATCTGTTCAATTGCGACGCCGTCAATGTCCGTCAGGCGCGTCTCCATGACCGGGAAGTCGTTCTTGCGGATGCTGAGGGTCATGCGGCATTCGGTGTCAAAGTCTTGGCTCTCTATCTTGGCGGAGCTGTCTTTGAGGGCCTTCATGACGCTGTTCATGGCGAGATAGGGGAACGTCACGACAAAGCGGACATCGAAGGTGCGCGTCACAATCTCGGCATTGGCGAAGCAATCGGCCGTGGCTGACTTATAGGCCACGATGAGGCCGCCCGTGCCGAGCTTTATGCCGCCAAAATATCGGACCACGACGACAACCACGTTGGTAAGCCCTGCGGAGAGGATTTGCCCCAAGATGGGTCGGCCAGCCGTGCCCGATGGCTCGCCGTCGTCGCCCATCTTGGTCTCGCCCTCGCCCGGACCGAGCCTCCAGGCGTAGCAGTGATGGCGGGCGTCGTGATACTCCTTCTGCTTCTCGCGGACACGCTCCTTGGCCTCGTCGGCTGTCGTCACGTTGTATGCGTAAGCCAAGAATCGGCTGCCTTTCTCTTTGTAAATTCCCGTGGCCTCGCCCTTCACGGTGCGATATTCGTCGCTAATCAGTGTCATGGTGGCTAATGTAACAAAAATTGACGGAATGGGGAGACTATTAACGACATAAACCCCGCACAACTTCCAACTCTTTGGCAAGTTGTGCGGGGCGAGGGGGATGGATGGTGGTTTTTGGGGGTTAGTTCAGGTTAGAGGGTCATGAGAAAATGAAGGAGTATGCATTCCCCCTGAGAGTGAGGATAGGGTACGATACAAATTACAGACAGCAGAATCACGAAAACAATAATAAGTACAGCAGCACTCGTGGATACGAGAGATTGGGGTAACTCCCCTAATAAGTCTCTAACTTTCTTTGAGCGCATCCTAAAATTATCGGCATTGTTCATTTTATCCAATTTCATGTGGAGTAGAAACAAAATATTCGCATAGGCTCTCAAATGCCCAATTCAAGTTGGTTTTTGACCAAGTTGAAATATGCACCTCGTTTATTTATAAGCGAGGCATGATTTCCCGTTTCAACTATTTTGCCCCCATCCACTACAATTATTTGGTCGGCATTTTTTACGGTAGACAAACGATGAGCCACCACGACAACTGTACGTCCTTTGTAGAAATTGTTGAGATTCTCAACAATTTCCCGCTCATTCTTAGCGTCAAGCGCATTAGTCGCCTCGTCCAAAAATATGAAATCGGGATCCTTATATACGGCACGGGCTATTAGAATACGCTGTTTCTGCCCTTGGCTCAACCCCACTCCGTCACGGCCAATAATTGTATCATAATCAAGCGGAAGTGTCATAACGAAATCGTGGATATTCGCTATCATGGCAGCATTGATTAGACGCTCTTCGTCAATCGCTCCGTCACCCACAGCGATATTTCTGGCCACAGATTCAGAGAAAATAACCCCATCTTGCATAACCACTCCGCAATGGCGACGCCACCATTTGAGGTTATACTCGTTGATATTGCACCCAGCAATAGATATTGCCCCAGACAACACAGGATAATAACCAAGCAACAGTTTTATCAACGTAGTTTTCCCGCTTCCTGAAGACCCAACAATGGCTGTCACATTCCCATCTGGAATGTTGAATGATACGCCATCCAGCGTCTTCTTCATCGCATGAGGGTCATATTTGAAATCGACATTTTCAATGGTAATTGACTTTTCGGATTTGAACGACGATGCCTGATTCTCAGGCGATTCTTCATTTTTGCCATCATGAATTTGATTTATTCGTTCAAGAGAAATCTTTGGCGTATAGGTCAAATTGCATGATGCGGAAAGCAAGTATGGAGTCAATAGGTCAAATTGCATGATGGAATTAACACTTGTCTGCCATATCTTCGCCGTGCGGTTCGAAGCGTAGCCGGGCTCTGCTGGGGAGCAACCCGGT
>JALEMI010000006.1 GCA_022768325.1 Bacteroidales bacterium
TCAGAGTCTTGGCGAAGTGAAGATTCCGCAAAGGCTGTACACCAGAACCAACGTCGCATAGCCCAGAAATGCTAGTTTTGCAGACCCCCAAGGAGGAGAGAGGAGGGGGGTACCCCCCCTCCTCTCTCCTCCTTGGAAACAGAAATCATTACTAACCCCTGTCTAAAAATGGGGAGTACCATAAGAATTATTGTTTTCATTTCATATAAAATTATATTGTGAATTTATTTCTGATTGCATACGTATGGTGTTACGCAAGCCGTTCTTTAAAAACCTGTTTTTCAGCCTCTTAATAAGGCAATTGTAGGGGCTTCGGAACGCCCATAATCTATGCAGTCATTTCTATTTGTTAATATTATCGACACATAGAGATATACCCCAAGTTTTTAGAGTAAAAAAAAGTGGAATCGCAGAGCCAACGCGAAAAGCGAGACGCTGTGCCCGAAATGGAGCCTTTCGTCATTTGCTGTAAACTTCAAAAGGTTGGGGGCGCATTGTCCGTTGGTTTGATATACCACTCATCGCCATTTGGTAAACAGATTTTTTGGGACGATAGCGCAAACATTATGGCACAAAAAAGCCGCAGGAGCAATCTCCTGCGGCTTTGAAGCCATATATGGTGTTTGGATATGCCCTGTTATTTCGGGTCGTAACCCCACTTGATGAGCTGTGCGCCCCATGTGAAGCCACCACCGAAGGCGGCGAGGATGAGGTTGTCGCCCTTGTGGAGCTGCTTCTCCCACTCGTACAAGCACAAGGGAATGGTTGCGGAAGTGGTGTTGCCGTAGCGTTGGATGTTTATCATGACCTTCTCGCTTGGAAGCTCCATGCGCTCCGCTGTTGCGGAGATGATGCGCAAGTTGGCCTGATGGGGAACGAGCCATGCGATGTCGTCGGCCTTGAGGTTGTTGCGATGCATGACCTCAACAACGGCATCTGCCATGTACGTAACGGCGTATTTGAAGACTTGCTTACCCTCTTGATAGACAAAGTGTTTCTTCTGGTCAACAGTCTCATGGCTTGCGGGCATGACGGAGCCGCCAGCGGGAATCTTGAGCCACTCGCGGCCGAAGCCGTCGGCGTGGAGGTTGCTATCCATGAGGCCAATGCTCTCCTCGGTAGGCTCGACGAGAACGGCTGTTGCGGCGTCGCCGAAGAGGACGCACGTGGTGCGGTCGGTATAATCGACGATGGAGGACATTTTCTCCGTGCTGACGAGAATTACTTTCTTTTTGGAGCCGGACTTGATGTATTGGCTAACGAGGTCGAGGCCGTAGAGGAATCCTGAGCATGCGGCGTTGATGTCGAAGGCGAGAGCCTTGTGGATTCCTACTTTGTCGCAGATTATGGCTGCTGTGGCTGGGATGACCATGTCTCCCGTGACGGTGGTGCAGACAACGAGATCGACAGTCTGGAGGTCGAGGCCCGTCTTGCGGACGAGGTCTTCAACGGCTTTGGCGCCCATGTCTGAGGCACCGAGGCCCTCTCCTTTGAGGATTCGTCTTTCTTTGATTCCGACGCGTGTCATGATCCACTCGTCGTTGGTGTCTACCATTCGGCTGAGCTCGTCGTTGGTGAGGCGGTACTCTGGAGTGAAGGCGCCTACGCCTGTAATTACAGCGTTTATCTGTGGCATTATAATCAGGTGGTGTTTTGTTTCTGTGGATTTGCGACGGCCGTTTTTCGCCATCAAAACGGCGTAAAGATACGTATTTATTTTCAGATAGGGGGAAGGGCGGATGGGGTATGCTGGTGATATTTAGGCGGGAAGGACGTAAAAAAGCCGAGGCAGGTTCTGACTTATGAACCCGCCTCGGCAATTCCTAATTGTCAATCGGTATAATTGACTTGTTTAGCGTCGGTCGCTAAAACTCGTCCCAGCTCTTAATCTCGAGGTCTTCAGCGCCTTTCTTACAGAAGGCCTTGATGAATGCGCTCGCGAGACGGGCGTTTGTGATTAGCGGCACGTTGAAGTCGATGGCGTCGCGGCGAATCTTATAGCCGTTGGCCAACTCGTTGTGCGTGAGGTTTTTGGGGATGTTGACCACGAGGTCAATCTTCTTGTCGCGGATGTAGTCTACGACGTTGGGCTGCTGGTTCTCGTCGGGCCAGTAGAGGAGGGTGCTCTCCACGCCGTTCTCCTGGAGGTATTTCTGCGTTCCGTGGGTGGCGTAGATGTTGTAGTCCTTGGCTTTGAGCAGACGTGCGGCTTCGAGGAGTTCGAGCTTGGCGCGTGCGCCGCCCGACGAGATGAGTACGTTCTTCTTCGGGATGCGGTATCCGACGGAGAGCATCGATTCGAGAATTGCGTCGTCAAAGGTGTCGCCGATGCAACCAACCTCGCCCGTTGACGACATATCGACACCGAGGACGGGGTCCGCCTTCTGAAGACGTGCGAAGGAGAACTGCGGGGCCTTGATGCCGACATAGTCGATGTCGAAGAGGCTCTTTGACGGCTTCTCGACAGGAAGACCGAGCATGACCCTCGTGGCCAACTCGATGAGGTTGACCTTCAGGACCTTGCTGACGAAGGGGAACGAACGAGAGGCGCGGAGGTTGACCTCGATGACCATGATGTCGTTGTTCTTCGCCATGAGCTGCATATTGAACGGGCCGCTGATTTCGAGGGCCTTGGCAATCTTGCGGGCAATCTTCTTGATGCGCTTGACGGTCTCGACGTAGAGCTTCTGCGGAGGGAAGACGATGGTGGCGTCGCCAGAGTGGACACCGGCGAACTCGACGTGCTCCGAGATGGCGTAGGCAATCACTTCGCCTCCCTGCGCCACGGCGTCGAACTCAATCTCCTTGGCCTGCTCGATGAATTGCGAGACGACGACGGGGAACTCCTTGGAGACGTTGGCCGCAAGGTTGAGGAAGTAGCCCAGCTCCTCGCGGTTCGAGACGACGTTCATGGCTGCGCCCGAAAGGACGTAGCTCGGGCGGACGAGGACGGGGAAGCCCACCTCGTCGACAAATTTATAGATGTCGTCGATGGTTGTCAGCTCGTTCCACTTCGGCTGGTCGATGCCCAGCTCGTCGAGAAGGCTGGAGAACTTGGAGCGGTTCTCCGCGCGGTCGATGTTGATGGGCGACGTGCCGAGGATGGGAACATTGCAACGGTGGAGCTTCATGGCCAGGTTGTTAGGGATCTGGCCACCCACGGATACTATTACGCCCTTAGGATTTTCGAGGTCGATGATGTCGAGGACGCGCTCCTCGGTCAGCTCGTCGAAGTAGAGGCGGTCGCAGACGTCGTAGTCCGTTGATACGGTCTCCGGGTTGTAGTTGATCATTACGGAGCGGAGGCCCTGGCTCTTGATGGTGTTGATGGCGTTGACCGAGCACCAGTCGAACTCGACGGACGAGCCGATTCGGTACGCGCCAGAGCCAAGAACAACAACAGAGCGATGGTCGCCAACATACTTCACGTCGTTCTCCGTGCCGCAATACGTCAGGTAGAGGTAGTTGATCTGCGCGGGGAACTCGCCCGCCATGGTGTCAATCTGCTTGACCACGGGGACAATTCCGCGAGACTTGCGGATGTTGCGGACTTCGAGGAGCTGCTCCTCCATCTTGCGCGTCGAGTCGTTGGAGACGAGGCGGGCAATCTGGAAGTCGGAGAATCCGCAACGCTTAGCCTCTTTGAAGAGGTCGTCGGAGATGTTGGCAACGTTGCCAACCTCGCCGAGCTTGCGGCGGATTTGGTCGAGGTGCTCGAGCTTGTAGAGGAACCACTTGTCGATTTTCGTGATGTCGTGGATTTCGTCTACCGTCATGCCGTTTGCCATGGCCTCGCCAATGGCGAAGACGCGCTTGTCGGTGGGGTTGGCAAGCTCTTGGCGTATGTCGATGTTCTTGAGTGGCTGGTTTGCGCAGAATCCGTGCATGCCCTGACCCACCATGCGGAGACCTTTCTGGATTACCTCCTCAAAGCAGCGGCCAATGGCCATGATTTCGCCTACCGACTTCATGCTCGACCCGATTTGCTTAGACACGCCGGCAAACTTGCCGAGGTCCCAACGCGGGATTTTGCAGACAATGTAGTCGAGGGCGGGCTCGAAGAAGGCGGGGGTAGTCTTGGTGACGGAGTTCTTGATTTCCCAGAGGCCGTAGCCGAGGCCGAGCTTTGCGGCGACGAAGGCGAGAGGGTAGCCTGTGGCTTTTGAGGCGAGAGCCGACGAGCGGCTCAGACGAGCGTTGATCTCGATTACGCGGTAGTCCTCTGAGTTCGGGTCGAGGGCGTACTGGACGTTACACTCGCCGACGATGCCGACGTGGCGGACAATCTTTATTGCAAGCTCGCGGAGCTTATGGTATTCGCTGTTGGTGAGGGTCTGCGACGGAGCGACGACGATGCTCTCGCCCGTATGGATGCCGAGCGGGTCGAAGTTCTCCATGTTGCAGACGGTGATGCAGTTGTCGTAGGCGTCGCGGACAACCTCATACTCCACCTCTTTCCAGCCCTTGAGGCTCTCCTCGACGAGGATTTGGTTGGAGTAGCTCAGCGCGTTCTCAGCGCGTTGGATGAGCTCCTCGCGGTTTTGGCAGAAGCCCGAACCCATGCCGCCGAGGGTGTAGGCGGCGCGGACAATGATTGGGAAACCGATTTTCTCTGAAGCCTGGAGGGCCTCCTCGACGGTGTTGACGGCAATGCTGTGGGGCGTCTTGACGTCGATGCTCTTCAGCATATTGGCGAAAATCTCGCGGTCCTCCGTGTCGATGATGGCCTCGACGGGCGTTCCGAGGACTCGGACGCCGTAGTTCTTAAGAACCCCGCTCTCGAAGAGGGCTACGCCGCAGTTGAGGGCTGTCTGCCCGCCGAAGGAGAGTAGGATGCCGTCGGGGCGCTCCTTCTTGATCACCTGCTCCACGAAGTAGGGTGTGACGGGGAGGAAGTAAATCTTGTCCGCAATGTTCTCCGACGTCTGAATCGTCGCGATGTTTGGGTTGATGAGGACAGTCCGTACCCCTTCTTCTTTGAGGGCTTTGAGGGCCTGCGATCCCGAATAGTCAAACTCGCCCGCCTCGCCAATCTTAAGGGCGCCGGAGCCGAGGATGACCACTTTCCTTACTTCGTGTACCATTTATATGTATATGATGAGATGCTTACGCTTTTTTGCGATAGGGTGCACCGCAGGTGCGGTGTTTGCGCAATCGGCACAAAAATACATAAAATCCTGTTATGCGTCCGCGTGACGAGTGCTATTAGGTTGTCCAATGTGAAATATTATCGGCCGAGCGTTGCGAATATACGTTTGGTGTAAAGGGGTGGGGTGGGTGTGAAAGTGGCGGGGCGGCTGGTGTTAAAAATTTGCCCATGGGGAGGGCCTCTCTGTCGGCTTTTGTCAAATAGAGTTATTTTGTGGAGTAGGTGGACAAAAGTCCATTTGGGTGTAAAAACGCTACAAAATTCCACCTCTTGCGAGGCGCGAAGTTCATCCTATGGGGATTAAATGTTAAATCAGACTTTTCTGTTGCACATAATTTAAGAGAGTAATATATTTGCGCAACGAACAGAACATAACGGAAAGTCTCTATCAACTCCTATCACAATACCAATGGTACTCCTGATTATGTCGTATGATATGGTAAAATGCTGTTTTTCAGCATTTAGGCATATTGCCGATGCCTATTTCGGAGTGCCGTGCAATTTCAAAGCATGAGTCTCTTGACCATGCGGCATTAAAATTTCATAACCTCAATTGAATTAAAAATTTTAAACGAAGTAGAAAACAGAAGAAAATGCACTTGGTTGGCAACGAACAGAGCGGACTGCCAACTTAAATCAAGTAATCAATCTAACACAGGAAAGCAAAACAAAACTAAAGGTCAAATGAAAAGAACAACAATTAGAATCGTGGGCTGCCTCGTGGCCTTGCTGATGCTCCTGATAGGGCAGACGGCATGGGCCCAAGGCGTGCGCACTATCTCTGGTACCGTCCTCGACTCCCACGGGCAGCCCGTTGTTGGCGCGTCCATTGTCGAGAAAGGCACAACGAACGGCACCGTTGCCGACATCGATGGCAAGTTCTCTCTGCGCGTCAACAGCAACGCCATCCAGGTCTCCTTCATCGGTTTCCAAGTCCAGGACCTCGACATCGCTAGCAAGAGCACTGTCGATGTCACCCTTGTGGAGGATAACATCGAGCTCGGCGACGTGGTCGTCGTCGGTTACGGCGTCATGAAGAGGTCCGACATGACGGGTTCTGTGGTCTCCGTGGGCGACGACGCCATCAAGAAGTCCGTCGTCACGTCGGTCGACCAGGTCCTCCAGGGACGTGCGGCAGGTGTCTCGATTCAGGCCAACTCTGGTCAGCCAGGCGCTTCCACCTCCATCCGAATCCGTGGTACAAACTCGCTCAACGCCTCTAACCAGCCAATCTTCGTCATCGACGGTGTCGTAATCGATGCCGCCACGAGCGACGAGAATAGCAACCCGCTCAGCTCCATCAACCCCTCGGACATCGTCTCCATGGACGTCTTGAAGGATGCTTCCGCTACGGCAATCTACGGTTCCCGCGCTTCCAACGGTGTCATCATGATTACCACAAAGAAGGGCAAGAGCGGCGAGAGCACCATCACCTACGACGGCTACGGCGGCTGGCAAGAGATGCCCGTCGAGCTGGAGATGCTCAACCTCCGCGAATATGCCGAGCATCATAACGCGCGCGCCGACAAGGGCACGGGCGTTGACGCCAGCTCCTCGTTCGTGCGCCCCGACCTCCTCGGCGAGGGCACGAACTGGCAAGACGAGCTGTTCCGCCAAGCTGTCATGCAGAGCCACAACCTCTCCATCACGGGCGGCAGCGAGAAGGTGACATACGCCCTCTCCGGCGGCTACCTTGAGCAAGAGGGTATCGCCGAGGGTTCCAGCTTCAAGCGCGTGTCTTTCCGCGGCAACATTGACTCCGAGGTCAAGAAGTTCCTCCGCTCGGGCGCAAACTTCAGCTTCACCGAGAGCAAGCAGGAGCTCGGCACAAGCAACGACGTCATCATGAGCGCCCTCATGCAGCAGCCCACCGTAGCTGTCACGGGCCCTGACGGCACGTTCGACGGTCCTGACGACGTCTGGATGCCCGACAACCCAATCGGTCTCGCTAAGCTCAAGACCAACTACAACCGCAAGATTAACTTCCGCTTTGGCGCATACGTCGAGGCCGACATCATAGAGGGACTTAAGCTCAAGAGCGAAATCTCCGCCGACTACAACCTCAACCGCGATTACTACTATTGCCCTGACTACCAATTCGGTATCAAGACGCAAGACACTCGTACCAGCGAATGGACCAAGACCAACACACGTTACTGGTCGTGGCGCAACACCCTGACCTACGACAAGATGTTCAACGACATGCACAACCTCAACGTGATGGTCGGTCAGGAGATGAACCACAGCAACTACGAGTACCAGTTCGCATCCGTCAACGGCTTCTCGTCCAACACGACACCCGACATCTCCGCCGGCGACGCCAACACCAGCAGCGCCAAGGGCTTTAAGAACGACAACTCCATCAGCTCTCTCTTCGGCCGCGTCTTCTTCTCCTTCGACGACCGCTATCTCCTTACGGCCACCATCCGTCGTGACGGTTCCAGCAAGTTTGCTGAGGACAACAGGTGGGGCTGGTTCCCTTCGGCAGCCCTCGGCTGGAAGATCTCCAACGAGGAGTTCTTCCCCGAGCAAGAGGTCATCAACAACGCCAAGCTCCGCCTCGGCTGGGGTCAGACGGGTAACCAAAACGTCTCCGACTGGGCCTATATGTCCATCCTCTCCTACAAGACCACCCCATGGGGCACGGGCGTCCTGACTGGCAACACCGCCAACCCGGAGCTTGAATGGGAGACCACAGACTCCTACAACGTCGGTCTCGACCTCGCATTCCTCAACAACCGCATCGAGGTGATTGCCGATGGCTATTATAAGAAGACCCGCAACCTACTCCTCCAGCTCCCCCTCCCAGCTTTCCTCGGCTCCGAGGGCTATGGCGCAGCTTCCAACCCATGGGGCAACGTCGGCTCGCTTGAGAACAAGGGCTTCGAGCTTACCATCAACTCCGTCAATATCGACAAGGGCGACTTCTCTTGGCGCACCAACCTCGTCTTCTCCCTCAACCGCAACAAGGTCAAGGAGCTCGACTCTTCAAGCTCCACAATCGACAAGACCTACCAAATCGGTTCCTCCAAATACACCGTCACCCGCACTGTCGAGGGCAAGCCTATCGGCCAGTTCTGGGGCTACAAGGTCATCGGCCGCTTTGACAAGCCTGAGGACTTCTTCTACACCGACGCAAACGGCAACGTCCAGCAGGTCGCTCTTCCTGAGGGCAACTCCATCGGCAAGAACGGCACCTTTATCGGCGACTATCGCTTTGCCGACATCAATGGCGACGGCAAAATCAACAACGAGGACTGCACCTTCATCGGCAACCCCGAGCCTAAGTTCACCTACGGTATCGGCAACACCTTCTCCTACAAGGGCATTGACCTCACCATCTTCTTCTCGGGCAGCTATGGTAACGATGCTCTGAACTTCACCCGCAGCCGCATCGAGGATCCACGCGTCAACAGCAACATCCTCAAGGACGCTCTCGACTACGCGCGTGTTGAGAAGATTGACCCCAATGGCCCGGACGACGACTATCGTAATCTCCACGTAGTTGGTGGCGACAGCAAGAGGGCTGCCCTCCAAGTGTCCGATGCCAATAACAACTATACTCGCGTGTCTGACCTCTTCATTGAGGACGCCTCTTACATCCGCCTCCAGAACGTCTCGCTCAGCTACACCTTCCCCCGCAGCTGGCAATGGATGGAAGCAGCCAGGCTCTCCAACGTCCGCGTCTACGCCAACGTCCAGAATCTCTACACGTGGACGAAGTATGAGGGCATGGACCCCGAAATTGGCGCAATGTACGGCGATGCGCTCATGACCGGTTTCGACTACGGCCGCTACCCGTCGCCCCGTATCTTCACCTTCGGCATCTCCGCAAGCTTCTAAGATGCTGACAGTCTGACAACTAAATCGATAAATTGAAAATGAGAAACAAGATATTCATGGGAGCCCTGGCTCTTGGAACGCTCTCTCTCGCAAGTTGCGACGACTTCCTGACGAGCGAGAACACCTACCAAGCCAATCAGGACACCTATTTCGATAGCGAAGAGGCTGTCGAGAGCGCAATCTATCCGCTCTACAACTACGTCTGGGCTGGCTTCAACGAGAAGTTCTATTACAGCATCGGCGACGGTCGTGCCAATAACCTCACGGCGCGTTGGTCCGACTACATCTATCCCTACACCAACTTCACCGAGACCAGCCTCAGCCCAGGCCTCAGCGACGCTTGGGGCTCTTTCTACAGCGTCGTCGCCCAAAGCAACAACGCCATCAATAACATTAAGGACCGTGCAACAGGCATCTCCGACAAGTTCCGTACCGAGTCCATCGCCGAATGCCGTTTCATGAGAGGCATCGCCTATTGGTACATAGCATCCGTCTGGGGCAAAGGCATTATTTACGAGAATACCGCCGAGATGGTCAACAACACCGTAGTTCCTGCCAACAGGCAAACCGACGTGATGGAGTTCGCCATCCGCGACTTGGAGTTCGCTGCCAAGAACCTCCCCGCCACCGAGCGCGGCGAAGGACGCGTCAATAAGTACGCCGCCTACGGTATGCTCAGCCGCCTCTACCTCTCCATGGCCGGCCTGACCACCGACGGTCAGTACAACGGCTCCAACACCGCCACCGACTTCAACCGCGGTCAGCGCAACACCTACTACCTCGAACTCGCCAAGAAGGCTGCCAAGAAGTGCATCGAAGAAGGACCCTACTCCCTCGTAAGCAACTACGGCGACCTCTTCAGCGTGGCCGGTACGAACAACAATTCCGAGAGCATCTTCCAGCTCCAATGGCTCAAGGGCTCGACCTCAGCCATCGGCGGCTGCGCCAACCCGATGCCCGCTTTCTTCAGCTGGAGCACCATGGTCGGCGAGACCAACTGGGGCAACGCCACCTACGCCAGCTACGACATCGTCCGCACCTACGACCCAAAGGATCGTATCCGTCGTCATGCCACCATCGCCACCGTTGGCGAGTATTACCCTCAACTCAACAAGAAGAATGGCGGCTACACCTACAATGAGACCGAGACCGGCTACGAAAACAAGTGCAATGTCGTCAAGTACGTCATCGGTAAACTCGAAGACAACGGTCAGAGCTATCAACAGAGCTCGGGTCTCAACACCTACATGATGCGCCTCCCCGAGGTTTACTTCAACTACGCCGAGGCCTGCATGGGTAACAACGACTTCCTCAAGGATGCCGAGCCGCTCAGCTACCTCAACCTTGTCCGAGCACGTGCCGGAATGCCCGAAATCACACGCCTCGACTACGAGACCCTCGCCTACGAGCGTCGTATCGAGCTTGCCTTCGAGGGTCTGTACTGGTATGACCTCCTCCGCCGCTCCTACTACAGGCAAAGCGAGGTTGTCAACTACATCAACAGCCAGGAGCGCAACGCCGGCTATGAGTGGAACGAGGCTGAGCCTTGCCAATACGAGCAGACTTCCGAAGGCACTGGTGTCGCTGTCGCCACCGAGGAGAGGCTCTTACTCCCCATCTCCGATGTCGATGCCGGTCGTAACCCGCTTCTCAACGAGGCTCCCGTCGCCTACTCTTTCGGCGAGCGAGAGGTCGACCAGGCCACGCTCTTCGACTAATACGCCAATACAAGGCTTCTCTTAACTACATAACATCGTAAAAATGAAAGCATTAAGATATATCTGCTTGTCAGGGCTCATCCTCTCCGCCACGGCCTTCACCGCTTGCGAAGACGACGACGAATACTTCGAGTCCGACGCCCAGAAAAAAGCTATTGTCGTGGAGAAGGTGTTTCTTGAAAATGCCGAGAGCAAGACCCCCGATCGTGACATCACTGGCACCTTTGCCCGCGTCGGTCAGCTCATCCGCCTCGAAGGCTCTGGCTTCTATGGCATGAAGAAGGTCTACATCAACGGCTACGACACCTACTTCAACCGCGCCTACGTCTCCGACAACTCCATGCTCGTCTCCATCAACAAGAACACGCCTATTGTCGATGCCGAGCCTGCCGAGCGCAACAAGATTCGCCTCGTCAAGGACAATGCAGAGTTCACGTTTGACAATCTCGTCATCCGTGCCGCAAGCCCCTCCGTCACCAAGGTCAGCTGCACCCTCCCCATGCCGGGCGAGACGGTAGTTGTCTACGGCGAGAACCTCCAGGAGGTCAGCAAAGTGACCCTCCCGGGCGGTGTTGAGATTGCCGACGGCATCGTCTCCGACAATGAGACGGGCGAGTGGTTCAGCTTCGTAATGCCCGAGGGCGTGACCGAGGGTGGCAATGTCTCCTTCGAGGGCGCCAACGGCATTGGCAAGACCCCTGCCTACTTCAACTTCACCCAGGGCCTCGTCCTCAACTTCGACGGCGTTGGTGTCCATCGCTCGTGGGGCGGTAAGGACGACGACGGCAACATCAAGGCTGGCGCGTCGATGATTTTCTCCTCCGACCTTGTTCAGGACCCTGCCGGCTCTGGCCGTGGTCTCTGTGTCCCCATCGTTCCGCAGCGTCTTCTCGACGAGGGCGGCATCTCCTCCGGCAAGCCTCGTGCAACTGAGTGCTGGACCGCCGGCAATGACGAGGCCACCGACGATTGGAGCCGTTTCTTCAGCGTAATCCCCGCCGAGACGTCCACCAACGAGATTGGCTTCCAGTTCGACATCTACTGCCCCGAAGAGTGGAGCGGTACGGGCTACATCGAGCTTTGCGTAATCAACAATTTCAACTACGCTGGCATCGGCTCCGACGATGACCGTGAGCAGAATATGTCCGCCTACTGCGTGCCTTGGATTGAGGACGGCGCTGTTGTCCCCTTCAAGAACGATGGTTGGCAGACCGTCACAATCCCATTCTCCAACATCCTCGCCGAAGGCAAACGGCCCTCTGAGTCCAACACTTTCGGCGGCCTCTTCGAGAAAACGTTCCAAGACCTCGTCGATGCTCGCAACGCAGCGTCTAACCGCAACTTCGGCATGGGTTTTGTCAACACGGATTTCACCTACGCCGGTGTAGAAATCGAGTCTGCCCAGTTCACTGGCCCCAGCATCTATGTCGACAACTGGCGCATCGTCCCCATCAAGTCCGAGATTGTCTCCGACTATCCCGAGGATGACGAGGATTAACGTCACGACCCCCATAAACCCTAACTTTTCATAGATCTTTCAACATGAAACGAAATAATATACTCATCCCCGTCGCCGCCCTCGCGCTCCTCTGCGCCGCTTGCGACGACGACAAGATGGATTGGGGTGCTCCCGACGGTCAGACCCCTCTCACAAGCTCCGATGCCATCCCCCTCTCCATCCAAGAGCAGATCAACAACTACGACTACCTCAAGAACTACGTCAAGCAGTACCAGAGCCGCGTCGGTGCCAACTTCATCCTCGGTCTCGGCATGGGATGGCAAGGCTACATGGACGACGACATCTATCGCCGCGTAGCCGACGAGAATTTCCAAATGTACACCCCGGGCAATGCCATGAAGCAGGGCGTGATGGTCAAGAACGACGGCTCTATCGACTTCACCACTGTCGATAAGTTCCTCACCATGATTCCCGCCGACGCCAAGCTCTACGGCCACAACTTCATCTGGCACACCCAGCAGAACGCCACATACCTCAAAGGTCTCATCGCGCCGACAAGGGTTGTTGAGTCCGAAGGCGGTATCGCCAACATACTCCCAGGCGATGCCTCCGATTTCAATGGCGGCACCACAGGCGATTGGGGCAGCTGGGGTAGCAATAAGCAAGATGCCGGTGTCGCCACTGGTGAGGGTGTAGACGACTCTAACGCTCTCCGTCTCGAGAACAAAGGCGACGGCAACGCCTGGGAGGCACAATGCGCCTACACGTTCAATGAGCCACTCAAAAAGGACGTGACCTACGTCATCAAGTTCCAAGCCCGTGTTGAGGCTGGCTCTGGCGAGATCCAGTTCCAATATCAGAACAGCAAGACCAACGGCAGCCAAGGCGACTACACCACGTTCACCATCGGCAGAGACTGGACAACGTGTGAACGCGAGTTCACTATCACAGATTATGACGATGTAGACCGAATCCTCATCAATTTCGGTAAGGTCGGTGGTACCTACTTCATCGATAATATCGAGTTCGGCGAGAAACAGGAAGACCCTATGACCAATATCCTCGCCGGCGACGACAGCGATTTCGAGGGCGGCACCAAGGGCAAGTGGGGAAGCTGGGGCAATAGCTCAGTGACAGCCGTCAGCGAAAAGGGTCAAGGACATTCAAGCGACTATTGCGTCGTCTTGACCAACCCATCAGAGGGTAGCGACTATTACGTTGCCCAATTCGCCTACACTTTCGATGAGGAGCTCGAAGTCGGTCAGACCTACATTATGCAGTTCTACGCCAAGGCCGACCTTGCCGGCGCTTCCGTCCAGTTCCAAACTCAAAACTCTACCAGCTACGCCGGCGAAGGCTACAAAGGTCTTGAGGTCGGAACCGACTGGACGCTTGTCGAGCACGAGTACACCTGTTCCAAGGAGGGCATGAACCGAATCCTCATCAACTTCGGCAAATTCGCCACCAACGTATACATCGACGATGTCAAGTTCGGCGTCAAGAAGGCTGCCAACAAGGCTACCAAGATCACCTATGTCCTGAAGTCCGCCGACGAGAAGAAGGATATCCTCGACAACGCCATGGAGCAATGGATCAAGGGTGTCTTCGAACGCATCAATGGCGACACCCGCTTCGTAGGCTGGGATGTCATCAACGAGGCCATCGCTGATGGTGGCGGCCGCCGCGGCTTGGATGGTGTCTTCGGCGGCAGCTGGACTGAGGACGATGTCACCTACTATGACCAGGAGCCTGTCGAGACAACAACCGAGGGTCTCACGCTCAACTGGTCTTCCGCAGCCGGCAATCAGCACTTCTACTGGGGCTATTACATGGGCATGGACTACGCCGTCAAGGCTTTCGAGTACGCCCGCAAATACGCCGACGAGAACGGTCTCTCCGACCTCAAGCTCTTCTACAACGACTACAATCTTGAAGTCAGCCCCTCAAAGCTCGAAGAGGTCATCGCCTTCGTCAAGGACATCGACGCTGCCGCTGGCAAGCCCATCGTCGACGGCATCGGCACCCAGATGCACGTCCAAAGCGGTATCGCCCGCGAGCAGATTGACGCCATGTTCAAGACTCTCGCCGCCACTGGCAAGCTCATCCGCGTCACCGAGCTCGATGTCGCGACGGGCAGTGCCACACCAGGCTCTTCCGACCTGGAGAAGCAGGCCAAGACCTATCAGGACATCTTCGAGAGCTACATCGAGAACGTCCCCGAGGCTCAACGCCATGGCATCACCATCTGGACGCTCTCCGATGCCGCCGAGGAGCACGAGTACTGGCTCAACGGCGACGCTCCTAACCTCTTCACGGCCGACCTCGCCCGCAAGTGGGCCTACAAGGGCGTTTGCGACGGCATTGCCGGCGAGAATCTCGGGGCTTCCCTCTCCGGCGACAGCTGGAAGGACAAGAACTACAAGGACCGCTCTGAGCTTGAGGCTGAGGCCGAAGCCGAAGCCGAGCAAGAGGAAGAGTAGTAGCCTCCCTTTCCACGTCCGCTTCTCAAAAGCGTAAAAATCAGCTTTTTAGGGTCGCTATGCCTTTTGTCTGGCATAGCGACCCCTTTTGCATAAATTTGATTATCTTTGTTATTGACTAACGAACAGAACAGAATAGGCTGCCATTCTCTCTTTCTTACAACTTATGAATGCTTTTCTAAAAATAGCCGTCGCGGCGGCTCTCTCACTTACGTCGCTCAGTTCCGGGGCGCAGTCTCAACTCGTAGGTGCTGGTGCGGGAAGGCAGTTGCAGGTCGATGGCAAGCCCTTCTTCATTCTCGGAGGCGAACTTGGCAATTCGTCCGCTTCGTCCGAGGCCGACATCAAGCGCATTTTCCCCAAGCTCAACAGCATGGGGCTGAACACGGTGCTCGTCCCCGCCTATTGGGACCTCCTCGAACCGCAAGAGGGTAAGTTCGATTTCTCGCTCGTCGATGCCACAATCCGAGAGGCCGAGGCCAACAACTTGAAGGTCGTCTTCCTCTGGTTCGGCGCATGGAAGAACTCCATGAGCTGCTACGCGCCCGAGTGGTTAAAGGTCGATTGCCGTCGTTTCCCAAGGGCAAGGACCAAGCAGGGCAAGCCTCTCGAAATAGCTTCCGCTTTCTCCGAAAACGTTTTGAACGCCGATAAAAAGGCGTTTGAAAACCTTTTGAACCACATCAATAAGGTCGACACGCGCCATACGGTCATCATGCTCCAGATTGAGAATGAGATCGGAATGCTCGAGAGCGCCCGCGACTATTCGTCCGAGGCCACTCGCCTTTTCAACGCCCCCGTGCCGCAAGACCTCATCTCCTATCTTAAGGCCAACAAGAAGTCACTCCACCCCGATTTCCGCGCCCGATGGGAGGCCGCAGGGTCCAAGCTCAAAGGCTCATGGGCCGACCTCTTCGGCACGGACCTTTACGCCGAGGAGATTTTCATGGCCTATCACTACGCCACCTACGTCCAGCATCTCGCCAAGACGGCCCGCCGTTTAACGCAGATGCCCCTCTACGTCAATGCCGCCCTCAATAGCCGTGGCCGTCAGCCGGGGCAATATCCGTCGGCCGGGCCTCTCGCCCATCTTGTCGACGTGTGGCGATGCGCCGCGCCGTCGCTCGATTTCATTTCGCCCGACATCTATGATCCGGGCTTCGAGCAGTGGGTCTCCCGCTATGCCATGCCGGGCAATCCCCTTTTCGTCCCCGAGATGCGTCTCTGCGAAGATAACGGGGCGCAGGCGTTCTACGCTTTCGGCGAGCATAACGCCCTCGGTGTCAGCCCTTTTTCCATCGAGAACGGAAATGTTGACGGCAAGCTCAAGAAGGCCTACGCCACGCTCAACTCCCTCACCCCCATCTTGACAAGCCACACTGCCCGCCACGGTATGCTCTTCGAGTCCGCATCCGACGAGCGCACATGGCTCGAAGACGGTGTCCGCATCACGGCCCGCCACTTCTTCACCCTCCCATGGGATTCTCGCGCAACGGACGGCTCAAAGTGGCCCGCCGCGGGTGCCATGCTCATCCGCCTCGCCCCGATGGAGTACATCCTCGCGGGTTCGGGTGTCGTCATGACGTTCCAAGGGCAAGATGAGGCGGCCGCGTCGTCTGCCGCGCAGGCCAAGCTCGGCGAGGACGGCTTCGCCGCCACAGGCTCTAAGCAAGAGTCCGCGGCCACATGGACAGCCACGAAGCGCATCGGAATTGCCAGTGTCGACCAGGTCGAGGTCTTGCCCGACGGCTCGATGCGCCGCATCCGCCGCCTCAATGGCGACGAGGACCACCAAGGCAGGCATGCCCGAATTGGGGTCGACGATTTTCAAGTTTTACACATCAAACTATATCTATACGAATGACTAAGTCAAGAATACTCGCGTCGATAGCCGCCGCATTCCTCGCTGCCTCGCCAGCTCTCGCACAGCAGGCGTCGTTCGAGATTATCAAGGACGGAAAGCCCGTCGAGATCTGTGTCTCAGCCCAAGCCGACAAAGGTGTCCTGAGGGCTGTCAACAGCCTCGCCGCCGACATTGAGGCGGTGTGCGGCGTCCGGCCGGCCGTTGTCAACGCTCTTTCTGATGCTCATCCGCAGGTGGTCGTCGGGATGCTCGACGACGAGATGTCCCGCGCCGTGGGGGTCGATGCCTCTCAATTGCGCGATTCCACAGAGAAACACCTCATCATAACACAACCCTCGCGTCTCACTATCGCCGGTGCCGATAAGCGTGGCACAATCTACGGCATCTACACTCTCAGCGAGCAGCTCGGCGTGTCGCCCTGGGCGTGGTGGGCAGATGTCCCCGTCCAACGCCGTTCCGATGTCTCAATTCCCGTCGGTACCACAACCCAAGGGTGCCCAAAGGTCAAGTATCGCGGTTTCTTCATCAACGATGAGTGGCCGGCTTTCGGCAGTTGGTGCATGGCAAAGTTCGGCGGGGTCAATTCCAAGGCCTACGAGCATATCTTTGAGCTACTGCTCCGTCTGAAGGCCAATTTCATGTGGCCAGCCATGTGGGCTTCCGCGTTCTTCGACGACGATAAGGCCAACGGCCCGCTCGCCAATGAGATGGGCATCGTCATGGGTACGTCCCACCATGAGCCAATGGATCTCGCGCAGCAAGATTGGAAACGTCGTGGCGAAGGCCCATGGAATTTCAAGACCAATCAGGCCAACCTGGAGAAGTTCTGGCGTTCGGGCATCGAGCGTTCCAAGGATTGGGAGACTGTCGTGACGGTTGGTATGCGCGGCGATGGCGATGAGCCAATGGGCGCAAGCACCGAGATTGCCCTCCTCAAAAAGATTGTCGACCGCCAACGCAAAATCATTGCCGACGTGACGGGCAAGAAGGCCAGCGAGACACCACAGGTGTGGGCTCTCTACAAGGAGGTGCTCGACTATTACGAGAAGGGTATGCGCGTCCCCGACGACATCACGCTCCTCCTCTGCGACGACAACTGGGGCAATGTCCGCCGCCTGCCCGACCTCACTGCCAAGCCCCGCAAGGGCGGCTACGGTATGTATTACCACGTCGACTACGTTGGCGACCCTCGTAACTATAAGTGGCTCAATGTCAGCCAGGTGGAGAGGATTTGGGAGCAAATGACGCTCTGCTATGAGCACGATGTCCGCCAGCTCTGGATTCTCAATGTCGGCGACATCAAGCCCATGGAGTACCCAATCCAGTTTTTCCTCGATTTGGCATGGAATCCCGAGGCCATGAAAGTCAGCGACATCCGCGCCCATACGGTCAAGTTCTGCAAGACGCAGTTCGGCCCGACATACGCCGAGGAGATTGCCAATCTCATCGACCTCTACACCAAGTACAACAACCGCCGCACGCCCGAGATGCTCGACGATAAGACTTTCAGCCTCGAGAATTACGACGAGTGGCGGCGCGTCCGCGACGATTACCGCGAGCTCGAGATGCGAGCCAACCGTATTGCTTACCTCCTCCCCAAGGAGTACGACGATGCTTTCGACCAGCTGGTGCTCTTCCCCATCATGGCTTGCGCCAACCTCTACGATATGTACTATTCCGTAGCGGTCAATAAGAAACTCGCCGCCGAGGCTAATCCCGAGGCCAATGTCTGGGCCGACCGCGTCAAGGAGCTCTACAAGGTCGACTCCCTCCTCAATCGCCACTACAACAAGGACATTGCCAACGGCAAGTGGGACCACCTCATGGATCAGACCCACATAGGCTACACCTATTGGCAGCAGCCCGAGGTGCAGGTCATGCCTGCCGTCTCCTACGTCAATACCCCCGCCGCCAAAGGCACACCCCTCTTTGTCGAGACCGACGGCTACGTCTCCATCGAGGCCGAGAACGCCTCCCGCAAGAGCGGCGTGTGGACGGTCATTCCCAATCTCGGACGCACCGCTTCCGCCATCACTGCGCGTTCCGCCACGTCCAGTACGTGGCTCGAGTTCGATGTCGAGCTTAAGTCCGATGCCGCGCCCGTCCTCAATCTCATCCTCTGCCCGACGCTCAATTATGGCGGCAAGAATCACACTGTCGCCGTCTCCATCGACGGCGGGGCCGAGACGCTCCTCGATGTCCACAAGGCGCAGTTCAAGTCCGACATGGGCGAGGGCTGGGTCTCCATCAACGGCTCGCTCGATGAGAACACGTGGCGCAAGTGGGTTGGCGACCATGCCATCACCCTCGTCCAGCAACTCCCGAAGGTCTCCACAGGCCGTCACACCATCCGTGTCCGCCCCGTCGACAGTGCCATTGTCTTCCAAAAGGTCATGGTCGACATGGGTGGCCTCAAACCCTCTTACCTCGGCGCACCAGCAACGCCCGTCATGCTTTCGGATAATTAACCCCCAAATATCTTGAGGCTATGAGTGCCATTTTCAAATCATGCTTTGCCGCAGCGTTGCTTTTCGTCGCTGCGACTGCCCATGCCAAAGTGACCCCCTCCGCGTGGATCGGAAACGGCATGGTTCTGCAACGCGGCCAGGTTGTCACCCTCTCTGGCTCCGCCGATGCTGGCGAGGTCGTCACGGCGTTTTTTGACGGTCAACGTCCTCTCACGACAGCGGGTAAGGCCGTGCGCGACGAGTTCTCGGCAACAGCCGATGCCGACGGCCGCTGGTCAATAGCTCTCCCGGCAATGAAGCCCGGAGGCCCGTTCACGCTCTCTCTCGCCGATACTACCGTCACGGACGTCCTCGTCGGCGATGTCTATCTCTGCTCGGGGCAAAGCAACATGGAGCTGCCCGTCTATCGCGTCATGGATATGTTCTCCCAAGAGGTGAAGGCCGCTCAGCAAGCCAAGATTCGCATCCTCCAGGTTAAGCTCGCCGCCGCTTTCGACGGCCCCGCCGAAAATGTCCAGACCGACGGCTGGAAGAGTCTCGATTTCGAGAATGCCAAAAACTTCTCTGCCCTCGCCTATTTCTTCGCCCGCGAGATGTACGCCCGCACCAAGGTACCCATTGCCGTGGTGCAGTCCGCCGTTGGCGGCTCGCCCATCGAGGCATGGCTCAGCCGCGAGGAGCTGGCTGCCCGTGGCGCTGATGCGCTGCTCTCGCTGCTCGATGTCAACTCCAACCCCGACTATCGTGCCGCCGTCGAGGCATACGTCAACAAGACCAACGAGGTCTGGGAAGGCACTCTCGCCGCCAAGGAGAAGGCCCTCGGCATGAATTGGACAGCACCCGATTTTGACGATTCCGCATGGCACGAGGTCGACTGCCTCTCCAAGGGCTGGGCCCGCGATACCACCAGGGCGTTCAACGGTGCCCACTGGTTCCGCAAGTCGGTCAATGTCACGGCCAAGCAGGCCTCGCTCCCCGCAACGCTCCGCCTCGGTATGCTTGTCGATGCCGACGAGGTGTGGGTCAATGGCAAAAAGGTCGGACAGACCTATTACCAATATCCCCCCCGCATCTACGACATTCCCCAGGGTCTTCTCCACGAGGGCAAGAATGTCATCGCCATCAGGCTCACAAGCCAAAACGGGCTGCCCCGCTTCGTCGCCGATATGTACCGCGGAATCTTCTTCGGCAGCAACCCGTGGCTCAATGGCCGCCACGACAGCCAGATTGACCTCGACAACATTTGGCGTCACTTCTACGCCGCCCAAATGCCGCAAAAGGGTGGGGTAGCTCCTTTCCACTATACGCCCGTCTCGCTCTACAACGCCATGATTGCCCCCCTCAAGGGCATGGCTTTCACGGGCGCTCTCTGGTATCAGGGAGAGTCCAATGTCGGACGTGAGACCGAGTATCGCGACCTGCTCAACGGCCTCATGGCCGATTGGCGACGTCTCTTTGCCAATCCCGAGCTCGATTTCGTCATCGTAGGTCTCGCCGATTTCGAGAAGCCCGTCACGTCCTATTGGCGAGCCATGCAAAAGGCGCAGCAGGAGGTGGCCGAGGCTGACCCTCATGCCGTCTTCGCGCCGGCTGCCGACCTCGGCGTGTGGTACGACATCCACCCCCTCGACAAGAAGTCCCTTGCCCTCAGGGCGGTTTCTGCCCTCATGTCCATCAAGAAGAAGTAAACTAATACGGGGCGGATACCCCATCCGCCCCTAATTCTTACAAAATGCAAATCTCCGATTCTGCCAACGGTTTTTATAAGCTCAGTTGGCTTCAGCGCATCGGCTTTGGTTCTGGCGATTTGGCTCAAAACCTTATCTATCAGACCATTTCGATGTATCTGCTCTTTTTCTATACCAATGTCTACGGGCTCGACCCGGCCGCCGCGGCTTTCATGTTCCTCGTGGTGCGCCTCATCGATGTGCTTTGGGACCCTCTCGTCGGCACGTTTGTCGATAAGCACACCCCCCGAATCGGTAAGTACCGCGCCTATCTCGTCTTCGGCGGCATCCCGCTGACGGCTTTCGCCATTCTCTGTTTCTGGAATGGTTTCCAAGGCTCGCTTGTCTACGCCTATGTCACGTATGTCGGGATGTCTATGTGCTACACGCTCATCAACGTCCCCTACGGTGCGCTCAATGCGTCTCTGACCCGCGACACCAATGAGATTACAATTCTCACGTCCGTCAGGATGTTCATGGCCAATGTCGGCGGTCTTGCCGTGGCGTCCGGTGTGCCTCTCCTCGTCGCTTTCCTCTCTGCCGATGGCAAGACCAATTCGGCCGAGAGTGCCGACGCCTGGTTCATCACCATGGCCGCCTATTCCATCATTGGCCTCGCCCTCCTCATCTTCTGTTTCTCCCAGTGCCGCGAGCGTGTGGTCATGGATAGTTCCGAGGCCGCCAATGTCAAGGTGGCGGATCTGTGGATGGAGTTTGTCCACAATCGCCCCCTCCGTGTCATAGCCTTCTTCTTCGTCACGGCTTTCGCCATGATGTCGGTGGGCAATTCCGCCGGCTCCTACTATATGGTCTACAATGTCCATGCCGAGGAGTACATGGCCCTTTTCATGGGTCTTGGCTCTGCCCCGGCGTTCATCTTCATGCCCCTCGTCCCAGCCATCAAGAGGTTCGTCGGGAAGAAGAATATGTTCTATATCTTCCTCTCGGTCGCCATCTTCGGCATGGCCATTCTCTACGCCGTCTCTATGATTGACGCGCTCAAAGACCAGATCTGGCTTATCATGGTCGCCCAGTTCGTCAAGTCTACGGGCGTCATTGTCGCCACGGGCTATATGTGGGCTCTTGTGCCAGAGGTCATCTCCTACGGCGAGTGGAAGAGCGGTAAGCGCATCGCGGGCATCGTCAACGCCCTCACGGGCATCTTCTTCAAGGCGGGTATGGCTCTCGGCGGTGTTGTCCCGGGGCTTGTCCTCGCTTTCGTCGGTTTCGATGGCTCTAACGCCACTTCGCAGTCCGCTTTCGCCGAGCAAGGAATCCTTTGGCTCGTATGCGTCATTCCCGCCGCGCTCCTCGTTCTCGCAATGTTCATCATCTCCAAGTACGAGCTTGAGGACGACGTGATCGATAAGATTAACGCCGAGGTCGAGGCCCGCAATAAGTCCAATGCGCAAAACCTATAAGTCAATGTCCATGAATAAGAAAACCCTCCCATTCGCTGCAGCCTTCCTTTCCGCAGCGCTCTTCTCCTGTTCTCAACAGCCGTCTAAGCCCGCCGTCGAGCCGTCTCTCAAGGCCGCCGTCGGGGACCGTTTCACGGTCGGTGCCGCAGCCTCAGCCCTTCAGATGGCTGTTCCCGACACTCAGGCGGTCCGAATCCTCAAGACGCATTTCAATTCCATCGTGGCCGAGAATTGCATGAAGTGCGAAGTCATCCACCCCTTCGAGGCCACCTATAACTTCGCAGGCGGCGATAGCATCGTCACTTTCGCCCAGGAGAACAATATGGAGATGATTGGCCACTGCCTACTATGGCATTCCCAGATGGCCCCATGGTTCTGTGTCGATTCCCTCGGCAACAATGTCTCGCCCGATGTCCTCCGCCAACGTATCAAGTCCCATATCCACACAATCGTAGGCCGATACAAGGGCAAGGTCCACGGGTGGGATGTCTGCAACGAGATTATCGTCGAGGACGGCTCTTTCCGCAAGTCCCCACTCTTCGAGATCCTCGGCACCGAGTTCGTCTACGATGCTCTCCAGTTCGCCCACGAGGCCGACCCCGATGCTGAGCTCTATCTCAACGACTACGGCATGACAGCCCCCGGCCGTCGCGATGCCTATCTCGCCCTCATCGATTCCATCAAGGTCCGCGGCCTCCGTCTCGATGCCATCGGGATGCAAGGCCACATGGGCATGGACTATCCGCAGGTCGAGGAGTTCGAGCAGTCCATGCTCGCTTTCGCTGCCAAGGGCGTCGGCGTGATGGTCACCGAGTGGGATATGTCCATTCTCCCAACGGTCACGCAGTCCGCCAACATCTCAGATGTCGCCGAGGCGCGTAAGGAGTTCGACCCCTATTGGCCCAATGCCGTGCCAGATAGTGTCGCGCGTGTGTGGAACGACCGCATGGGCGCGTTCTGGGCGCTCTTCGTCAAGCACTCCGACATCCTGAAGCGCGTCACGGCATGGGGTGTCACCGATGCCGCGTCGTGGAAGAACGATTTCCCCGTCCCCGGGCGTCATGACGAGCCGCTCCTCTTCGACCGTCAAGGCCAGCCCAAGCCTTTCGTAAAAGATTTCATAACCAATGAGTTGAATAAATAATATGACGCAAAAAAGATACCTCGTCCCCGACGATTTCATGGCCGACCCCTCCGTCCACGTGTGGGATGGCAAGTTGTATATCTACCCCTCCCACGACTGGGAGAGCGGAATCCCCGAGAATGACAATGGCGACCACTTCAACATGAAGGACTACCACGTCTTCTCAATCGACGGCGACCCCATGTCCGCGCCCGTAACGGATCATGGCCTAATTCTCAAGGTGGAGGATATACCCTGGGCAGGCAGGCAGCTCTGGGATTGCGATGTGGCCCGCAAGGACGGCAAGTACTATCTCTACTTCCCCCTCAAGGACCAAAACGATATTTTCCGCATGGGCGTAGCCGTGGCCGATTCCCCAACAGGCCCCTTCGTTCCACAGCCCGACCCCGTCCGAGGTATGTATTCCATCGATTATTGCGTCTTCGAGGACGCGGGCAAACATTACGTCTATTTCGGCGGTCTCTGGGGCGGTCAGCTCCAACGCTATCGCAACAATAAGGCCCTCGAGGCGGCCGTCCTCCCCGAGGGCGATCAGCCCGCCCTCTGCCCCAAGGTGACCACCCTCGCCGACAATATGCTCCAAATCGCCTCCGAACCCGCCGATCTCCTTATCCTCGATAAGGACGGCAACCCCATGAAGGCCAACGACCCGCACCGTTTCTTCGAGGCCAGCTGGATGCATAAGTACAACGGCAAGTACTATTTCTCCTACTCCACGGGCGACACCCACTATCTCTGCTACGCCGTCGGCGACAGCCCCACAGGCCCGTTCACCTATCGCGGCGTCATCCTTACGCCAGTCGTCGGCTGGACAACCCACCACTCCATTGTCGAGTACCAAGGCCGTTGGTGGCTCTTCCACCACGACAGCGTCCCCTCTGGTGGCCGCACGTGGCTCCGTAGCCTCAAAGTCTGCCCCCTCGACTACGACGAGGACGGCAACATCATCACAATCGAGGGCCTCGATAAATAGGTTAAGTTTAACCACGCCGAAAACATAAACTCACAGCTTCGGCGTGGTTATCCTTAAAAAATCACAAGCCACGCTTAGCAATCTGAATATTTATTGCTAACTTGGCGTTCGATTTCCGACGCCTTTCGCATTGCGCGTCTCCAATCATCTTTTAGCATTTGCTTGGTATTTAGTCAACCAAACTTATGGAAGTCAAGAAAACACCAAAGGCCGACCTCGACGCAAAGAAGAGCATCTTCTCCGAGATAGGCCTTGCTGTGGCTCTCGGACTTACGCTGGCGGCCTTCGAATGGACATCGCAGGACGTCACAATTAAGGACCTTGAGGAGCAACAGCAAGAGGTGGTCGAAGAGGAAATGATTCCTATCACCACCCAAGATCAGATAAAGCCTCCCCCACCACCTCCTCCCCCACCACCAGTGGCCGACGCTATCACTGTCGTTGACAACGATACCGAGATTAACGAGGACTTCGAGCTCAACGACACCGAGGCTGACGACAACACCGAGTTCGAGATCCGTGACCTCGAGCCTGCCGTTGTCGAGGAGGAAGAACCACAAGATACCGAGGTCTTCATCATCGTCGAGCAGATGCCTGTATTCCCAGGCGGCGACGCCGAGCTTCGCAAGTTCCTCGCCACCTCCGTCAAGTATCCCGCCATCGCGCAGGAGAACGGCATCCAGGGTCGCGTCTTCGTCAAGTTCGTCATCATGCCCGACGGCTCCGTCTCCAACGTCGAAGTAGCACGTCCTTTTGACCCCAACCTCGATCGCGAGGCCGTACGCGTCGTCAAGTCCATGCCTAAATGGACTCCCGGCCGCCAACGTGGCAAACCAGTACGTGTCTCCTACACAGTGCCCATCAACTTCGTCCTCCAATAACGACGAGTTCTCACATCAACACAGTAAGGTCGCCCCAAGCGACCTTACTTTTTTATACCCCCCCCACGATGGAAATCCCCGCCAGCAGAACCCCGCCACAGGGAACCCCGCCCTCTCGCCCGTCCATCATCCATCAGCCCCAGAGCAGCCCGTCGATGGGAATGACGGTCTCCTGACCGTCCACCATCCATCAGCCTCAGAACAGAACTGACGGCCGCTGGGAATGACTGTCTCCCGCGCTGGGAATGACGGTCTCCCGACCGTCCATCATCCATCAGCCCCAGAACAGTCCGCACTGGGAAGGACGGTCTCCCGTACTGGGAATGACGGTCTCCTGACCGTCCATCATACACAGCCCCTGAACAGAACTGACCGCCGCTGGGAATGACTGTCTCCCCCGCTGGGAAGTACGGTCTCCTGACCGTCCACCATCCATCATCCCCCAAACGCAACCCCACCCCAAAAGAAAATTCCCAACATTTAACACAAATCCCTTGCAGATTACATTTTTTTTTTAGTGATTTGCTACGAAATCCAACACTCAAAGATGCCAATCACCTCTCAGCACAATCACATTGGGACACCTCCCAAAAGACTGGCATCCTGACAACAAATCACATATTCTTACACCAAACCAATGAAACAAAGAGTTATTACTTTTCTCGTCACAATCCTGACAATTCTCCCCGCTTTAGCGCAAGACTTTCAAGTCGGAGACCTCAAGTATAACATATTAACCTCCACCACAGCCGAGGTCGCCGGACTTGTAAGCAGCTCACCCACAACTATTGAAATCCCCGCCTCCGTAACCTATGAAGACAATTCATACAAAGTCACGAGCATAGGTAAAGAGGCTTTCTATTATTGCAAAAGCCTGACCTCCATCACCATCCCCGAAGGCATCACGACCATAGGCGAGAAAGCCTTTTGGGGGTGCAGAGGCCTGACCTCCATCACCATCCCTGAAAGCGTCACGGAGATAGGAACTCGTGCCTTCGATTGGTGTACTGGTCTGAAATCTATTACAATCCCCGATGGTGTCACGACTATTGGAGACTATGCCTTCAGCGGATGTACGGGTTTAACATCCATCACAATACCCAAAGGGGTCACTACTATCGGGAAAGCTATAATCGGTGGATGCTCTGACCTGACTTCCATAACGGTAGATGTCAACAACACTATTTATGATTCTCGCAGTGATTGCAATGCAGTCATCGAAAAAGCGACAGGAGCGTTAGTTGCGGGTTGTAAGAAAACAGTCATACCCAACAGTGTTACGGCTATCGGAGATTATGCTTTCTATCATTGTTCCGGTCTAACATCCATAAATATCCCCGAAGGAGTCGTGAACATAGGAAGTTTTGCTTTTAGTTATTGTTCGGCTCTGACATCCTTTGTCATTCCGAAAAACGTTACGAGCATCGGATACAGTGTTTTCGGTGAATGCTCGGCTCTGACATCCATTATTGTGGATCCTGATAACACTGTTTATGATTCGCGGGGTGACTGTAACGCCATCATTAAAACGGAAACAGATGTGCTTGTTGCTGGATGTAAGAGCTCAATAATCCCTGAGGATGTCACGAGTATCGGCTCCTTTGCTTTCTATCAATGTGATGGTTTGACCTCCATCACCATCCCCAAAGGCGTCACGAGCATCGGTAGTTTAGCCTTTTATGATTGTGATGGTCTGATCTCCATCGAATTGCCCGATGGTGTCACTTCCATCGGTGACTTGGCCTTCGAATTTTCTGACAATCTGGCTGTTCTCGCCCTTCCCCAAAGCTTGGCAAATATTAGTAGTAGGTCCGTTCTCGGAGGCTGCAACCTAACCTCCCTAATCCTCAACGCCCCCGAGGTCTCATACTACGATGCTTACAATGCGTTGTTCTCTTCCATGAAGTCCTGCCAAACCATCTACGTCCCCCACGGCAGCCTCTCCGACTACGAGTCTAACTGGTCAGAATACAACTTCGTAGAAATGCCCAAGATCGCCAAACCCGACGACCTCCCCGTCTACGTCTCGCAATGCGATGGCTCGTCCATAACCATCAAAGTCACTCTGCCCAAGGACAAAAAGCTCGCCGTCTACGTTAACGACAATCTCCAAACCATCACGCCAACCCCCGACGACTCCTACACTATAAGCAAAGTCTCCTCCTCCGATGTCATAAAGCTCTCCCTCTACGACTTTCAAGTCGGAGACCTCAAGTATAACATTCTCACGTCCACCACAGTCGAGGTTGCTGGACCTGTAAGCAGTTCACTCACAACTATTGAAATCCCTGCCTCCGTAACCTATGAGGACAATTCATACAAAGTCACGAGCATAGGTAAAGAGGCCTTCAATTATTGCACAAGCCTGACTTCCGTCACCATCCCCGAAGGCGTTGCGACCTTAGGCGAGAAAGCCTTCTATGGCTGCAGTGGCCTGACCTCCATCACCATCCCCGAAGGCATCACGACCATAGGCGAGAAAGCATTTTGGGGGTGCAGAGGCCTGACCTCCATCACCATCCCCGAAAGCGTTATGGAGATAGGAACTCGTGCCTTCGATTGGTGTACTGGTCTGAAATCTATTACAATCTCCGATGGTGTCACGACTATTGGAGACTATGCCTTCGATTGGTGTACTGGTTTAACCTCCATCACAATACCCAAAGGTGTCACGACTATCGGGAAACTTATCGTCTATGGATGCACGGCTCTGACCTCAATTAAAGTGGATCCAAATAACACTGTTTATGATTCGCGGGGCGACTGTAACGCCATCATTAAAACGGAAACAGGTGAGCTTGTTGTCGGATGTAAGAACTCAATAATCCCTGAGGGTGTCACGAGTATCGGATCCTATGCTTTCTATGAATGCAAGGGTTTGACCTCCATCACCATCCCCAAAGGCGTCACGAGCATCGGAAGTTCTGCCTTTTATCATTGTGATGGTCTGACCTCCATCGAATTACCTGAAGGCGTCACGGCCATCAAATTTTTTGCCTTAGACAATTGCTCAAGCCTAACCTCCCTCGCTCTTCCCTCAAGCCTGACAGATATCGATTCGTATGTTCTTAATAGTTGCAACCTAACCTCCCTAATCCTCAACGCCCCCGAGGTCTCATACTACAAAGCTTACGATCGTTTGTTCTCCTCCATGAAGTCCTGCCAAGCCATCTACGTCCCCCACGGCAGCCTCTCCGACTACGAGTCTAACTGGTCAGAATACAACTTCGTAGAAATGCCCGAGATCGTCAAACCCGACGACCTCCCCGTCTACGTCTCGCAATGCGATGGCTCGTCCATAACCCTCAAAGTCACTCTGCCCAAGGACAAAAAATTTGCCGTCTACGTTAACGACAATCTCCAAACCATCACGCCAACCCCCGACGGCTCCTACACAATAAGCAAAGTCTCCTCCTCCGATGTCATAAAGCTCTCCCTCCATAATTCAAGTGCCTTGCATGACATCTACACCAACAAGCCCAACAAACCCTTCAAGACAATACAAAACGGCCAAATAGTCATTGTTGAAGGCACAACCCGATACGACATCTCGGGTCGCAAACTCTAATACTACATCCAAACATCCATCCCAAGAGCTGCGGGCATCCCGCAGCTCTTTTCATATTCCCCCGTCCCCACCCACTCCTACCCCGCAGTGCCACACCTCATTCCCCCCTCTCCCCACCCAAAAATGGGCCACACCCGCCCAGCGAGTGTAGCCCATCACCAAAATCAAGTCTCCTCGACGTACGAGAATCCTATATCAACCCGCGTCTCCTCAATTCCTCCAAATCCTCGGGCGTGTCAATACTCAAACTCTCAATCTCCG
>JALEMI010000019.1 GCA_022768325.1 Bacteroidales bacterium
CGACGTTCTTGTCGAGCTCGGCGATGTTCTCGTTCATCTTCTTCCACGCATCGGAGGCCGTATTGGTGATGTCGCTCCAGGCTTTTGAGCCTTCGTCTTTGAGCTGGCTCATCTTGTCGGCGGGGAAGAGGGTCTTCCAGATTTGTTGGAGCATGTCCCCAATATTTGGGGTCATAGGGTTGTTCTTGGGATCGCTGAATACCATACTCTTTATGATTTTGATTTACCCAAATTTCTCACTAAAGCGAGAATCAGAGAAATTGAATTATCGAGAGGGATGAATTATTTCTATTTTCCGCGCACCTCGTGGAGATAATCGGGGCGACCACTGCGAAAATTCTGAGCGGTAGGGGTATAAAAAAGCCCCCGCCGTGGTGGGCGGGGGGCTGTGAGGCAACCCTTAGACGAGGTGTCAGGCATATAATGTTCAACGTTATGCGGCACAAAAGGAAACCGAACACACCGCTTCGCTAAGCAAAACGATGTGCGCAGTTACTGTTGTGATGAGGTCTTTCTACCTTTTGGGGACGAATACTAACCTATTTTTAGCCTCACTAAACATCCCCGAGCGTGACACTTTATCAATTAACCTCTTGATAGTCTACATATTCGCCTCCTTTAAGGAAGGACTCCACCCTCTTTTTGTAGACGGAAAGCTCCTTTACCTTATTTTGGAGATTTCGGATCTCGCCCTCTCGCTCTTCGAGAGCTCTCTTCATCTCCATATATTGAGGCGCATAGTTCTCGAAGAAAGCGTTGCCATCACTATAAGTTTTTGCTACTTCGGCAAAGTATTTCCGCAGAGCTTCTACGATTGCTTCTTTGCTTTCATTCAACTCCTTTTCTGCCTTATGCTTCTTGTACCAAGAATAGACATCTATGGCCACAGAAATTACAGTACCAGCTATGGCCAAACCTTTAGTAATGTTTGAAGCCATTTTCACGGCACCCCATGGCTTGAACTTGTGGCTTGAAAAGAGCAGATTCCTTACCGCAAAGACCTGCTCGCGAGAAACCTTTGCCATTCTCAGAAAACCTGCGCCTTTCTTCGCCGCACCCGCCAACCAGCTCTCCTGATTGGACAATTTTCTATCAAAATCAACAGCCGTAGCGGAGACACACGAGTTAGCATCGTTCGAAGCCCTTTGCATATAGCTATTGACTTTCGACTGCACGACATAAAATGTCACCTTGTCGTTTTCTACACCAAGACACCGGTCGACAATATCGCCAAAGGTTTCGAGAGACGCACCATTTATGTCAGCTATCAAGTCGGCCTTGTAGTTATTTAGCGAATTGCTAAGATCAACCTGAGAGGTAAGCAGTTGACGGTTCAGACTTTTCAAGTCAGACGACAAATCCCCGCAACTCTCCTCGCACTTCTTCAACATCTTCTCCGTGTCGCCTCCATTTTCGGAAATATAGCTGGTTACTTGCCCCATGGCATCCTTAATAGAAGCGAGCACGGCCGACTGTTTCAATTCATCGCCATCGGCACAACCCACGACCTTGTTAACCTCATCTCTCAACAGGTTGATGTGCGAGCGGCTGAGATAGGCATCTGCTTTGCTGAACCAGTATTCGAGACCTTTACCCTTTGGATCCGCTGCGATGCAAATGATGTGCAACCGCTTCTCCTCTGCGGAAGTCAGATCAATTGTGGAACGAAGACGAGAAATGAGAGTTTTTTTCTTAATGTTTGAACCATTCTTATAATCACTCTCGTCGGTCATATCATAGCCTGCCTCGTCCATCTTGTTGATAACGAAAATGGTAGAGTCCAGTTTGCCGAAGTCCCTGAGTACCTTCTTTATGATGGGCACATGGCTGTCCTTGAGTGGGTTGACTGCATCGCACACATAGATGACGATATGCGCCTCAGAGATATACTTTTCGGTGATTTTAGAGAACTTGACCATCCGCCCGTCAACCTCCTTCTCCTTAGACCCAAACAGTCCCGGGGTGTCGACAATCTCGAACCCCTCTTTCAAACCGTCGGGTCTGTAGACAGTCAGCTCGTCGGAAGACTCGTCGCTATCAATCTTCATAGAATCGTCGAGCCGCCCCAAGAGTCCGGCAACGGCTGTTGTTTTGCCATCGGAGAAACTACCAAGCAGGACTATACGGATAATTCCGTCATTGACCATGCTCTTGATACTCTGGATTTTGGACTTTACATCACTAAGATCCAGACCCAGGGCAATCCCTTGATCGACAAGTTTGTCTATGACATCGAACTTGCCGTCAAGCCCTTTTAATGAAAAATTGAATGTTTCCATATTAAATGTATTTTGAGAACTGGTCCAAATCTTTTCTGATATGACCACCAGCTTCCATAATAGCCTCAATCTTCCTCAGAACCGCATCGATAGACTCATCAACTTTGCGTTGCTCTTCTCGGAGCTCATCCCTAAAGTCAGCCTCCATAGCTCTAAGTTGCGATTTAATTCTATCAGTAGCAGACGCAATACTTTTCTGCAAATTCTTTTTTGCCTCAGCTTTCTTCTTTTCTTCCCTATCGCTAGAGAACATCTGACGAACAAAACTCACTGCTGCACCAACCCCGGCACCTATCGCAGTGCCAACGCCAGGAATAATTGAACCAATCGCAGCTCCTGTTGCTGCTGCACCTGCTACTCCGAGGGCAAAACTTCCTATGTCTCCCAGATTAATGTCAAGATTATCCATTACGCAATCCAAATCAAGCTTCACATCAGGACTTAGCACTCGACCGTTGATGGCAATAGACTCCAACCCTCTGATTCCCTTCTTCTTCCGAGCTAACTCTTGACGCATCTCTTTCATCTCCTTGTCGAAGACACTCTTACTTTGGTCACGAATATTGCCTCGCAATCCTGTCAGCACTTGCTTAGCTTTAGCTCTCTTTACATCAGTGTCACTATCATCGTCAATGATGCTTATCAATTTATGCTTCAAGTTGGACATACACCCATCTATTACTGCGGGCAGTTGCGAAGAGAACACTCGATACACACAAGAATCTGTGATTCGCTCTACATCACGTTTGTAGCTCTGCAGCTGTTGCCTAAGTTTCTCTATTTGCTCGTTCCGCTCGTTTAGCACAGTGTACACACTTTCATCCGCATGCCTGGCCAACGACCTCAACTTAGTTCTATTTGCATCTACAATTTGATCCACAAAATGCTCGGACAAATAGCCGACCAATTTGACAACTTCCTGGAAGTTGCTGAACTCCAGCACCTTGTCGGCCGACCCGAAGTACTCAATTACTTTCTTCTGGGCCTTGATAAGGTCTTGACGTTTCCGTGAGAACTTAGCCTTTGCGCACATTGCGAGCAACGCCTGAAGTGGGATATTGCCCATATAAACATCACCCAAAACCTCACGGAACTTTTCTTGTATAAGACCCTCCGTCTTTACGATATTGGGCGTGAGCAGAGTCTCGCGCTCCTCTTCTTCATCGTAGTTTGAGACAGCACCACGTATGTTCTGAACGGAATAAACCTTTGTCCAATCGCTCAGATAGTCCTTAATCTTTTTGGCGGTAGCCTCGTCGGGTTTCTTATTGTGACCTTGCACGTAGAACACGATATGCGCGCGCCTCAAAGCGTCAGAAATGTCATTTTTGAATTGGCACTCGTTACCCTCAATGCCAGGGACATCGATAAGCACAAAAGGCTTATCGTTTACTGAGAGTTCGTAATCATGATACTCTTTGGTGAAGTCATGTCGCCCATCGCCAACTATGAGACCGTCGCTATTGAACCACCTCGCGGGGGAGAACAAAAACTTTATGGCATTGATGACAGCCCCGAAGAGAGATCTGGACCCCTCTTTTCGCTGTTTAAACAGGATTCTGAACGTCTCAATAATTGTACTCTTTCCCGCATTAGTCTCGCCAAAGAAGGCTATCATCAGCTTGTCCCACGGCATATCTTTGACACATCTCTGCATCTCATCCCTGACATGCGAAATTTGAGAACGAAGCTCTTCGGCAAGGTCGTCTCTGAAGTCTTTTATCGCCTGATTCCCGTCGTCAATACACTCAACTTTGCGCAGCCCCTTGTCAAGGTTCACTGCCAATTTCTCGTATATGAGTTTCACCCGCTCCTTAGGTGAGGTTCTTGTTTTGTTATCCGCCATGGGGGTTATTATTTGTTCAAAGATATTAAAATTACCCCCCCCTGAATGCTAATATTTGTTAATTAGCAAGACACTGAGGGGATGGGGGAAAAAAACGGGGCGTGAAAAAAAAGTGGAGTTCTACATACGTGTTACGGCGGTGTGAATTGTCTCTTATTAAAACGAAACAATAAACGGGCTACGGCGAGGGCGCACCCCTCCCCCACCCCAATCAAGATATTAAAGCCATGGAGTTCTTATTCGAATTGTTCGCCGAGATGCTCGGCGCAGAGGGGTGCCACCGTCCCGACGTGGTCTCGACAGAGGCACAGGAAGCCGAAATAGCCATGAACGAACAAGAAGAGGCAGAGCCCCAGGCCGTCAACATCTTCAACGTGGTCAATTTCCACTAATAAAAGGACAAGACAATGAAGAGCCTCAACGACAAACAGCTCGAAAGCATCCTCGCGGACACCGCGGGTCTGCGCCAAGCCCTCCGCGTGGAGTGCAGGCGCGCCGAGGCGTGGGAGTGCCTCCGAGCCAAAGCCAAGATTCGGAAGCCGTCGTCCGCATGGCGGGCGGCGCTGAGGGTTGCGGCGGTCATGTTGCCTCTCGTCTTTGCCGCCCTGTTCTTCACACAACGTGGCGCGGCGACGAACACCATCATGCTGGCCTCCACATCGGCGGCCGACACATTCGCCCTGCCCGACGGCTCGACGGTAGTCCTCGGCGAGGGCAGCCGCCTGGCATTCGCCAACGGCAACGAGGGCCGCCAGGCGCGGCTTGAGGGCATTGGCCTATTCATGGTGAGCCGCGACGAGGCTCGCCCCTTCACGGTCGAGGCGGGCGAGGCTGAGGTGCGCGTCCTCGGCACGACGTTCACCGTAGAGCATTGGCCAGGCGAGGAGCGCGTTAGGACACGCGTCCGCCAGGGTCACGTGGCCGTGGAGGCCGGTGGCGAGATGGTCAGCCTCTTGGCTGGCGAGGAGGCGATGCTCTCTGACGGCAAGCTCGTCAAGATGACCTCGGCGGCCGAGGTTAAGAGCATCGGCTCGCGGAGCATGACGTTCCGCTCGGCGTCGCTGATTCAGGTTATTGAAGAGCTGAAGACGTGTTACCACGGCGAATTGAGGGGCGTGGTAATGGCCTGCTCGGAGGACAGCGTCCTCATCACGACCTCGTTCTCCGACCAGACGCTTGAGAGCGTAGTCGAGGAGCTGAATATGCACTTCGACAAAAAACTGACTTTACGCAATGGATATCTGACAATATCTGACTAAATTAGCTTCAAACGTGGAGCCGGCCAGATGTTTCAAATGACAGATACGCATGGTGATTTGTTTGAAAGGCGCCAGTCATGGCGTCTTTTTTTGTCTTTGGCTGTCGCCATGGCTTTCGCACTATCCGCCGCTCTTCCCGCCTCGGCGCAAAAGAGCCGCCCGGCGGAGATTCTCAGCCGCCAGATAACCTTTCCGACATCCTTTTCCGGCTCTGCCGACACCCTCATTGCCCTGATAGGGCGCGAGGCGGGTGGGCTTGTGGCCTATTCGTCGCGCGTCATGCCGCCTCGCGATGTCCACGTGCGGGCGGGGCGGCATAGCGTCGTGTCGTGCCTGGACGCCATCTTTGGGCGTTACAACGTCCGCTATGTGTGCCATGGCGAGAAGATTGTCGTGGCGTCGGACAGCGTCAAGACGCGTGTTGTGAGCGGCTTTTGCCGCGACGCCCTGACGGGCGAGGCACTCATTGGGGCCTACGTGGCGGACACCGTCCTCGGGCGTGTCACGGCCACGAACGAATACGGCTTTTTCAGCCTCAGCGTCCCGACGGGCAAAGTACCGCTGCGCGCCTCGTACGTTGGCTACACGCAGAGCGCGAGAGTGGTGCGCATGACGGCGGACACGGTTGTCGAGCTTCGCCTGAAGCCTCACGCCATGCTCCCTACGGTCGACATCAAGGCGACAGCCGAGCCTGAGGCGGAGCTGGGGCGGACGGGCTTCGTGGCCTTGCCGATGGAGCAGGTCAAGACGATGCCGACCCTCATGGGCGAGCCGGACATTGGCAACGCGCTGCAACAGACGCCGGGCGTACAGAGCGGCAGCGAGGGTTTTGGCGGAATGAGCGTACGCGGCGGCGGACAAGACCAGAACATGGTGTACCTCGACGACGCCCCGCTGTATAACGCCAACCACATGTTGGGCCTCTTCTCGGTCTTCAACTCGGAGGCGGTCAATAAGTCGGTGCTGCTCAAAAGCGGATTCCCCGCCCGATATGGCGGAAGGATGTCGAGCGTCTTGGACATCAAGACGATAGACGGCAACATGGAGCAATTTGAGGGCTGCGCCAATGTGGGGCTTGTGTCGTCGTCGCTCATGGCGCAAGGACCTATGAAACGGGGGCGGTCGAGCTTCCTGTTCTCGGCCCGGCGGTCTTACTTTGACGCCATTCTCTATCACCTGCAAAACGAGGACAACAGCTATTCATACCTCTTCTACGACTTCCACGGTAAGTTTAATTGGCAGATAACGTCGCGCAGCCGGCTTAGGCTGAGCCTCTTCTTCTGCCGCGACCGTCTGAACGACGACTCGAACCTTAACACCATAAGCCTCAGCTATGGCGAGGACGAGACGCGCAAATTGACCACGAGCGACGAGACGCAACGCACGTGGGGCACTGCCTTAGGGTCGTTGCGCTGGAGCTGCGCCTTTGGCTCTAAAGTGTTTTGCAACACCACGTTATGGTCGTCGCTATACCAGTCGCGCAACAGCCAGCGTTACGATGTTGGAGCCGACGGATTTCATGGCTACCTGGGCAACAGGTACTCAAACAGCATCTACGACATTGGCCTGCGAGCCGACGTGAGCATATACCCGTCGACGCCCGCCTTGGGCAAGATTCGCGTTGGCGGATGGTTTGCGCGTAAAGAGTACAGGCCCGTAATCCGCTCATATTCGGACAACGAGGGCGACGACGTGCAATATCATGGAAATGAGCGAATTGCGCGATGTGACATCCACGCCTATTATGAGGAGAGCTGGCAACGCGGGCCGCTATGGCTCATGGCGGGGCTTCACCTGACGATTGACCAGCGCAAGGGCGACACGCCGAACATAATTCCCGAGCCCCGCCTCTTGGCGGGATGGAGGGCGAGCGAGAGATTGAGGCTCAAAGTGGGCGGCTCGCTGACGTCGCAAAACACGTACCAGGTGAAGGTGATGAACGTGGCCACGCCCGCCGACTATTGGCTCCCCGTGCCCGATGGAGAAAAAGACCAGAAGACATGGCAAATATCTGTCGCGGCAGAGTGGAAATTCGTGTCCGACTTGTCGCTCGAAATAGAGGCGTACAGGAAAAAGATGAAAGACATGGGCACGAACAAGAGCCAGACCCTATCCCTGATCACGACAGAAAAAGACTGGAACTCGATATACACCTCGGGCAATGGCTACGCCCACGGCATTGAGTTCTTCCTCCACCGCCGCAAGGGGCGCGTCACGGGTTGGGTAGGCTATTCGCTGAGCAAATCGCGAAGCCGATATGACGACGTGAACGACGGTCACTTCATGCCCTCGGACAACGACCGGCTCCACTCCGTGAAGGTTTTTACCACGGTAAATGTGTCGCCCCGCGCCGACATTGCCGTCTCGTGGAGCTACGGGTCAGGCTCGCCATATTCGCTGCCTACGCAACATTATAGCCTCCCGGGGACGGACGGCACATTTGCCGTGCCAGCCAAACGTAACGCCATGCGGATGCCGCCCAATCACCAGCTAAACTTGGGCTGTAACATGAATTTTGGCGACCGACGGGCGGGCAGCTCGCTCAGTTTTGGCGTTTACAACGTCTATGGGCGCAAGAACCCGATGTTCATCTATTGGCGGCCAGACGACACGTCGAAGTTGCCGACATTCAAGCTTAAGCAGTTCTCTCTCATTGCCTTCCCATGTCCATACATAAAATACTCCATACACTTCTGACGGTTGCCGTTGGCGGATTGGCCTCCTCTTGCGAGAGCAATTTCACGGGCGCGGATATTGACGAGGGTCAGCGCGCCGGGATTTTGTATTGCGTGGCCGATGCGGGTGACGACATTGAGGTGAGTGCCTACGGCAGCGCGTCGTATTCGGACACGGCGCGATACACCGTGATTGACTATGCCACGGTCTCCATCATCATAAACGGAGCGATTCGCAGTTTTGCCACGATACCCGCGGGCGGGACGGAGGTTGCGTTTAAAGGCGTAGAGCATGCGGGCGGCGACGAGATGACGATCATGGTCCAATCGCCACAGCTTGGCAACGAGCTGATTGGCACGACGACCATAATGGAGCGGACGCCCATTGAGCGCATAGACACCGCCACCATTGACAACGGCTCCACACTGCGCGTCACGACATACATACGCGACGACAAGGAGAGCGAGGACTACTATCGGTTGGAATTTGGCGCAAGGACATGGACCGACGGACGGGCGGAGGACGTCTCGTTGCGATGCCGTTACCTTAGCTCGGCCTTTACGTCCGTCGGGATGACCATGTGGGCGGACGAGAGCGGGGCGGGCCTGATTGACGACACTCGCTTATCGACCCTGTCCAACGGGCTCTCGCCGCTAAACATCTCGACGCAAAGGGGTTATCTCGCCCCCTTGATATGGTCGTCGGACAGCGTTGGCATCTTTGTGCGCCTCTCGCACATCTCGGCGGACTACTACTCATACTTGCAGACGGTGAGCCTTGCATCGGCATCGAACATCTTGCCCATCTTCACATTCACGTCGATTCACAGCAACGTGGCGGGGGGACTTGGCCTCGTGGTATCTGCCACGACGGACGAAGTCGTCATGATGATTGACAATGAAGAGGAAGCCGTTGAGGATGAGGACGATGCGGCGACAGAATAACCATTCACGAAAGTATTCACCACGAAAAAATAGTGACATGACAAGCAAAGAGAACCACACACAGCTCCTGATAGTTGGCTCAGGACCAGCAGGATACACAGCGGCCATATATGCCGCCCGCGCGGGAAGGCATCCCGTCTTGCTCGACGGCCTCCTCCAGGGTGGGCAACTGACGCAGACCACGGAGGTGGAGAACTACCCCGGATTTCCGAAGGGGCGCATGGGCTATGAGCTGATGCAAGATATGCGCGAGCAGGCCTTGCGCTTCGGGACCGATATGCGCATGGGTCAAGTGGTAAAATCGAGCCTCGGCGGCCGCCCCTTCCGCGTGACATTGGACGACGGCAGCGAGATGACCGCCGACAGCATAATCATTGCCACGGGCGCATCGGCAAAATATCTTGGCCTTCCCGACGAGCAGAAATATGCTGGGATGGGCGTCTCGGCGTGCGCGACGTGCGACGGGTTCTTCTTCCGCGGGAAGGACGTGGCCGTGGTGGGCGGTGGCGACACGGCAGCGGAAGAGGCCATATACCTGTCGGGATTGGCTAAAAAAGTCTACATGATTGTGCGTCGCGACGTCTTGCGGGCCTCGCAAGCCATGCAAGAGAAACTTGCCGCCGCGCCAAACGTCGAGATACTCTACGGGCGTGAGACAGTAGGCCTCTCGGGCGAGGGCAAACTGGAAAGCGCGACACTGCGCAACAAAGCCACGGGCGAAACGGAGACCATCAGCATCTCGGGCTTCTTCCTGGCCATAGGCCACACGCCGAACACCGTGGCATTCCCCGAAATTGAGACCGACGCGCACGGATATATCCGCGTCGGCGGGCGCGGGCAGAGTACGAACATTGAGGGCGTATTTGCGGCGGGCGACGTATGCGACCCGACGTATCGTCAGGCCATAACCGCCGCGGCATCGGGATGCCGTGCCGCACTCGACGCAGAGCGATACCTGTTGGCCAACGAGGCTTAGAACGCCTCGTCGGCATCGTCGGGACGCAGCGTGACGAGAGCCAAACGCTTCTTGCCATTCATACGGATGTCGAGCGGCTGCGGGGCGCGGACCTGATGGAAGAAATCCGTTGAGCGGACCTCGGGAAGCGAGCGCAAGAGATCCCAGTTGATGAAATCGGAGGCTCTGCCGTCTTGTACGGATAGGTAGCCGATGTTCATGGACGTAACGTTGTGGAAGAAATGGGAGCCGAGCGACGAATCGAGGGGGAAGCCCGGCAGGCTCATCTCGACAATCATCTTGGCATTTGAAATCTCGGACCATTGCACGGGAATGCCGATGAAACGGTCCCTCGTGCCCCAACGCCCCGGGCCAATGAGGACGTAACGGCGATTCTCGTCCATCATGAGCTGATTGAGATAGCCAATCTCCCGGGCCATCTGCTCTGTTTGCATCTTATCGAACTTGTCAGGGTCGGCGAATATAACATCCGTTATGTCGCCGACCTTTCCGTTTCCGAGGCTCTGCGTGGTGTAGAGGAGCACGTCTTGTCGCGACTGCGGAGCCTCAATCTCTACACTGTCGCCGCGGAGGTCGGTGATGATGGGCTTCATCTGCAAGAGGTAGAAAGAGGGGAGCCCCTTCTCGTCCTCTTCGAGGTCGACGGCCCACTCGATTTCGACAGGCGTGCCGAAAGCGTCCTTGGCGGCCGTGAGGACTGACGAGAGCAGGCGGGGCAGCGGCACGTAGTCGTACTTTAGGATGTCGGCGAAGTTGACAACGCGAGGGCCGTAGGAGCGGAGGCCTGGCTCGATGGTGTCGTTTTGCGGATTGTAGACCGAGGCGCAATGGCGGAGCGTCCCGTGCTTCTCGGCTTCGAGGATGTCGAGCGTCTGGAGGGGTGCATTCTCGCCGTCGTGGACATAGTCGAGGTCTTGGCGGCGGAGGTCTACGGCGAGGAAATCGACCTGCGTGTTGCGCACCATGTCTTGGACGGACATGGTGTCGACCCCCGGCCATACGGGCGAGAAGCGGAACGCCTTGCTCCCGCCGACAACGTAATAGCCAAGGCCGAAGCCCGCCACGGCGAAGCCCTCCTCGGGGAGCATGTGGGCCACGGGATAGTAGTTGAAACTCTGGGCCGTGCCGCTTACGTGGGGGTAATAGAACCCGTCGTACTCATTGCCGACAAGGACCTGGATTACGACAGCCATCTGCTCCTTCTCGATATTGACCTTTGCGCTTTGGAAATAGGCGCGGCTCGTGGGGGAGTAGATTGACGCGAAGACCATCTTAATGGCCTGCGCCACGGCCTCGGCGTTCTCCTCGCACGTCGGAGCGTTGTTTGGGACGAGATAAGTGTCGAAGACGCCAGCGAAAGGCTGATTTAGCGAATCCTCGGAGAGAGAGCTGGAGCGTACGGCGAGAGGGCGGCGCACCTGCGAACAGAATCGGCGCAGCCTCGTCATGAGCCTTGACGAGAGCGGCGTGGCGTCGAAATGCTCACGCAGCTCGTCGTAAGGAGGGTTGGACATGGCGTAGGGCATAAGGTCGGCCTTGGCCATGAAATGGGCGAACTCCTCGGTGCCGACAATGGCCGTGATGGGGATTCGGAGATTGATATGGGCGTCGAACTCCGCCGTATCGAGGTTTTGGATAAGCGTATTGATGAAAGCGAGGCCACGGCCCTTGCCTCCGAGTTTGCCTGGGGCGAGCATGATGACATTCTTCTCGTCTGGCACGTCGACCTCGTCGTAGTCGAGCTTCTTGCCGCGACGGCGGTCGGCGCGATACTCGTCCATGAGGCGGATGACCTCAGCTCGGAAAGCCTCAGGCGTCTCGAAATCGTCCATGGTGATGTCGTGGAGCGTACGGGCGAGTGGAATCTCGCCGCGGCTCATGAGCCATGAGGAGATGCGGTGGCCTCGGCACTGGAGCTTGAGCTTGTCGCTGGGGATGTTTCGGAAGACCGTCTCGAACTCGCGGATGCCCTTGGCCTGGGCGACGGGCTTGCCCTCCTTATTGCGGAAGAGGAAATCGCCGAAGCCGAGCCTATTGACGAGGAAACTGTAGATGTCGGCGTGGAGGGTCTCAGAATCCTTGTCGAGGAAGGCAACGCCGAGCTGATTGGCGAGGGCGCGGTTATCTGGGACGGCGCTTTGGAGAATAGTCGGGAGAAGGGGGAGCTTCTGCTTAAGCGCGGTAAGGAGCTGTATTCCAGCCTTGTCGTCGAGCTTTCCTCCCCTCTCGAACTCGACATCGGAGATTACGCAGAGAAGGTAATCGCGGTATCGCTCAATGATATACATGGCATCCTCGTAATTGCGGGCATGGAGGATTTTGGGCCTCTGGCGCATCTTGGAGACGCGGTTTATCTCGTTGCGGTCGTCCTCTTGGAGGAGCTTTTGGACCTGCCCGAAAACGATGGAGAAGAGGATGCGGAGGTATTGGGAATAGTATTCTGGGGAATCTTCGACAAGGAGAATGACGCGGACGAGGCCGATACGGGTGTCGTCGACGACGTTAACGGCGTCCTCGGTGGACTTGACGATGGAGAAGATGACATCCGAATTGCCGCCCCAGACGAAGACCTTATCGACCGACGGCCAGTTTTGCGCCTTCTTCTCGACCATCTTGACGCTGCTGCGGTGGCTGGCGAGGAGATAGACGGGGATGTCGGGTTGTCGGTCCTTAATCTCCTTGCTGAGCTTCATGGGAGTGTCCATGTCGATGCCGACCATGAGCAGCGCCATGTCGAAACGGGTGGTCTTCATTAGCTCAATGGCATCTTCGGGCGAAGCTACGCCCGTGATGCGGGGGAGGGAGAAGAGGCTGTACTGGTAAATCTCGCCCATGAACTGCTCGAAGAAGCTGTCGTCGTTCTCGAGTGTGAAGGCGTCGTAGAGTGTCGCGACGAAGAGTATATTATGGATTTTATACTTCATCATGTCGAGATAGACGTACCTATCGAGGACCTGCTTATTGAAGAAGAGCTGGAGGGGCTTCTTGTCCGTGACGAGGGCGCGGCGGAAATCCTCACTTACGGAGGTGCCTTTCTCGCGGGGGCGGCTGGCGTAGATGTCGCGGCCTCGGAAACTGTCGATGAATCCGCAGACGAGCTTGGCGGCGACGGAGACGACGCGACGCTCGTCGGCAGTGAAGGGGGTGGAGCTTGGCGACGAGATTACGATGCGGCCCTTGCGGTCGTCGATGGTGACGAAGTCGGCGGCGATGAAGTTGGGGAGGGGTTTGAAATCGTCGGACGATATTTTTTGGTCGGCGTACTCAATGATGGCACCGACACCTTTGGGGAAGGCTTTGGAGATGGTGGCCGCTACTTGCTGGAGCGTCTCGTGGCGAGGGAGGCCTCGGCCGACAATTTCGGCAATGGCGTCGATGGTGCCGAGTGGGGAGAGTGGTGTATTGTGAGTGTCCATGGTTCTGTTCTTTTTGCTTTTACTAAGTTAGGAGGAAATGGATAGAAAAGGAAGGGTTTCTGAAAATGGTTTGAAGGGCGTTCGGAGGACGTTTGAATGGTGTTCAAACGGCATTCGGATGGAGTTCAAAAAAGGAGGAGAACAGAACGTATATGGAAAAAGAGAAATCCCCCGGCGGGCGAAGAGCCTGCCGGGGGACACATTTGGACTTAAACGCTTCTGGAAAATAAGCGCATTTTAGAAGCGGAAGCTGATTTTAAGTTGCGGGTTGGCGAAGAATCGGAAAGTCTGATTCTTGGCGATGTAGTTGTCGATGTTCTCGGGATGGAGCTCGACTTGGCTGTGGTGGTAGGAGGCGGGGGCAACCTCGAAACCGAGGAGGAATCCCTTGACAAACTCGTACTCGACACCGCCGATGAGGTATCCTGAGGCCGTCCATATCTGGCCAGCGTTCTTCTCGGGAAGGAAGATATCCTTCTCGTCGTCGCCGGTGTAGGGGCGTGTGGTGCGGACACGACCGAACTGGCCACCGAGCTGAACGCCCGTGTAGAGACCGATGTGCTCATTGCTGGTCTTGAAGTGCCAGTTGACGCCAATCTGTCCGATCATGTTAGTAGCGAGCCGTCCCTCGATGTAACGGGAAGCTGGGATGGCAAAGCCGTCGCCGTCGTATCCCTCTTCGTAGTTCTTGGCAGGTGTGTTAGCCAAGTCCATGGCGAAGAGCGCGTTGACGCTCAGCTTGTCCGACAAGAAGAACCTGGACTGGATACCGAGCATATTGACGAGGCTGTTGTTGCCGAGTTCGCCGAGGTTGAGATAGAGACCTGGGTCATCACTCATCACCTCATCGGAGCCGAGGCCCTGGCCAGGTGTTGAACTTGTGCTGTATTGCGGGGTAAGGTAAGCCGCAGTGTTCTGATTGAACGTGTTATTGTGGCCCAGCACGAGCGAGAACTGCCACTGGTGCGCCTCTTGCGCCTCAGCCGAGATGGCGGGCAGGGAGAGAGCCGCCATCAGAGCGAGGGAGAGTGTTAATATTCTGCTTTTCATGCTGAAGATCTCGCTGGGTTAATTAAGCTTCGAGCATTTTAGAGACTGCTTCGAGAGTAGCCTTGTAGAGCTCGATGTAGTAGTCGAGGTTGGTCTTGGCGGTGTCAGCCTTCTTTTGGGCGTTCTCGAGAGCGAGTTTGAGAGTCTCGACATTCTGAGAGCTGCTCCAGAGACCGCTCTCAATCTTCTCGAGG
>JALEMI010000026.1 GCA_022768325.1 Bacteroidales bacterium
CTCTCCGCGTCTCTTCCATTTTCCCCTTTCCTCCCGTCCCACCCCCGTCCCCCCCGCAAGCCCATACCTCAGTAACCAATACTTACACAATAGTTCCGAATTGTAGTGAATTTATCCAAAACACCCTCCGCTTCTCAATCCTCGCCCGCCGCTCCCTCGCGCTTTATCGCTATTGCCACCCCTCATCTCATAACAACCAATAGATAAAAATCTTACATTTGCACCGACTTGAATTTTCTCAGCGAAATTCCGTCCCTCTAAACCAATCAACACATAGCTGATTCGTCGCCTATCGACGTTATTTACAAGTAAATAAGTAAAATCCAGCACAGATGAGAATCCTAATGGCTTCCGTCGCTCTCCTTTGCGGCACCGTCGCTGTTTCTGCGCAGCAAACGCTCTCGCTCGAACAATGCCGAGCCATGGCTTTAGATAATAATCACGAAATCAAGGCCGCACAGGCGCAGACCGAGAGTGCCACCTACACCCAAAAAAGCTACAAGGCCAACTATTTCCCCAGCATCACGCTCAATGTCATCGGAGCATACAGCACCATCGACGGCGATCTCGGAATAGGCCCTCAAAACCTCCCCGTCTTCAAGCCCGATCAGGCTTTCAAGCCCCAAACGCCAAATCTCGCCGATAAGATGTGGCTCGCCACGAATCTCACGGGCTACGCCTTTTTCCCTGGCTTCAGCGCGTCCTACGAGGTCGGCCCCATGATCCTCGCCGGCGTCTCGCTCGAACAGCCCATCTACATGGGCGGAAAGATCGCCAATGCCAACAAGATAGCATCCAAGGCGGTCGAGCTCTCACAAGCCAACGAGAGGCTCTCCAAGGTCAACACCATCAAGAACACCGACCAAGCCTACGCCCTCGTCGTCAAGGCCAAGGAGATGCAAAAGGTCGCCACGCAATACAATTCCGTCCTCAAAGAGCTTATGGCCAACATCGTCAAGTCCAAGAACCAAGGCATGAGCACGGGCAACGATGTCCTTAAGGTCCAGGTGAAGCTCAACGAGAGCGAGCTCAATCTCACCAAGGCCGCCAACGCCGTGACGCTCGCCAAGATGAACCTCTGCCACGTCATTGGCCTCGACCTCCGCTCCGACATCGATGTCGAGGATGGCTATCCCTCCATCGAGACCAAGGAGGGTGGGGTGGCCGGTCGCCCCGAGGCTTTCATGCTCAGCAAGAAGGTGGAGATTGCCGAGGCCAAGGCCAATGTCGAGAAGTCGGCCATTCTGCCCGAGGTCGGTGCCATGCTCTCCTATAATTACGTCAACGGTTTCGAGGTCGCAGAAGAGAAGCTCTTCAAAGATGCCGATTTCACGGCCATCGTCAAGGTGAAGGTCCCCCTCTTCAATTTCGGCAAGAGCACCAATAAGCTCCGCGCCGCCCGCAGCTCCCTGGAGCAGACGCGTATCGAGCAGCAAGATGTCACCGAGAAGCTCGAGCTCGAGCAGCAAAGGGCTCTCAACATTCTCGATGAGGCGCAAAAGGAACTCGCCGTAGCCAACAATTCGCTCGTCCAAGCCGCCGAGAATATGCGCTCCTCAAAAAGCCTCTACGAAAATGGTTATGAGACGCTCACCGACTATATGCAGAGCCAGGTAATGTGGCAACAGGCCATGGCGGCTAAGGTCGATGCCGAGTATCAGCTCTATCTCGCCAAGGTCGATTTCAACCGCACAAACGGCACTCTCCTCGAATAGGTAATCTCGCGCCCATCATGACCAACCATATCGCCCCATCCATTCTCGCGTTCCTCGCCGACATCAAGGCCAACAATTCCAAGACGTGGTTCGATGCCAACCGAGGCCGCTACGATGCCGCAAAGGCCGTCTTCGTCGATTTCGTTCAGCAGATGATAGCCTCCGTCATCGCCATCGATAGTGCCGTCGAGCCCCAAGAGGCCGCCAAGTGCGTCTACCGAATCAATCGCGATGTTCGTTTCTCTCCCGATAAGTCGCCCTACAAGCGGCACTTCGCCGCTTTCGTCGCGCCTGGCGGACGCAAGAGTCCGCTCCCGGGCTATTATCTCCACATCCAGCCAGGCGAGAGTTTCTTTTGCTCGGGCAATTGCTGTCTCGCTCCGCAGTTGCTGAAACGCCTCCGCACGGAGATTTCCAATTTCCCCGAGGAACTGCACGAAATCGTCACAAATCCCGATTTCCAAAAGCGTCTCCAACTCTCCGACGATGAGAAGCTCAAGTCCTTGCCACGCGGTTTCTCCATCGAGCCGCAATACGCCGAGTACCTCAAGCACAAGAATCTCAACGCGATGGTTCGCTATTCCGATGCCGAGCTTACCGCCCCCGACTTCGCCGACCGTCTTGCGGAAGATATGAGGCTCGCCCAGCCCCTCAACGCTTTCTTTCTCCGTGCGCTCCAGACCGAGCCGGAAGACGATGTGACCCTATGAACGCGCTCGCCGATTCTCTCTTCTGCTCTCCCGACGATGTAATCGCGGCTGCCGAGAGGCTCGGTTTTCTCCCCTTTTTCAAGGGGACGCTCCCCGGCTTGTCCATCGAGGAGCATACCCCCGACAGCCTCTGGTTTTCCAGTGAGCAAGACGGTCCCTGGGAGTGGAAAGGCCTCATTGTCCGCTCCGCCAAGGTGGCCTACGCCAAGATTTTAGGCAAGAAGGCCGTCTATGTCTCGCCAACATGGCTCCCACACATCGTCAATCTGCGCCGCGCCACCCGCACCCTCTCCTACGACGAGCAACGGGTCCTGAACGCCATCGTCGCCAACGAGAATATGCTCTCCACGGAGATTCGCGACCAATGCGGCTTCCCCCTCCCATGGCGCAAAGGCTGCCGATCGCCAACTCTTCGCGCGTCTCAATGGCAACGATGCCCCACGCGCCTCGCTCGATTCGGTCCTGTCAAGTCTCCAAATGGCAGGGCAAATCGTGGTCGCCGATTTCGAGTACAATATCGATAAGAAAGGCCGTCCCTACGGATGGGGAATCGCCCGTTACTCTACGCCCGAAATCCTCTACGCCGATTGGTTCGAACTCCCAAACGCTTCGCCCGACGAGAGTCGGCAGAAGATAAAAGAGCAGCTCCTGTCCATTTGCCCGCAGGCTTCCACTAAGCTCATCGACCGCCTGCTCAAATAATTTTCCATGCCGATGTTGTCGTTATGGAGGTTTTTAATTAGGTTTGCGAAGTTTTGACACGGTCGAGGTTCCTAACGCCTCGTCTGACGTGTTTTTATGATGCACGTTATTTCTTCTTGTCAAAACAATTAATCGCTAACAAATTTTTAAAACCTTCGTTTTATGAAAACAAAGCTTTTCATTAACGCTGTGTCTGCTGTTGCCATTCTTTTCGCCTCTGTTCAGCTCAGCAAGGCTATGGGCAACGCAACCAACACTGAGAACATGGCCGAAAAAGCCACTTCTGCCCCCGCGGCACAATCTTCCGGAACCATCTATTACGTCAACGCGGCAACAGGTTCCAATCGCAATGACGGCTCTTCTCCCGAAAAGGCCATTAAAGATCTCCAAAAAGCAATCGATTCTGCTGCCGAAGGCGCAACAATCCGCATCGCCGAAGGCAATTACCTCGGCAAGCTCGACCAGGGATTCGTCGAAATTAAAAAGTACGTCTCCCTCGAAGGCGGCTGGAACGCTACCTTCACTGAGCGCAACCCTGCTAAATACATCACTTCCATCCGCCCATCCGAACAACAATGCGGAACAAGTGGAAGCCACGCCAGCCTCGAAATCTATGTCCGTGGCAAGAGAACTCAGACCTTGATTATCGACGGCATCGCTTTCGACAAGGGCCTCTACAACAGATATTGCGCTTATAACCCCAAGGACAGCCGCACTGGCTCCCCCGAAGGCTGTGAGACAGGACGTATGCTCATCGAGGGCGAGAACCCCGCTGGTGCAAAGGTCGGTGGCACCCCTATCGGCAGACAGCTGCTCAGAGGTGAAGTCGAGGGCAATTTTATCGTCCGCAACTGTACCTTCGTCAACGGCTATCACTTTGCAATTGAGATGGGTTGTATTGCCGGACACTTCGACTTCTACAACAACGTCTTCGTTGCAAACCGTATGTCCGCTTGTGCTGTGCGTGGCATGAGTGCCGACCAAAACCTCTGCACCTTTGATTTCCACGACAACACCGTCCTTTTCACCTGGTGCCGCACCAAGGTGCAAGAGAGCATGGGCGTTGGCTTCCGTTTCATGACAGGTCTCAAAACCGTAAATGTAAACAATAACATTTTCGGCTGTTCCAACCTCGGCGCAGTTGAGCGCACGTTCTTTGACGCCAACGCCAAAAGAGAGGCTGAGCGTGTAACCAATGTCACCAACAACATCTTCTTCATGAACCGCAACAACATGACCGAAGGCGCTGCCGATCTTGTCCTCCCGTCGGGTGGTGGCAAGTGGCTCTTCCTCGCAGCTTCGCAGATCGAAGATGCCGAGCAAATCAAGGAATACGAAGGCAATAAGGAGATGCAGGCCGACGAGAATTTCATCAAAGCCATCGATGCCGCATACCTCAAAGGCTACATGAGCCTCAACATCAATAGCTCCCAATCCTACGACGCCAACTCCGCCGCCAATCAGGTTAACCGTATGTTCGGAATGAACCAGCAAGGCACCGAGATCGTCAGAGCCTCCATGTACGCCAACCGCTACCCCTTCAAAAAGGCTTTCGACCTCTTCGGCGCAGTCAAAGGCCACGGCGCGCAACTCCCCACGCAAGGCAAGTAGCAATCGACTAACCACTTACCTACCCTCACAACGCCCCCGAAGCGAAAAAGATTCGCATCGGGGGCTTTTCGTAGGAGAAGCGGCTTCCAGCCGCTTTAGTACTGGGAAGGACGGTCTCCCGACCGTCCAAAACACCACTTGAGCACAGGAAAAGACGTCCTCCTGACCGTCCAAACCCCGTTTGATATCACATGGGAAGGACGGTCTCCTGACCGTCCAAAGCCGCAATGCGGCTATTTAGGAGAAGCACCTTCCATCCGCTTTAGTACTGGGAAGGACGGTCTCCCGACCGTCCAAAACACCACTTGAGCACAGGGAAGGACATCCTCCCGCCCCCTCAAAAACCCCGTTTGAAATTTCCAAACGCCGCAAGCAATAACGCCCATGACAGAACACAACTATCCTCTAAAATGAGTACTTTTGGCGTTCGTTAGTCACTACTTACTACGATTCTTAGGCCTCCCCAAGTGCCAACTCAACTGGAGTGATACATCCCAATAGTTGGACATAGTCAATTCTACTTATGGTTATAAATGAAGACGGAAATCTTAGCTGATAAGAAGTATACATTCATAGACTTGTTCGCAGGCATCGGTGGTTTCCATACTGCGATGCATAGTGTAGGTGGAAGATGTGTGTTTGCGAGTGAATGGGATAAAAACGCAAGGATTTCCTATGAAGCCAATTATAAAGATATAGAACCAAACCTCTTTGCCAAAGACAAAGAGGGGCGGTATCTCTTTTTTAACGAAGATATCAACGATGCAGTTCCATCAGAGATTCCTGATTTCGACATTTGTTGTGGTGGGTTTCCTTGTCAGCCTTTTTCGGTTGCAGGCTTGAAACGTGGTTTTGATGATACCAGAGGAACGCTGTTCTTCAACATTGCTAATATCGTGAGGGAGAAGATTAAAGCTGGTGTTCCACCGAGGGTGCTGTTCCTGGAAAATGTGAGAGGTCTGAAGAATCACGATAAGGGAAATACGTTGAAAGTTATTTTGGCAACTCTTGAAGAATTGGGTTATGATTGCAACACCGCAGTTCTAAATGCAAAATATTTTGGCGTTCCTCAGAATAGAGAGCGTCTATTTATAATTGCATGGTATAGAGACCTTATAAAAATAGACGGATTCCGTTTCCCCGTGGGCATAGATCCAAACGGTAAAACTATTTATGATAAAGAGGTGCTGAAAGAAGGAGCTTTGCGCACGAAGGTTTCTGATATATTTGAACCAAGTGAGACAATAGATCCCAAATTCACTATTTCAGACCGCATGTGGATTGGACATCAGAACCGCAAGGAACGAAACAAACTAAACGGTAAGGGCTTTGGCTATTCGTTATTCAATGCAGATAGCCCTTATACGAGCACCATTTCTGCCCGCTATTGGAAAGACGGTAGTGAGATACTGATTGACCAATCTGACAAAGGGTTGAATCCTCGAACATTGACCCCCGTTGAAGCAGGACGACTACAGGGGTATAGGATTATTGGCAATGGATGGGAACACCCCGAATGTGCGGATAATCAAAACTATAATGCCTCTAATCCGGAGTTTAAGATCGTTGTCTCGAAGAAAGAGGCATACCACCAGTTTGGAAATAGTGTAGCCGTCCCTGTGATAAAAAGACTTGCTCAAGAAATTGTAAAACAATTGTTATAACTTATTTTATGGAAGAATTAAGAGATTTGCAGCAAATTTTCAGCTCGGCTATTGACCGTTTTGGAAAATATAAAGGGGAAGACTTCATGTTGCCAATGGCTTTCAAAGAGCAGGTAAAGGAGGTTAATAGTAATACTATTACATATAATAAATATTCTGCCATTGCTAAAACTAAAGGAAATCAAAATGGTGTCCTTAACATATATCTTCCAAATCAATGGTTTTATATCGCATCGTACTTTACCGATTTCTATAATGAACTTCAGCGGTATAAGAGAGAGGCTTTAAAGGTAGCATCCAAAGAAAGGCTTAAAGAATTAAATGGGGCAAGACTTAATGATACTGAAATAGGACGTCTTAATGGGTTAAGCTTGGATGAGACGTCAAGGGGTCATTTAGTACGTTTTATGACCGACTACTCATGGTGGAGCGGGGCAAAAACAATTGACAGGGGGGATTTCTACGTTTCTCCTATTCTGACTGGCGCAAGATTAGTTAATGCTTCTCAATCATTCGTAGCAGAATTATGTGCATTCCTTGCGGATAAGCAGGAACTTGTACGAGCAATTATATCGGGTGCTGAAGAAACAGTAGATGGTAGCACAAATATCCAAATGTTTCTTTCTCACCAACCTCCACACCTCCTCTCCGCCATCCGCACCAAGCCCTTCATCCTCCTTGCCGGAATCTCCGGCACTGGCAAAAGCCGTATAGTCCGCGAGTTCGCCTTTAAGTCTTGCCCCAAATTCCTGCAAGACGAGGCTGGCACCACGCCCGGCAACTATTGCATGATAGAGGTTAAGCCCAATTGGCACGACTCTACCGAGCTGCTCGGCTATTACAGCCGACTCGGCAACTCCCCGGGATACCAATTCACCAAGTTTGTCAAATTCTTGGTGAAAGCCAAGATGTACCCCTCCGTCCCTTTCTTCGTATGCCTCGACGAGATGAACCTCGCACCCGTTGAGCAGTACTTCGCCGAGATTCTCAGCATTTTAGAAACGAGAAAATCTGTTTCTTTAGCCAACGGCGAGAGAACCATAAAGACTGGCGCCATCATTGAAGCTGTGCATTTCAGGGACCTCGGAAAGATAGGTGGATACTCCCGAAACTTTACAGACCGAGACATCTTCCTGAAACTGCACCATATCGCCACAGAAAACGACATATCCGAAGAGGTCGGCAGCCGCGCAGACCTCACAACCGAAGGCCTCACCCTCCCCGATAATGTCATCATAGTCGGCACGGTCAACATGGACGACACCACGCACCAATTCTCGCGCAAGGTGATTGACCGTGCCATGACCATTGAGATGAACGGCGGCAACCTCCGCAATATGTTCGGCGGCAGCAGAAACCTCGAATACCTGCCTCAAGAGCAGCAAGAAAAATGGCAGAACGCCTTCTCTCGACAATACGTGACTGCGGACGAAGTGCTTGCGGCACACTCCGACGTTGCCGACACGCTCATGGATGAGCTGCCCTCGCGCCTCGAAGAGATAAACAAAGCATTGAAAGGCACCCCCTTCGAGGTCAGTTACCGTGTCCTGAACGAGCTTACAATCATGGTCGGCGTATTGCTCGACGAAGGGAAGGTACTCAACGACGCCATCGCCCATTCTGTCAACAACATTCTGCTGATGAAAATCTTACCTCGCATTGAGGGAGACTCCGAAATGTTCGCTTTGGCAAGAGAATACAAGTCAAAGGCCGGCGTTCACTATGACAACCGGCTTGAATGGTTGAAGGAGATAGCCCCCGACATAAATGAGGCTTTGACCGATTCCGAGATCAAAGCCCACCAGCCGACCGCCAAAGAGAAAATCCAGGAGATGATCGACAGGCTGAACAACCAAGAGTTCACGCGTTTCTGGCCGTAATTTTGTGTAAATCACGCACATGCAGACAGAGGTTTTGAGGTTTACGCATCCCGATTACGAAGTAATTGTCAGAACACAAGACATCGACCACTCTTGGAGGCGCTTCCACGGGCGCATCAATTATTCAAGGATTGATAATCCCGAAATTGACACTCCCGAAACGTATTGCCGCTACTCTTCAAAAGACGAATGCCATCTTTGCCTATACAGCCCGGTAACAAGAAAGAAAACGGATGACGAAGAGAACACAAAACTCCTTAATGGCAAGGTGTGGGATAACCTGTGGCCTGTCATTTACGAAACATGCAAATATCAGGTCCGCGTTCTCTTCCACGAAGTAGACAAAGACTCTGTTCCTGAAATACGCCATGTCCGCAAAGACGTAGAAGACAGCTTCTTTCTCGATGAAGATTTAAACGGTGGAAGAATAAAATCTCTCACAGGAGAGCTGGACTTCCTTAACGAGCCGGGTGTTTTCAAACTTGATTTCTCCTACCAAAAGAATGCCATCCGCAAAGACTGCTACGTCACGTTTGATGTCGTATCGCCCAAACTCGACACAAAAAACGACTACAAGTCTCTGCTGCGAGAGGTTAACGAGGAATACGAGAACGTCATCTACCGATATCTGAGCATTACGCTTCAGCAATTCAGCCGAGGGCGAATCAATACCGACGCCACTTGGATGGATGCGTTTCAAAGCGTTGTGGACGATTACGTCAAGAATATTAAACGCGTGATACAAAATCCACATTCTCAGATTGTTAACTTCCGCACGTCACGAAAAGCGGAGCAAATCAAGGCATGGACTCCCGCATTGGAAGAACGTTACGCAGAAGTGGAGAAAGAAGGCAAGCTTGATAAATACCACTTCAGCTACAACGAGGTGAGTTCTACTTACGATACTATGGAGAATCGCTTTGTAAAGTACACTCTCCAAAGCATCGGGCGGCGGCTTTCTTCAATAATATCCACCGTTCTCTGTTCCACGCAAGAAGATCTTTCTGAACGCCATCGTCAGATGTGGACTGACTATCAAGCGTCTCTAAGCAAGCTCTCGAAACACCCGTTCTTCAAACCTCTCGGACACTTCGACGGATTGCAACAAGAGAGCCTCGTGTTGCAAAACCGGACAGGCTATCAACAGATTTACAAGGACTGGCTCAAATTAAAACGTGGTATCGACTTATACAACGGAGCCGCAAATATCGGAACTCTCCAGATATGGGAAATTTATGAGTTATGGTGCTTCATAAAAATGAAGAAACTTGTGGCTGAAGCTTTGGGCATCGACCACACCAAACCATCTCACGAACAACTCATTACAGAACCCAAAGGAACGCTGCTCAATCCTTTTACGAATTCCTCGCTGGAACACATTGTGGAATACCATTACCCAAGAGCAGAAGATGCTGATTCTGACGAACGCAAGGCGCAACTTGCTGCCCATGAAGGGGATGTGGTTACTCTTCACTATCAACACACCTTCAACCGCGCAAGTGGCAATGATGGATATGGAATGGGCATAAACACTGCCACTACCGAACAGCGCCCCGATGTCGTTCTCAACATCCGAAAAGCCTCGGGTGAAGTCGTCCTTACGTACCTCTACGACGCAAAGTATCGTGTCATCAACGACCAGACACTTGACAAAGACCTTGAGAAACAAGACCTTGACGAAATAACAGCTCTCCAAGGCGGCGACTATCCTCCAACGGATGCCATCAACCAAATGCACCGTTACCGCGATGCCATTTATTATAGTAAAGAGCATGAGCCTTACCGCTCAAAAGAAATAATAGGTGGCTACATTCTCTTTCCTGGCCGAGGCAACGACGAACACATCAAGAAACGATATTACAGCGCAAGCGTTGAGAGCGTAAATATTGGCGCCTTCCCTTTGCTCCCCGGCTGCGATACGCTGCTAAAAGCTCATTTGGACGACATCCTGATGAAATATACAACCACGGACACCCATGTGGCAAAAGCCAAACCTCAACGCACACTCGCCTACGTAACAGAAGAAGAAAAGGCAGGAATGTCGCCCGACGACTTGGTGATGGTGGCCATCACAAACAGCGAGGCGAAGCGCCAATGGACCTTTGACAATCTATGGTACAACATTCCGCTTAAACAAATTTCAAATGCCCCTTGGCATCTGGCAAAGTACCTCCTGCTATACGTAAAGGGAGAAAAAATGGCTGACAGCCTCTGTAATATCGTCCGCACTAATCATGACGTGTGGGCAAAAGAAAAGCTGGAAAAAGAAACCTATCCCGGTACTCCAAGCCATCCAGCTTATTTCATGATAAGAATAAAGCCCCCAAAAGAAACAGACCCCAAGCTACAAAACCTGTCATTCAAGGTCAAGGACATCAAAACCACATATTGGGGAAACGAACGGATGCCATTTATGTTAGTCTCCTTGAAAGACTTGTCGACGGCCATAATCTCATCGACCTCATCGACGATTTAGAAGAAACAGCGTTCCCGACAAGCTCGCGCACCGTCTGTGCCTTTTCCCCCGCACACCCCGTCCCAACCCTGGACTGGCCCGTAGGGCCATACCTCCAGTAACCGGGTACACACGCGCAGCGGGTGTGCCAGGCCGAAAGTACAGCTGGTATGCCCAGCCAGAGAGCCAGCATATTTTCTCCCCGTCCCAACCCAGGACTGGCCCGTAGGGCCATACCTTCAGTAACCGGGTACACACGCGCAGCGGGTGTGCCAGGCCGAAAGCACAGCTGGTATGCCCAGCCAGAGAGCCAGCATATTTTCTCTCACGTCCCAACCCTGGACTGGCCCGTAGGGCCATACCTTCAGTAACCTGGTACACACGCGCAGCGGGTGTGCCAGGCCGAAATCACAGCGGGTATGCCCAGCCAGAGAGCCAGCATATTTTCTCCCCGTCCCAACCCTGGACTGGCCCGTAGGGCCATACCTCCAGTAACCTGGTACACACGCTTTGCGGGTGTGCCTGGCCGCCCCCCCATCGTCCATGCCCGACAGAAACACCATCCGTATATGCTCTAAATGAAAGAGCCGTGCCCGCCCCTCAGTTTTATGTGAAGTTGTTACTACGAGTTTCACCGATTTTCGTTAACTTTCGCTCTCGTAATAAAGAAACTAATCATGAGGAAAATATTTGCTTTTGCCGTTGCTGCTCTTTTCTGCGTAATGGCCTTTGCACAAAAGCCGACAGTTAAGTTTGAGACCGAGTCTCACGACTTCGGCGAAATCCAGGAGAAGGATGGCCCCGTATCTTTCGTCTTCAAATATTCCAATACAGGTACCACACCCCTCATCATCACCCAAGTCAACGCCTCCTGCGGTTGCACAACCCCAGAGTGGACGCGCAAGCCTCTCCGTGGCGGAGAGAATGGAGAGATTAAGGTGACTTTCAATCCTGCCAACCGCCCGGGTGTCTTCAACAAGACCATCACTGTTTACAGCAATTCCGAGACGCCTACAACCATTCTGCGCATCTCGGGCAAGGTCCTCCAGCGTCCCAAGACCATCGAAGACGAGTACCCCGTCGTAATGGACAGCCTCCGCCTGGAGAACCAACATATCCCCTTCACCAAAGTCCTCCCCAAGGAGGTCAAGAAGGCCGAGCTGAAGGTTGTCAACACCTCCTCTGTCGCCGTGACGCCCACTTTCATCAATGTCCCCGCCCACGTCACGATTGAGTCTCAACCCGCCACCATCCAGCCCGGACAAAAAGCCCTCTTCGTCGCAACCTACGATGCCGAGAAGAAGAACGATTGGGGCTACGTCACCGACCGCGTCTACGTTATCTTCGATGGCCAAAGGCAATACAAGAACCAAATCACCCTCAGTGCCAGCATTGAGGAGGATTTCTCCGATGTCAAGGACGAGGACGCCCCTGTCCTCGAAGTCAACGAGCGTAACCACGATTTCGGCGAGATTCAACAAGGCACAAAGGCCGAGTGCGATTTCATTGTCACCAACACGGGCAAGTCCAACCTCATCATCCGTAAGGTCAAGGCCTCTTGCGGTTGCACGGCCGTAACGCCACAGAAGACGGTCCTCGCCAAGGGTGAGTCCACCGCCGTCCATGTCGCTTTCGATTCCCGTGGCAAGTCCGGCCGTCAGAGCAAGACAATCACCGTAATCTCCAACGATCCAAAGAATTCCAACATCATCCTCCGAATCCAAAGCATCATAGTCGCCCCAGGTAAGGAGATGAAGTAATTCCCATAACAATTCAAAAAAGCACCACATAATGAGCGCACGACTCTATTCAGCCGTCGCCATGTTAGCAACAGTTGCGCTGGCCTCGTGCCAACGCAACTCTTTGTGCATTGAAGGCGACATCCAAAACCTTCCCGATGGCCCAATGACCCTCTCCGTCCTCGACTCCACGCTCCACTGGACGCCTGTCGACACCACGGAGGCCGTCGGAGGTAAGTTCACTTTCAACGCTGGGCTGGAGTTTGACCAACCCGAGTGCCTGATTCTCTCCATCGGAAGCCAAAACATGGTGGTCTTCGCCGGTAATGACAATATCAAGATGTCCGGCAATGCACTCCGCCCCGAGGACATCAATGTCAGTGGCTCCAAGGCCAATAAGAAGCTCGTCGCCTTTGCACAAAACATACCAGGCAAGGAGCGGCTCGCGCAAATCAAAGCCCAAATGGCCACGCTCGCCGCCGATGTCGACCGCCGAGAGGAACTCGCCGAGGAGGAGCAAGCCATCGAGGCCGCACAGCTCGACTACATCCGCAAGTCCATTGCCGATAACGTGGCCTCGCCAATTGGCCCCTACATCCTTTTCAACACCCTTAGCCTATTCACCTACGACGAGGTCGAGGCCTACTACACCATTTTCAAGGCCAATCAGCCTACCCACAAGTACGTCGATTACCTCCGAGCCGAACTCGACAGGACCCGCCCACTCAACGAGGCCCGCAAGAGGATTCAAGTAGGTCGCTTCGCACCCGATTTCGTCATCCGTGTCGAGGGCGGGGATACCCTCAGGCTCAGCTCTCTCCGCGGCGATATTGTCCTGCTCGACTTCTGGGCCTCATGGAACGAGATGAGCCGCAAGAATAACGAGACAATCCTGGCCGTTTTCAATAAGTTCCAGCAGGTCGGCATCTCAGTCGTCGGTGTCTCCATCGATTCCCACCCCGAAGACTGGAAGGCCGCCGTCCAAGCCGACAATCTCCCCGGCCATCAAATCATCGACGACGGCTCCATTGCCGAACTCTACGGCGTTACGTCGCTCCCCGCAAGTTTCCTTATCGATAAGTCGGGACGCATCGTTTCGTCCGACATCGTCGCCAAAATTTTTGAAAACCTCGGAAGGGATTCTTCCAAAAAGTAATGCATATAACGCGTGGCACTCATTAAATCTATTTCCGGAATCCGCGGTACCATTGGCGGTCAACCCGGCGATTCTCTAACGCCTACCGACCTCGTCCGCTTCGTCTCCGCCTACGCCGCTTGGGTTCAAGCCAACAATAAGGGGCAGAAGATTAAGATTGTTGTCGGACGCGACGCCCGCATCTCCGGCCAAATGGTTCGCAACATCGTTACGGGTGTCCTCCTCGGAATGGGAGCCGATGTCGTCGATATCGACCTCGCCACGACGCCTACAACCGAGATCGCCGTAACAGCCGAGAACGCGCACGGAGGAATAATCATCACAGCCAGCCACAACCCAAAGCAGTGGAACGCCCTCAAACTCCTCGACAATAAGGGAGAGTTCCTCTCCGCTAAGCAAGGGGCTGAGGTGCTCGCCATTGCCGAGAAGGAGGATTACCAAGCCGCAGATGTCGACCACATCGGCTCTCTCTCCGTCAAGGACTACGCCGATTACCATATCGACAAGGTCCTCTCCCTCAAACTCGTCGATGCCGATGCCGTGCGCAAGGCAGGGCTGACTGTCGCCCTCGATGCCATCAATTCCGTCGGCGGCATCATTCTCCCAAAGCTCCTCGAACGCCTCGGGGTCAAGACCGTCTACGGTCTCAATCTTGAGCCAAACGGCAATTTCGCCCACAATCCCGAGCCGCTGCCACAAAACCTCACCGACATCTCTGCCCTCGTCATCGAGAAGAAGGCCGACTTCGGCATCGTTGTCGACCCCGATGTCGACCGTCTCGCCTTCATCAGCGAAGACGGCTCCATGTTTGGCGAGGAGTACACCATCGTAAGCATCGCCGACTATGTCCTCTCTTTCACTCCGGGCTCTACGGTCAGCAATCTCTCCTCGTCCCGCGCCCTCCGCGACATCACCGAGCGCCATGGCGGCTCCTACGCCCCCGCGGCTGTCGGCGAGGTGAATGTCGTCACCATGATGAAGGAGACCAACGCCGTCATTGGCGGCGAAGGCAATGGCGGTGTCATTTATCCCGAGTGCCACTATGGCCGCGACGCGCTTGTCGGTATCGCCCTCATGCTCACGCAGATGGCCAAGACCAAGATGAGCCTCACCCAGCTCCGTGCCACATACCCCGATTACGTCATCTCCAAGAACCGTATCGACCTCCGTCCAGGTGTCGATGTCGACGCCATTCTCGCTAAGGTCAAGGCGGCGCACAAGGATGACAAGGTCGACGACCGCGACGGCGTGAAGATCGATTTCCCCGATTGCTGGGTCCATCTCCGCAAGTCCAACACCGAGCCCATCATCCGCATCTATGCCGAGGCCCACACCCTCGCCGATGCCGATGCTCTTGCCAATTCCATCCGCAAGGAGATCGAGGCGCTTATCTAAAAATATTCCCCGCCATGATGCGCTGCCGGACTCTCTTCATGTCCTTGCTTGCCGTCATGGCGGCTTCTTTTCACCCCGCTAAGGCGCAAGACCTCTTTGTCGCAGGACGAGCAGAGACTGTCTATAACATCACCACCCGATGGAGCGTAAGTGGCAATGTGGTCGGCGGTCACGCCTACACTGTCGAGCCTTACAGTGCGCTTTTCGTCAGCCTTGGCGGCAGTTTCCGCCTTAGCAAGGAGGCTACCCTCGCCGCCCATGGCTCTCTATCTTATGCCGATTATGCCAACATCAGCAATGAGGATCTGATTCTCAGGCTAAAGGAATCCATCCAATGGCGCAGGGCTTCGGGCTTCTTTTTCGGCTTTTTCCTCGAACAACGACGCCTAATCTACAAGCCCTCGGGCTACAAGCTCAATGCGTCGTGTCTTGGCGCGACTGCCGGTTACGAGAGGGAATGGACACGCCCCGCTATCGTCGCCAACGGCTCAGCAACAATCATCGCCAATTCAAAGTGCGAGACCCCAAATGCCACGTTCATCCAGAGGGTCAAGCTCTCAACAGCCGTCAGCAAGAGGATTGGCAACATGGTGGCCGTGGGACTCGATTTCACGCACATGCTCGGCGGACACAATCAAATCTACGCCGCCGACCGCGACGGCATGAGTGTCCTCGCCGCTCGCGTTCAGGTCTTTTTCGGTCGCCGCGCCACGCCTGTTTCATTTACATCCTCAAATCCTCAAGAGTAACGGTCTCCCTCCTGTTCCCACCCCACGCCAGGCCCGAAGGCCCATACCTCAGTACCCGTGTCCGCCCTACCAGAGAGCCAGCAGCCCCCGCATCCCACCCCACGCCAGGCCCGAAGGTCCATACCTCATTACCCGTGTCTGCCCTACCAGAGAGCCAGCAGCCCTCCTGCGTCCCACCCCGGACTGGCCCGTAGGGCCATTCCTCACTAACCTGGTACACACGCGCAGCGGGTGTGCCAGGCCGTAGATTACAGCGGGTGTGCCTTTTCCTCCCCCCGCTCACACCCCCAATACCACTCGCCAGGTGCTATAAATGATAGACCCGCCGTGTCGCCGCACTGATTAATAAGACCCTTTTCAAATAGAGTACAAGGTGCGTTTTGATAATCGATGTTACCAAAATCGGATTATCTTTGTCTTGATAAAAGACACCACCTGCCGCACGGCTGTTCCCTAAAATGGTCTTGCGGCGTAAACAAACTTAAAAGACAGATACTATGGCTTACGTAATTAGTGATGAATGCATCTCGTGCGGAACTTGCGCTGGCGAGTGTCCTGTTGAAGCAATTTTTGAGGGCGCAAACCACTACGAAATCGACGCTGACAAGTGCCTCAGCTGCGGCACATGCGCAAGCGCTTGCCCAACCGAGGCAATCAAAGAGGGCTAATTTGAAAAGCCGCCACCTCTCCGTGGCGACCCGATAAAAGGCAACAAGGCCGGCGGACACTCATCGTCCCGTCGGTCTTTCTTTTTCCCCACGCATTTCCCAGCAAGCCCTTCCCTCGCCATCCGCCTCCCCACACGCATCGTATGCGCCCATCCACACATTCCCCTGCGTCAAAACCCACGCCTGGCCCACGTGCGAAGCGGGCATGTCAGTCTACACACCTCCCCTCTCTCACCGCCTTCCGCCTCATCCAAACATACACCCCGACGCAGATAACCGCCGAAAGAAGAGACCCGCCGCAAGTCACAAGTCCCATCGGGTAAAGCGTAGCCGGATACGCCGAGCTCGCCCAATACGCCAACGGGACGCGCACCAAGACTATCGCTATGAAGTTATGCGCAAAAGATATATACGCCCTACCGCACGCCGTGAAGTAACCGCTAAAGCAGAAGTGAATACCCGCAAGGACGCAGTCCCACACGTAACCCTGCAAATATCCACTGCCCATCCGTACCACGTCCGCGTCGTTCGTGAATAGGCCTACCGCGCGCTCGGGTATCATCTGCATTGTCGTCGCTATTATCGTCCCAAAACCTATCGCAATGAGTGTCGCCGTCCTCAGTGTCGCCCTGGCGCGATTCTCCATTCCCGCTCCAAGGCTCTGAGCGCCAATGGCCGAGACGCTCGCCAACATCGCCGACGGGACTATGAACAATATGCCAATAAACTTCTCCACAATACCCACGGCCGCCGCGTCCGTAAGGCCTCGTCCGTTGGCTATCATCATGATTATCAAGAACGATACCTGAATAAATCCGTCTTGAAGAGCCACAGGGATGCCAATGCGCAATATGCCCCACATCGTCCGCCGCTCTGGCGCAAAGTCCGCCGCTTTCAGTGTCACGAAGCCTCCCGATTTCCGCATATACACTGCGGCAACGCCAACGCTCAATGTCTGCGAGGTTACAGTGGCCAGTGCCGCGCCACGTGGACCAAGCCCAGCCCAGCCTATAAGGATGAAGTCCAAGATTATGTTCACGCCGCAGGCTATGGCCACGAAGTACATAGGCCTACGCGTGTCACCCAAGCCTCGGAATACGGAGGCTATCACGTTGTATATCACCACAAAGGGGATTCCCGCAAAGCATACGCCCAGATAGTCCGATGCCCCGGCCACAGATTCCCGAGGCGTCACAATGGCCTCTATTATCTCGCCGCGCAAGCCAAGCAGGGCGGCCGCCGAGACGATGCCCAAGACCGTGAACAGCGTCATAGTGTTGCCTATGGCGCGACTTGTCGCCGCTGTGTCTCGTGCGCCAACTGCCTTGCCTACGCTCACCGTCGAACCCATCGACAAGGCTATCATGATGACCGTGAACATATACATCACCTGTACGCCGTTCGTGACTGCCGCCGTCGCGTCGGCATCGCAATACAGGCCGATAACGTATAGGTCGGCAAGCCCGTAGAGCACTTGCAGAAAGTATGTCAGCATGTAGGGTAGGGCAAAGCGCGTTATGCTCCCCAATATCCCCCCGTGCGTCAAGTCTTGTCTCATTTTTGCTGTTCCGTTTCGGTCTGCTAAGCTACGCATTTTTAATCCATCCCCCCATCCCTCAGCGTTCAGGGGGGCGGATAGTCGCCCGACGGTAACACAAAAAAACATTTTGTTCCATTGCCTCACAAAAACCACCATTAAACAATACCTTTGCACATACACCCACTCGTCGCTGCATCATGTCACACAACCCAACATCACAACATCAAGCCGCCGCCCGCGACTTCGCTCTGCTTTGGGCAGGCCGTGGCGACGAGAAACAAGATACGTCACGTTTCTGGATTGGTCTCCTCGGCAAAGTCTGCCAACATCCTCAGCCCGAGAACGCCATCGAGTTCGAGAAGCGTGTCAAGCTCACCCACACCAGTTTTATCGACGCTTACATCCCCGCCACGCACGTCCTCATTGAGCAGAAGTCCATCGACATAGACCTCACAAAGGCATACGCCCAGTCGGACGGCGCGAGCCTTACG
>JALEMI010000068.1 GCA_022768325.1 Bacteroidales bacterium
CTCCTCCTTGGAAACAGAAATCATTACTAACCCCTGTCTAAAAATGGGGAGTACCATAAAGTATACAAATTACGAACAGGGGACATTCTCATTAACTCAACAGGTACTGGAACTGTTGGAAGGACTCGTTTGTTCAAAGAAAGTTGTTTGGGTGAATACCCTTTTGTTCTCCCTGATTCACATATCTCTGTTGTAAGAGCTGCCGCTGGAATTATTCCTCAATATCTGTTTGCCTATATTACATCCAACAAAATACAGTATTATATAGAAGACAATCTTGCTGGTAGCACTAATCAAAAGGAGCTATATATCGGAGTGTTAGAGCAAATGGAAATATTTGTCCCCCCCCTCCCCGAGCAACACCGCATAGCCGCAGAAATAGAGAAATGGTTTGCCCTAATTGACCAAATCGAGCAAGGCAAAGCAAGCCTACAAACCACAATCAAGCAAACCAAGAGCAAAATTCTCGACCTTGCAATCCATGGCCGCCTTGTGCCACAAGACCCGAGTGATGAGCCGGCCGCTGAATTGCTAAAACGAATAAACCCGAAAGCTGAAATAATCTCACAAAACACTTATTTTCAGAGCGAAACTTATCCTGATTCTTGGGTACTCACTACAATTGAGAGTATTAATTCGTACAAATCACATTCTGTTAATCCCATGATTACACCAGAGGAAGAATTCGATTTGTACAGTGTTCCTATATTTCCGACCCAAATGCCCGAACATAATAAAGGAAAAGAAATAGGTTCTACAAAACAGCTAATTCAACATGGCGATATTTTGCTTTGCAAAATAAACCCGCATCTGAATCGCGTGTGGGAAGTCTCCCAACAAGACAACGACACGCCTAAAATTGCATCGTCAGAATGGATTGTTATCAGATCTCCGCACGTGTGTTCCTCATATCTGCGTTATTTTTTCGAATCGGAGAGTTTTCGACAGTTGTTGTGTAGTCAAGTTTCGGGTGTTGGCGGAAGCCTAACCAGGGCGCAGCCTGCTGTTGTAAAAAAAAATTACGTCCCTCTCCCCCCCCTCCCCGAGCAACACCGCATAGCCGCCAAGATTGAAGAGCTATTCTCTGCTCTTGACAATATTCAAAAGGCCCTGGAAGCCTAACCTAATACACTCCCTTGTGCACTCTTTCCGCGCTCAACATATCATTAAATAAGCAAAAAGTGTTACTTTGGCTTATTATATGATAGGTTGATCATGACGAAGAATACAATGGGTACCAAGCTCCCGCGAAAGTTAGAGCAGAAGATGCAAATCGTTGGCGAGCAGATCAAGTTGGCTCGCTTGCGAAGGAATCTGAGTGTCGCTCAGGTGGCTGAACGGGCTACCTGTTCTCCCCTTACTGTGTCCCGAATCGAAAAAGGCACTCCGACTGTCGCAATCGGAATTTATTTGCGTGTGCTGTACGCTTTGCAACTCGATGATGATGTTTTATTGCTTGCCAAAGAAGATAAATTGGGAAAGGCGTTGCAAGATTTGAGTTTGAAGACGAGAGAACGTGCTTCTAAAAAACTATGAAGAAGTTGTATATATATGCCGATTTCGATTGGCTCAAAGGTGTGGAACTCATTGGCGAATTGGGCTATGAGGCTCTTCGTGGGGCTGATAGCTATAGTTTCTCGTTCAATAATGAATGGCTGAAAAAACACGGTGAGTTGTTTTTGAGTGCGGACTTGAATAATTACCCAGGTCAGCAGTATACGCAGCCTGACAAGGACATATTCGGATGCTTTTCTGATGCCTTGCCAGATCGTTGGGGACGTACTTTGTTGTTACGTCGTGAACAGATTGCGGCAGCGGAAGAGAAGCGACCTGTAAGGAGATTGTCATCTTTCGATTTCCTGGCAGGTATCGATGATTTCTCCCGAATGGGTGGATTCCGTTTTAAGAAAGAAGCCGATGGCGATTTTATCAATGTGTGTGAATCATTGAGAATCCCACCTCTGGCAGATATTCGGGAACTGATTGCGGCCAGCGCGGAGGTAGAGAAATGTGAAGAAAACAATAGGCTCCCCGATAGGAAATGGATTGCGCAACTTGTACAGCCAGGGACATCATTGGGCGGTGCACGACCAAAAGCCAATGTGATAGATACCGATAAAACGCTTTATGTAGCAAAGTTCCCGTCTCGCAAGGATGACTATGATGTCGGCCTTTGGGAGCATTTCAGCCATTTGCTTGCTACAAAAGCCGGTGTAAACGCCGCAAAAACTAAAGTGCTTGCTACGGGAGAGAAATATCATACTTTGCTGTCACAACGCTTCGATAGAACGACTGACGGAAAACGTATTCATTTTGCATCAGCCATGACCTTGTTAGGGTTGAGCGATGGTGACAATGCAACTAACGGGCATGGCTATCTGGATATTGTCGACTTTATTATTCAGAATTGTACTGATGTAGAGCGGAACCTGCAGGAGCTCTTCCGTCGTGTGGCTTTCAATATCTGCATTGGCAATGCCGACGACCATTTCCGCAATCATGGTTTCCTTTTGACAGCAAAAGGCTGGACGTTGTCCCCTGCTTATGATATGAACCCTACTCTGAATGAATATCAAAGTCTGCTTATCTCGTCAAATTCCAATAAGGCGGATTTAGGTGTCCTTCTTGATGCTTGCGAAGATTATATGATCAATCGAAATACAGCAGAAGCTATTGTTAATGAGGTGGTTGAAGCTGTAAAGGAATGGCGCGGTCTCGCTATTCGCCAATCCATTCCCAAAAGGGAAATTGATATGTTTTCAGGGGTGCTTGATAAATCCCGTTGCCGCTAATCGCGATTCGTCACTTCCCAATACAAAAATTCCTAAACACATTATTCAACACGTCCTGACTACTAATCTCCCCAGTTATTGAGGCCAACGCGTCCGTCGCCTCGCGGATGTCCACGCTCAGCAACTCGCCTCCCATGCCGGCGTCAAGCCCACTGCGGACACGTGTCAACGCCTCACGGGCGCGCACCAACGCCTCATAGTGACGGGCATTCGTCACCACCACGTCCTCTCCGGTCCCCGCGTCACTCCCTTTCACCACGCTCACCATCGCGCTGCGCAGCTCCTCAATTCCCGCGCCATCTCGTGCCGACATCACGACAACGCACTCCGCGCCAACCTCACGCCCCCATCCGCTCGTGGCCCATGCCGAGGGCGACACCTCGCACGCGTCGGCCTTGTTCAACGCCACAATCAGGCTCTTGCCATCCATCTTTATCATACCTCTGATTCCCTCAACAGCCTCACGCGCCATAGCCTCTCCGCCCGTGGCGTCCACCATCATCACGACCACTGTCGCCTTAGCCGCAGCCGCTTCGCTCCGTCTTACGCCCTCGGCCTCAATAGCGTCGTCCGTCTTACGCAGGCCCGCCGTGTCTATCAGCCGGAATGTCAAGTCCTCAATGTTCACCGTCTCCTCAATCGTGTCGCGCGTAGTCCCCTGGATGTCGCTCACTATGGACCGCTCTTCGCATAGCAACGCGTTCAGCAGTGTACTCTTTCCCGCGTTGGGCGCCCCCACAATGGCCGTCGGGACTCCCTCTTTTATCGCGTTCCCAAGGCGAAATGAGTCCGCCAAGCGTGTCACTACGCGGCTTATCTCGTCCGTCAACATCGTCAGTTCCCCTCGGTCGGCAAATTCCACGTCCTCCTCGCTGAAGTCCAATTCCAATTCCACGAGCGATGCAAAGTGTATCAGCCTCTCCCTCAGCTCCTTAAGCTGGTGAGAGAATCCGCCCCTCATCTGATTAAAGGCCACTCGCCTCGCCGCCTCACTCCCGGCGGCTATCATGTCCGCCACGGCCTCCGCTTGGCTCAGGTCCATCTTCCCGTTCACGAAGGCCCGTTTTGTAAATTCCCCAGGCTCTGCCATCCGAGCCCCTGCGCATATCAGGGTCTCCAGGATTCGCCGCTGTACGGTCGTCGAGCCGTGGCACGATATTTCTATCGTGTCCTCGCCCGTATATGAGTGCGGCCCGCGGAATATCGATATTACGACGTCGTCAACGGGTGTCCCCACCTGGTCCACTATCGTGCCGTAGTGCAACGTCCGAGCCGCTTGCTCCGATGGTTTTCGGCTTCCCTTCATCGGGCGGAACACTTTGTCGGCAATTGCCATGGCGTCTGAGCCCGAGAGGCGGAGTACGGCAATGGCGCCCATCCCTGCGGCTGTGCAGATGGCGCATATAGTGTCAGATGTGGTCATTGGGTGTATCGACGATGTTTTTTTTTCAGGTGTAGTCCAAAGTTAGGCTTTATTCGGTGTCCGAAGAAAAATGTAGCAGCCCAACTCAGTCCATCATCACAAATCCGGCCCAATAATATGGGTTGGGTGTCGCCTTTTTTATCTCACGCTGTGCCGCTTGAAAGGCCTCGTGCTTGTCCATTCCGCCGAGCCAATTCTTGTAGAATAGCGACATGAACTCCGTCGTCTCGTCGTCCGGCACTTTCCATAGGCTCATCACGAGCGTCTGAACGCCCGCGAGTTTAAACGCCCTCTGAAGTCCAAAGACGCCCTCGGAGATTACGTTCTCTCCAAGTCCCGTCTCGCAGGCGGAGAGTACCACCATGTCCGTGTTGCTCAGGTCCAGATGCGAGATCTCGTCTGCCGTCAGTACGCCGTCGTCCATGTCTCTGTCAATGCTTTCCCCACGCCACGCGCGGTTGGCCCCCGAGAACAATATGCCCGTGCGGTTCATGGCGACACGCAATTGGCTCACGTTGTCAATCCCCTTAATCTTGCGCATGAAGGCCAGGCACTCGTCCTCTCTCTCGCTGGGGTAGAAGAATCCGTGTGTGGCAATGTGCAACAGGCTCGGCGAGTTGCCCGAGTTGGCTTTGAACGACTCTTCGTTGGCGGTAGATTCCGAGAATGTCCTGTTGCCCACGCCCGCCGATGTCAGTTGCGCCGCAATGTCCGTCACCTCCCTCTCACTGCCGAGCAGGAAGCCCCACGAGCCGCGCACTTTGTTCGTTGTGTCGTTCTCAAATTCGCCTCGGGTGAATTTGTTGGTATACTTGCGCGAGCATTTGCGCATCTCTTCCGTGCTGGTGTCATAGTTGATGCCTCCGTACAATGATGCCGATGCGGGCTTTTTGCGCGATGCCAATTTCACGGTCGGTATCTCCGCTGTCGAGGAGAGGTAGCTGAGCGTGTACTTGTCCGCCAGATAAGCTCCGTTGACGGGTATTGCGCTAAAGGCCAATGAGTTCAGCTCGCCGTCCGTCGAGTAGTATATTGTCGAGGTCTCCCGCAGATGGCTCTCTATCGGCTTCCATATCATGTCGTACAGGGTGTCGCCGACGCAAGTGAAACGGATGGGCTTCCGTCCCGATGGCCGCCACTGGTATTCGCCACTCCCGTAGAGGTATTGGCGGTATAGCTCGTTTTGCGTGTAAGTGCGTATGCCCGATTTCCGTAGGGCGTCGGGCATCTGCCGTATGCGCAACAGCTCGTTTTCGGAACAGAGCCTGACAATGTGCGGGTGTGGGGAGTCGCTTTTGATTATTATGGCGGCGTAGTAGTAATTCTCGCCTTCCGAGTCGGTCGTTATCTCGGGCAGTTTGATGAACTCAATGGCCGCTTCGCCCGAGGCCAACGCCCGCTTTACTGTCGCGAAGCTATATTGGCTGCGTATGCTGTCAACAGACTGATAGCCAATGAGGTCTGTGGCGAGCCGCTTCTCTATAAGCCTTATGGAGTCTTTTATCGCGAATTGCTCGCTGTTCGACATCGAGTCGGTGATTAGCTTTGTCTGCAGGTCGTGCAGGGTGCCTACAATGTCGCGCAGGCCCATGTTCTCCGGCTTCGCGAGTTGTTCAGATATTCTGTTGGTGGTCCTGAGCAGCAGTCCTTTGGCGAATATGGCGTTGTCGTACACCTGGTCGTGGCATCTGTTGTCTTTGCTGCTGGCCAGCATTGTGTTGAAGACCGACAAGTAGTGTAACCCGTCTTCCCAATATCGGCCACGCTCTTCCGCCGACAAGAACGAGAATTGCTGTATCACGTCGTCAATCACTACGGAAGATTGTCGCTTTGCCCTCATCTTATATCTCGTGTCGGATGTCAAGTATTGAGCTATCGCCAATTCCGCACTTGTCCGCAATTTGTAATACGCGCTGAGCGATTTGTCGCCACGGCTGATGTCGTATGCCTTTTGGTATATCGCCTTGGCCGATACGTAGTCGCCGTTATATTTTTGGATGCTTCCCAGTACTGAGTACAGGCTTATGAGGGGGCGCAAGGAGGCTTTGGATGCTTTAAGATGCTCTATGGCGTTGAGAATCGTCTGTTTAGCCTCCTCTTTATACCCCATTCCCCAATAGCAATCGCTCAGCAGGGCTACCAATTCGTAGTATATCTCCGGCAAGTCCTTTCGGAATACGTCCTCGAGCGTGTGCAGGCTCTCGTCAAGGTACATTTTCGTCCGCAGATACTCCCCCCGGCTGGTGTATATTTTGCCAAGGAGCATCAGTGTGTTGCAATAATTTAGGTCGTACCACTGGTTTGCCTCCGAGCCAAATTTTGCGGTGTACAAATATTTCTCGGAATACGGGATGTTGTTAAGTCGGAAGTACAGGCACCCCAGGTTCACGTGCAGATTTCTGTACAACTCCAATCGCGCGTGGTCTTGCCTCATTCCCAAGGTGTTGTAACACTTCATCCAGTCGGATTCAGCTTTCTGATACAATCCGCTTTCAAAGGCTTGCTCGCCCGTTAAGTAGTAGTACCAAGAGAGATAAAAGTTGAGATTTGCGTTGCGTTTATACGCCTCAATCTCTTTGTCCGTCAATGCGTTATACAGCTTGTCGCACGTAGCTAACGATTCCCGCATTCCGCGCAGGTCGTTCGTTTTAAGTTGCTTGAGTGCGCATTGCACGTGTTGTCCAAAGTTTTTTCCATCCTGGGCGGACGTGCCAATTGAAAATGCGAGGACTATTAACAGCGCAATGCAATATCGTAACTTATTCATATCCAAGCTCCTTAAGGTATTGGTTTGTCATGCTGTCCACTGCTCCCTCTTTCTCTAACTGAATGCTCATCGCTTCTTGCAGATGCGCCGCCGCCCTCTCTTTGTCGCCATTAAGCATATACGCCCTTCCCATATTGCGCAACAGTGTGGCGTATACGGCGCTCCGGCTCCCATCTACTTCTAAGACCGTGACTTTCAGTCCTTTCAAGAACTCTATGGCTCTGTTGTACTCCTTGTTGTGCGTCATGGCGACAGATTCCACAAGCGCATGGTATATGTACCCGCGACTCTTCTCCCCGTATGCCGCTCTTATTATGGAGAGAAGCGAGTTCCCCGTCACGACAGCCTTGCCGTAGTCGCCATTTTCTATGTACAGTTCCTGCAAACAAGAGAGCAATGTCACTCTGTCCGATGCGGCCTTGTCCTTGCACTTGTTGTATTGCCCCAAGGCGTTCTGAGCGTCGTCAATAGCGGGTCCCCGCTTGCCTGATGCCTTGTTTGCGTAGGCTCGTGTTTCGTAAAAGTAGCCGAGGGTCTCGTGCGCTGTGCCCTTTAGTTTGCTCTTTTTTATGATGTCAATCCCCTTGGTGCAATAGGTTAGGCATTTCTCCGCGTTATTCTGCTCGAAATAATATTTCGACAGCAGTTTCATGATTTCCATCTGAAGCGAGGCGTCCAGTGTGGCGAAGTTTTTCTCCAATTCGTCCATGAAAGGCTTGGCTTTGTCCGACGGAAGCAATGTCGTTGCCGCCCAAAAGTGGCGGAAATACTCTTCTTTCTGCTTTTTAGCGGTGAAGTGTTTTTGGAGGGCGGATTTTATCTCTTTAAACCCTTCCGTGTTGCCAACCCTTGCGTATGCGCACCACAAGTTGCTGTAACACTCCTCAGCCTCTTTCATCGCCGTTTTTGTCTGTCGGTAAATGGAAACCGCCTCTTTGTACGATGCAATGGCGGATTTGTAGTCCCTCATGTTGTCATACGTGCATCCCAGTCTGAAATACTCTTCCGCGCAATCCTTGGTGACGTGCGCCTTATGCTCATCGAGGAAGCGTATCAACCGCTTAATCTGAATTGCCGCTTTCTCGTAGTCTTTCCCGTCCATGTAGAATTGGCAAATAAGCCGCAAAGGGTAGTAAGTGTCCGTCGCCCCGGGCTTGTAGTCAACGTTGGAGATTGCAAATGCCTCCTCAAAACAGCTCAACGCCTCCCTGTTATGCCCCTTCTTGACGTACAGGCTTCCTAACGAGGCCAGACACCCCGATTTCACACGCCGCGCGTTATGATGCGGCTCGCTCTCCAAAAGCCACTCCCGCCGCACAAGCGCCCGCTCGTATTGTAGGATAGCCTTGTCCATCTCCCCACGCTCCTCATAACACTTGCCCATCTTGCAGCAAACGTCCACATAGTCAACGTCATACTTGAAGGCGTACGTCTTTATCAGCTTCGTTTCAAGCATCCCCAAGGCTTTCTCCGCATGGTGAAACCGCTTCTGCATATCATCGCGTTCAACGGCCACGCCATAAAGAAGATAGTGGTATTGATACGCGACTGTGTCCGGCCACCGCCCCACCTCGCCCTCCGCAATGCGTTGCAGAAAGGCGCAATCTTCCCGCCCAATTCTTACGTCCTTATTGCGATACTTGCCATACAACGCCGAAACCTTCTCACCAACTGACTTCTGCGCATACATTTCCCCGCCCCATATCGCCAGGAGCAGCAACAACAAATACTGATTCCAACGTGCCATACGGTGTGAATATACGAAAAAAAGTCGAGCGTTTTCCCTAAGCAATGACATTGTGCGTGGTTTCGCTCGTCTCTGTCATTTACCCCCCATCCCTCCATGTCACATCTCTGCGAGTGGCCTGTAATGCCGTGCCTCAGTAACCGGGTCCATACGCGAAGCGGATGTGCCCGGCGCGAAATAATTGTCGCACAAGCTCTAAGAAAAAAAAACCGCGGACCCCCGATTTCACGTCGAGAGTCCGCGGCTCTATCTTGTTCTGTCCGTCGCCGGCGTCCTTAGAATGGCAGGTCGTTCGCGTCGCCACCGTCTACGGCTGGTGCCGCAGGAGCTGCCGCTGGCGCAGGTGACGCCGGCTGTGGGGCGAAGCCCTGAGGGTTATAACCCGCCATGGGCTGAGGCTGTTGAGGCGCAAAGCCTTGCGGCTGCTGTGCCTGATACATGGGCTGTTGAGGCTGTTGATACATCGGCTGTTGGGGCTGCTGATACCCCATGGCCGCCTGTGGCGAGTATGGCATTATGCGCCACACGTTCAGACGGTTGAAGAAGACGACCTTTCCCTCGGGGTTGGTCCACTTCCTGCCGCTAAGGTCAAAGTCCACCGTCAGCTCCTGACCAATCTGGAACTGGTCTATAAGGGCCGTACGGTTGTTCGTCAACTGGAATAGCACGTGCTCCGCATACTGGCTGTTCGGGCTCTGAATCTCCAACACAAACTCCCTCACTTGAAAGGTCTCGCTTCTCTTTACGGTCTCGTGAACTTCTTCTAACTTACCTATTACTTGCATGTTACGAAATATTGATGGTTGTATTTATGTTCTGTTGTTTCTTTTTTTTTGCCCCCACTGGGACCCTGGGAGGGATCATGGGAGGAATCATGGGAGGGACGGTCTCCTGACCGTCCAAAATCGTTTCACTGGGAGGGAGGTCTCCCGCCCGCCCCATTGTTTCACTGGGAGGGAGGTCTCCCGCCCGCCCCATTGTTTTACTGGGAGGGACGGTCTCCTGACCGTCCAAAATTGTTTCATTGGGGAAGGAACTCTTCCGCCCTCTCGCCCCCTTGCGAGGAACGCCACAAAATTAGGCATTCTATTCGACTAAGCCCATCCCCCATTGTCCCAAATTTTCAACTGATTACAGTAGCCACCATCCGACGCTCTCCGCCATAGTCCCTAAATTCGCACAGATATATGCCCTGCCAAGTCCCCAACGCCAGCCGCCCCTTACGTATCGGGATGGTCACCGACGAGCCAACAAGCGTGGCTTTGCAGTGCGACGGCATGTCGTCCAACCCCTCGTCCGTATGCTCATACAGCCCATGCCCCTCAGGCACAATCCTGTCCATCGCCCGAGCCATGTCGCTCCGCACGTCAGGGTCGCAATTCTCGTTTATCGTAAGCCCGCAGCTCGTGTGGCATACAAATAGGTGAAGCAACCCCGCCTCAGGGAGTTCCGGCAGGTGGCGAACCACTTCCGATGTTATCAAATGGCAGCCCCGCCGACGCGCGGCAAGGGTGAATTCTGTTTGGCTTGTCATCTCGTCCCGACGCTTTGTCTGTTAATTGTTACCAACAAAGATAGAAATCTTTTTAACTTTGTCTAAAACGCCCTCCTCCCCCTTGCGGGCGTTCCCTCCACGATTCCTACGTAAATGGTTCAGCCACATCTCTCTAAGAACATAAAGCGCCTCCTCCTGCTGCTCGTCATCCTCTTCACGGGTGTGTGTCCAAGTCCCGCGCGGTCTATTGTTTTCCAACATGTTGGAATCGAGGCAGGCCTCTCAAACGGTAAGGTCAACAGCCTTATGCGCGATTCCCACGGCTTCCTCTGGGTCTCCACGTCGTGGGGGCTCGACCGCTACGACGGCTACGAGGTCCGCTCTCTCGCCTTGCCCGATTCACTCATAACGGCGGCCGCCGATGTCCTCTCCGTCCTCGAACTCGACGGCGAGTCTCTCCTCGTCAAGACCACAAAAGGCTTCCTCGTCTATTCGCGCAGCCAGGTCAAGTTCTCGTCCGCTAAGGACTATTTCGCCTCCCGCGGTATAACGGCTCATGTCGATAACGCATGGGTCGACAATTTCAAAAACCTCTGGATTCTGTCCAATCAGACGGTGACGGTTCTCCCTGCCAACAAGGCCCAGGCCCACAGCTTCGACCTCCCCGCCAAGCTCGCCAATTGCTGCAATACCCGCTACGGCCTCGCCCTCTTGCTCGAAAACGGATGCGTCCTCCGATGCTATGTCCCCAAGGACGGCGATATGCCAGCTCCACAAAAGATTCTCTGCCCCGTCAAGGGCGCCTGCCGCGGCATGAATGTCGATTTCGAGGATAACCTCTGGGTCCTCAATGCACGAGGCGATAGCCTCTGGTTCCGACGCCAGGCGGGTATGGAGTGGACGCTCGTAAATAATATAAGCGCGTGGAAGGAGCAGAAGCCTACCAATATCACGGACGTCGCACCCGATACCAACGGCCACCTGTGGCTCGCCACCGAGTCCAACGGCATTTATATCGTCGAGGTCGATGCCGATAAGTGCACCCCCCTCCGACGCAATCCCATCCGCCCCGACGGCATCCGCTCCAACCGTTGCACGTGCCTTCTCAGCACCACCGACGGCTTCGTCTTCGTCGGCTACGCCTACAACGGCTTCTCCGTCCATGCGCCCACCGATTTCGTCTTCAATAACATCTTGCCCGACGATATGTCGCTCTCCCTCGCAAGGGTCAAGGCCCTCGCGTCAAACGACAAGGGAAAGGTCTTCGTGGCCGCCGATTACGACGGCATATATCAAATCGACGAGTTGTCCAACAAAGCCGAGAAGATCGGCTCTGCCAAGGACGAGGCCATCAGCGACATGGCCGCCCGTCCCGACGGCTCGCTCTTCGTCCTCTACGCCGATGGGCAGATAGCTTTTTCACGCGATGGCGTCTCGCAACCCGTACCCATCCCCGACGATGCCCTCCCCGAGTTCCGACATACCGGCACCTATCCCAGGATGGCAACCGACAACGACGGCAATGTGTGGTTCGCGTCGGACACGTGCGTAGCCGTCTGCAAGCGCCATGCCCAAGCCCCACAGTTTGTCAAGGGCTCCGCCGGCGCCTACGTCGTCCGTTTCGCAAGGCCCTATTCCGGCGATGGGGTCATCGCCCTCACGTGCAATAATGTCTACAGGGCAAGGCTCGTCGACGGTGTGCCTACTTTCGATTCCCTCCTCGTGGCCGATGTGGCCAAGAACCGCCCCGACGATGTCGCCATCGATAGCCAAGGCGTAATATGGCTCACCACGGCCCGTAACCAAGTCATCGCCTATGCGCCCGATTCCGCCTCCCGCTATGTCGAGGTCGGCCGTTTGTCGCACATTACGCCCGTCTCCATTCTGCCGCTCAAGGCCGGTGGTGTCGGCATCGTCACGCCCGACGATTTCTTCAAGGTCCATTTCGCACCCGATTCCGATACACCCATCTCGTTCGAGAAGTACCACCGCGAGTCGCTTTTCAGCGTCGGCAAGGCCAATTATCACGCCGTTTGCCAGATGCCCAATGGCGATGTGTGGATGGGCACCGAGCGGGGGGTCGTCTCGTTCCATCAGACGGTCGAGAGCCACGCCGAAGCCGCTCCCGTCGTCTTCTGCAATCTCCTGGTCAATGGCGAGCCTGTCGTGCCGGGCAAGAGGTATAATGAGATTATCGCGCTGCCCTCCGCACTCCCTTATTGCGACCATGTCAATATCCCCGTTTCCTCCGATGTCTTCTCCATCCGTTTCGCCGTCCCGTGCGCTTCCAAGTCGGGTATGTCCTACATCTGCGAACTCGTCGGTTCCGATAAGAAGCCGGAGATAATCACCGACCCCGTCTTTACGTTCCACAATCTCCCCGCGGGTAAATATGTCTTCAAGGTCAGGGCCAAGGATTCCATGGGACGGCTCGCCAGTTCCGAGGCCTCGCTCATTGTCCAAGTCCGTACCCCGTGGAAGGAGTCGGCCTGGGCCCGTGGCTTCATGATTGTCGCGGCGGTCATCATGTCCGTCCTCTTCACGTTCATCATCGTCAGCTATCGCGGCGCCGTCAAGCTCAATGAGTTGGCCAAGGCGCAAGCCGAGAGGGACCTCAGTTCCGCCGAGGTAGGTACGCTCAGGCGGGAGGCGCTCCTCGATCTCGCGCAAGACCTTTCGCTCGCGCTGCGCCCGCTCTCCGCCGAGGTGTCCGATTCCGCAAACTGGAAGGGTCTCAATCCCGAGACGGCCATCCGGATGAATAAGCTCAACGACAGGCTCGTCGCCACCAACGATATGATTTACAAACTCGTCAATACCGTCGAGGGCGATTTCATCGAGGAGGCCCACGCCGTCCGAAGCGATGTCTGTAGCTATGTCCGACAGGTCTGCGCCTCCGTAGCCGATATTTTCCAAGGCTCCGCAAACGTGCGCTTCTCGTCAACCATGCGCAATTGCTTCATAGCCTTCGAGGCCGTGACGCTCCGCTATGTCGTTGTCGACATCCTCTCCGATGCCATCGTCTCCGCGCAAAATGTCGGCTTTATCAATGTCAGTGTCGAGCGTGGGCGTTTCACTCACTCCACTGTCGCCATAATCTTCGAGCTCGGAGGCGTCATCCCCGTCGGCAGTCGCTATTTCTCTAAGTCCGAAGACTCCCTCACGCCCCGTAAGTCCATCGCAGACAGGCTCACCAAGATGGAGGCACAGCTCAATAGCTACGACTACGGCGACGGTATGCACCATGTCGTGCTGCTCCTCCCCGCCAACCGTTCCTAATCGAACAGCCCCCAAAACCTCACAGGCAGCAACGACCGCACTGGGAGGGACGGTCTCCTGGCCGTCCATCATCTTCCATTTACCACTTTCCCCACGTCCCACCCCGTCCTGGCCTGTAAGGCCATACCTTCACTAACCAGGTACACACGCGCAGCGGGTGTGCCAGGCCGAACACCTGCCACGCTCCTCCCTGCGTCATTGAACATACCCCAAAACCTCACAGACAGCAACGACAGCACTGGGAGGGAAGGTCTCCTGACCGTCCATCATCTTCCATTTACCACTTTCCCCACGTCACACCCCGTCCTGGCCCGTAGGCCCATTCCTCACTAACCTGGTCCGCACGCGCAGCGGCTGTTCCCAGGTCCGAGAGCGCATCGGGTATGCCCGCCAACTCCCCCCTCTCCCCAAAACTTTTACCCCAACTCATTAAAAAATATGAAATAATCAGCCTTTTTCGTACTTTCGCAACTCGAATTGCGCCCTCTTGTGGTCTGACGGCTCGCGCCGTCACCTCCCGTCGGCGTTTATCTTTACCTAACGAATTAAAAATCAATACAAATAGAGCTATTTTCTAAAGATGGCAGCACTACAAACGTTGAGAAACAAGGCCGCCTGGTTCATCACCGGAATCATAGCCTTGGCACTCCTGGCTTTCATCCTGACCGACCTGCTCGGCAGCGGCAACAGCCTTTTTATTGACCGTGAGACAGTCGGCGTAATTGACGGCCAAACCGTCAAGATTCAAGAGTTCGAGCAGAAAATTCAAACTGCTGAGGAGTTCGCTAAGATGAATTCCAATGGCACTCTCTCCGACGAGGCTCAAAATCAAATCCGTGAGCAGGTCTGGAATGACGAGGTCACTTCCATCACGTTCGGTAAGCTCTACGATATGGCTGGTATCGAGGTCACCTCCGAGGAGCTCCTCGACATGGTCATCGGCCAAAACATCGCTCCCGTCTTGCGTCAGCTCTTCACCAATCCTCAGACTGGTGTCTACGACAAGGCGCAGGCCGAGAATTTCCTCCGCAACAAGAATTCCGACCCACAGGCCTATTTCTTCTGGGCCAATATCGAGAAGCAGCTCAAAGACAGCCGCCTCGCCGAGAAGTATATGACGCTCGTCCGCAAGAGCGTCGTCTGCAACAAGGCGCAAATCGAGGTCGAGAAGGCTAAACGTGCCAATTCCTACAACGTCAACTTTGTCAACGTCCGCTACTCCCTCATCCCCGATAGCACCATCTCCGTCTCCGATGCCGAGATCCGCGCTCGCTTCGATAAGGATAAGGAGCTCTACCGCGTTGCCGATGGCCGCGACATCGAGTACGTCTCTTTCCCCATCCGACCAACCGACCTCGACCGCGAGGAGACTGTCAAGCAGCTTGAGGCCCTCAAGGCCGATTTCGCAGCTCCCGAGACCAACGCTTTCGATTTCGCGCAGATGAATTCCGAGGTCCCCGCTGTCAAGCGTTTCCTCCGTCCCGCACAGCTCAGCTCTACTCTCGCCCAGTTCGTCGAGTCCGCACAGGTAGGCGATGTCTTCGGCCCCTATGCCGATGGCAATAACTACAAGCTCTCCCGCCTCGCCGAGACTACCATGAGGCCCGATTCCGTCAAGGCCCGCCACATCCTCATCCGCGATAACAAGGCTCTCGCCGATAGCCTCCTCGATGTCGCCAAGAAGGGCGCCAACTTCGCCGAGCTCGCTCGCCAATTCAGCCAAGACCCAGGCTCTGCCATCAACGGCGGCGACCTCGATTGGTTCGCCGATGGTGTCATGGTCCCCGAGTTCAACGAGGCTTGCTTCAATGGCAAGAAGGGCGATGTCACGCTCGTGCAGTCACAGTTCGGCTACCACATCATCAACATCCAAGACCGTGGTGTCGAGTCCAAGAAGTACTG
>JALEMI010000121.1 GCA_022768325.1 Bacteroidales bacterium
GTACTCTCATTTTCGCCATCCTCGCGCTCCAGCTCCATTTCGAGGAGGACATCACTAAGTTGCTCCCCTCCACAGGCGACGAGAACGAGACTATGGCTTTCTCCCAACTCAAGGTCAAGGACAAAATCTTCCTCCTTGTCACGTCTGCCGACGAAGAGGCGCCCCTCGAACCCTACGAGCTCGCAGAGGTTATCGACGAGCTGACCGACGGCATCTACCAAGCCGACGAGAATGCAAGGCTCGCTCTCTCCCAAGACCCTTCCAATCAAGATAACCCCGATGAAGAGCCAGCCGGGCTCTACGTCGCCGACATACTTTCCGAAATCGACGAGGAGATGATGCTCGATGTCGTCTCCTATCTCGCCGACAATTTCCCCATTTTCGTCGATACCGCCGACTACAAGCAGTTTGAAGCCCTCCTCACAGATTCCGCCGTCAACGCCAATGTCCTCAAGGTCAAGCACACCCTCACCTCGCAGGCGGGCATCGCCATGAAGGATATGCTCGCCGCCGACCCCATCGGAATGAGGTCCGTCGTCCTCTCCCGCGTCACAGATATCCGCGAGGGCCTCGGCAATTCCCAAATTGTCTACGAGAACCACCTCTTTACGCCCGATACCACCGTCGCGCTCGCCTATCTCTCCCCAAATTTCAAGGCCTTCGACTCCATGAGCGGTCGTCGCCTCGTCCAACTTATCGAGGATGAGATAGAAAAGGTCAAGGCCAATCACCCCGAGGTCGAAATTCTCTTCCACGGCGCACCCATCCAAAGCGTCAACAATAGCCGCCAGATTAAGAAGGACCTGAGCCTCACCCTCGTCGTCTCGCTCCTCCTCGTCTGCGTTGGCATCGGGATTTGTTTCAAGAACAAGTCCACGATTCCTATGCTCATCCTCCCCGTCGCCTACGGTGCCATCTTCGCGCTCGCTATGATGTACCTCGTCCGCGGAACCATGTCACTCATGGCCCTCGGAATCGGTGCCATTGTCCTCGGTGTCGCGCTCAGCTACTGCCTCCACGTCATCACGCACTATAAGTACGTCAGCACTCCACAGCGCGTCCTCATGGATCAGGCAACGCCCGTCTTGCTCGGATGCCTCACCACCATCGGCTCTTTCCTCGGGCTCCTCTTCACAAGTTCCGAGTTGCTTAGCGATTTCGGTCTCTTCGCGTCTTTCGGTCTCGCCGGCACCACTTTCTTCAGCCTCATTTTCCTCCCCCATTTCTTCAATCCGCAACGCAACCGACGCTCCAAGAAGGCTTTCCGAGCCCTCGAGCGTTTCAATTCCCATAGGTTCGAAAAGCACAAGTGGCTCATCATCGCCATCGCCGTCGTCGCCTGCGTTTGCTTCTACACGCAGCGTTGGGTCACTTTCGATGCCGACCTCACCCACATCAGCTACACTGCCAAGAATGTCAAGAGGAGCCAAGATCTCCTCCAGTCCAAGACGCAGCCCGGCCTCGTCACGACATATTACGCCACGTCCGATTCTTCGCTCGATGCCGCGCTCTCCAAGAGCCGCCTGATGTTCTCCGTCCTCGATTCCCTCAAGGAGAAAGGCCGTGTCCGTGGCTTCTCCAAGGTCGCCGCGCTCTTCCCAACCGAGGAGGAGCAAGAGGCGCGTCTCGATGCCTGGACCAATTTCTGGAATAAGGACAGGATTGCTCTCGCCAATTCTCTCATCAACAACGCTTGCCAAAAGAACGGCATCGCACCGTCGTTCTTCGCTCCGTTCAACGATGTCATAACGTCCGACTACGACGTCATCGACCCCTACGCCGACGAGCTGCTACCCCCAGGCCTCATGGCCAATATCATTGAGAATACCGATGGCCAATATCTCGTCTTCTCTTCCGCACAAATGAGGCCCGACGAGAAGAAGAATGTCGGCAGAGCTCTCGTCAACGCCACAAATTGCATCGTTGTAGACCCAATGTTCTACACCGAGGAGATGATTAAGACCATCAACAACGATTTCAATACTGCCCTCAATATCTCGATGGCTTTCGTCTTCGTCATTCTCCTCATCTCCTACCGCAATGTAGTTCTCGCCATCGTCGCCTTTATCCCAATGACGCTCAGCTGGTTCATCGTCCTCGGTGTCATGGGAATCCTCGGGCTGCAGTTCAATCTCATCAATATCGTCATCTCCACCTTCATCTTCGGTATTGGTGTCGATTACAGTATTTTCGTCATGGACGGCTTGCTCTCCAAGGCCAAGTCGCAGTCCGAGCCGCAGCTGCTCGTTTACCATAAGACTGCCATTTTCTTCTCGGCCGTTACGCTCGTGGTCAGCACGGGTTCTCTCCTCGTCGCGTCCCATCCAGCCCTCGCGTCCATCGGCATCGCCACAATAATCGGTATGTCGTCCGCCGTCCTCTTGGCCTATACCCTTCAGCCTTTCCTCTACCACTCTCTCGTCCGCCTCATTCTCCGAATGGGTTGGAAAGCCAATTGGCTCGAGGATAAAAAGAAGAAATAATAAGCCTCCCCATGCCAGATTCCAAATACGACGTCATAATAATCGGCGCAGGCCTCGGAGGTCTCGAGTGCGCCTATATGCTCCAAAAGGTCGGGAAGAAGGTACTCGTTCTCGAAGCCGATGCCCTCATCGGCGGCTGTCTGCAGACTTTCCGACGCGGCGGCCACACTTTCGACACGGGGTTCCACTATGTCGGTGGTCTCGACGAGGGGCAGATGCTCTGGCGTATTTTCAATTACCTCAATCTAACCAACCTCCCATGGCAAAAAATGGACGAGGATTGCTTTGATGAGGTCTCTCTCCCCTCTGGCGCATTCCCCTTCGCACAAGGCTACGACCGCTTCCGCGAGACGCTGACGAGCCGTTTCCCGGCCCAAGCCGAGAATCTTAAGAAATACGTCGCCCTCCTCAAAGAGGTCGGAGACAATATCGCGAATAGCTTCAATCCTCGCTCTGCGGACGATGTCTATTCACAGTCCCTCTTCGCCCGTTCCGCCCACGAGTTCCTCACTCAGACCATCTCCGACCCCGTCTTGCAAGATGTTCTCTCCGGGACGTCCCTAAAGATGGAGCTCAATGCCGCAAAGCTCCCACTCTACGTCTTCGCGCAAATCAATAGCTCTTTCATCCAGAGTGCCTATCGTATCCGCGGCGGAGGTATGCAAATCGCCGAGTCGCTCCGCCTCAGCATCGAGCAGATGGGCGGCAAGGTGATGCGCTCCAAGCGTGTCACGGCTTTCGAGGGTGCCGATGGCAAGGCTACGGCCGTCATCGTCAACGATGGTGCCGAACGCTACGAGGCCGATACTTTCATCTCCGATGTCCATCCCGCCGCCACGGTGCGTCTTCTCCAGACTGCCGGCCTGGTCCGCAAGGTCTATCAGCGGCGTATCGAGAATCTGGAGAACACTTTCGGAATGCTCACGGTCAATGTCGCCCTCAAGCCAGGTGTCGTCCCTTATCAGAATAAAAATATTTTCGTCTACACCCAAAACGATGTCTGGGGGTTGCACTCCAACATCGCTAATGGCGTGAAAGCCATCATGATAAGCTTCATGCCGCCAACCGATGGCTCCAACTTCGCCTCGGGCCTCGACATCCTTACTCCAATGTCTTGGGACGATGTCAGCAAATGGTTTGGCACGAAAATTGGAAGCAGAGGAGACGACTACGTCGAGTTCAAGGAACGTGTGGCCGAGCAATGCCTCGCACTGGCGGCACAACACGTCGACAACCTCGCCGAGGCGCACCAGGCGCACTGGGTCAGCACACCCCTTACCTATGCTGACTACACCGCCACCGAGCACGGCTCAGCATACGGTATCCGCAAGGACTACAACGCCACAATGTTCACTGTCCTAACGCCTAAGACCCCCGTCCAAAACGTGTTCCTCACAGGCCAAAACCTTAATCTCCACGGCATTCTCGGTACGTCTATGACCTCCATGTTCACCTGCGCCGAGATTATCGGGATGCCTAAGGTCGTCAGCGAACTCAATTCGTAGCAATTGTCCGATTGTCAAAACATTGAGAACAACATAAGTCATGAATTTTAAAGTTATCTTTCTCGCCACGGCGGCAATGATGTCCCTCTCGCTGACATCTCTTGCGCAACTCAAAAACGCCAACGGCAACGCTCTTGTCACCAAGGTTCAAGATGCCAATAAGAGCGTCTCGTCCATCCAGTGCCCCTTCGTCCGTACCACCAAGGTCGCCGCCCTCAAAGATGCTGCCACGTCCAACGGTACTTTCTATTTCCAGTCCCCAACAAATCTCTGCATGAAGTACGCCGACGGCGAGCTTTTCGTCGTGACGGAAGATAATGTCTCCATGTCCGTTGGCGGCAAGGCCCGTACCCTCCGCTCTTCAAACCGCCACGTCGAGGGTCTCTCTTCAACGCTCATCTCTTGCATCCGTGGCCAAGTCTCCGCCATCGAGGGCAACCTCAAGTCCGCCAAGGGGTCAGGCCAAAACATCGTCTTCAAAATCGAGACCGATATGAAGGTAGGACGCAATTCCATCACCTCCATCGAACTCACCTACGCCAAGAAGGATTGTACCCTCAACACCCTCAAACTCATCGAGGCCGACGGAAGCTACACCCTCTACGACCTCAAGGAGAAGACGCTCAACTCATCCATCGACGCCAAAGTCTTCGAGCACGCCGTCATCAAGAAGCGCCGATAACCACACACACAAACAGCCCACGCTGTTCCCCTTCTCCCTCGCCACAATCCGTGACGAGGGTCTTTTTTATAGGGGCAAAGCCATACCTCAGAAACCGGGAACATACGCATTGCGGATATGCCCGGCCGGAAGCCCGTTTCCCCAACCCTTGCTACTATTGCAAGGAAGTGATATATTTGCATATCTTCACAAAAGATAAAACAACTAAACTCTCATTCTTACACCCCCAAAAAGTACGATGAAGAAGCTAACAACCATCCTCGCCTTCCTGTGCGCAAGCGCAGGCTCCTACGCCGAGAATGTGGTGCTGTCTACCCCAGGCTCTACGCTCGTCCTCGATGTCAACAAGGGAGCTGAGCCAATGTTCGTATACTACGGCGCAAGGCTCTCCGACACCGAACTCGCCAATCTCCCCAAGCCCACAACAGCCAACTGGAGCCACCTCGAAGTCTACCCCTCCTACGGCGCAACGCATACCATGAGCGAGACGGCCTTCGCCATGCGCCACGCCGACGGCAATATGTCAACCCAACTCCTCTGCGACGATTTCAAGACTGAACCAGTCTCCGACATCGCCCCAAACGGCAAGCCCCGAAAGGGTACCAAGCTGACCATTAAGCTCAAAGACCCACTCTATCCCGACATCGTGAACCTCTATTACCAGGCCTACGACGATGTCGACATGATCGAGTGCTGGACCGATGTCACCAACAACGGCAAGCAGACCGTCACGCTCACGCAGTTCTATTCCACCTGTATGCCCATCCGACGAGGCAATGTCCATCTCACCCATTTCCACGGTTCCTGGGCGTCCGAGGCACAACTCGTCGAGACGAAGCTGACCAACGGGATGCTCCGCATTAAGAACAAGGACGGCCTCCGCAACGCAACGACCGACCGCAGCGATGTCATGTTCTCCCTCGATGGCCCTGCGCAAGAGAATACGGGCGACATCATCGGCGCAGTCCTCTGCTACTCAGGCAATTACAGCGTGACCATCGATACCGACGATACCGAATACCACTACTATTTCGCCGGCATCAACCCCGACAACTCTGAGTATCACCTCAAAAAGGGAGAGACGCTCACCACCCCCCGTGTGGCATACACGTTCTCCAATAAAGGCCTCTCGGGCGCCAGCCGCAATTACCACGACTGGGCGCGTAAGTATATGTTGCGCCACGCCGACCAAGAGCGTATGATTCTGCTCAACTCCTGGGAGGGTGTCTATTTCAATATCAACCACGAGGTCATGGATCAGATGATGGCCGACATCGCCATGATGGGCGGCGAGCTTTTCGTCATGGACGATGGCTGGTTCGCCACCAAGTATCAGCGAAATACCGACAACGCCGCTCTCGGCGATTGGGTCCCCGACCCCAAGAAGCTCCCCGGAGGCATCGATAAGCTCCTTGCCGATGCCCGCAAGAATGGCGTCAAGTTCGGTATATGGGTCGAGCCAGAAATGACCAACTCCATCGCCGAACTCTATGAGAATCACCCCGATTGGGTCATCAAAGCCCCCGGCCGCGAACCAGTCAAGGGACGTGGCGGCACGCAGCTCGTGCTCGACCTCGCCAATCCAAAGGTCCAAGACTTCGCTTTCTCCGTCTTCGACAATCTCCTCTCCAAATATCCCCAGATTGCCTACATCAAGTGGGATGCCAACGCCCCCATAATGAACCACGGCAGCCAATATCTCCCCAAGGAGGACCAGAGCCACCTCTATATCGCATACCATGAGGGACTTATCAAGCTCTGTCAGCGCATCCGCCAAAAATATCCCGATGTCGTCATCCAGGATTGCGCCTCCGGTGGCGGACGTGCCAATTACGGCCTCCTGCCATATTTTGACGAGTTCTGGGTCTCCGACAATACCGATGCTCTTCAGCGCATCTATATGCAGTGGGGAACGTCCTACTTCTTCCCCGCAATCGCCATGGCCCAGCATATCAGTGCCGTGCCAAACCACGCCGTCTTCCGCACAACGAGCATGAAGTTCAGGTGCGATGTCGCAATGAGCGGCCGTCTCGGTATGGAGATTCAGCCCAAGAACATGACCGACGAGGAGAAGACTTTCTGCCAAAAGGTCATCAGCGACTACAAGACCGTCCGACCCGTTATCCAGTTCGGCGACCTCTACCGCCTCCACTCTCCCTACGAGGGCGATAATCTCGCGTCGCTGATGTACGTGACGCAAGATAAGGCCAAGGCCGTCTATTTCTGGTACAAGCTCGAGACAATGAAGGACGAGCATTTCCCCCGCGTCAAGATGCAAGGCCTCGATCCCAATAAGAAGTACGTCGTCCACGAGCTTAACCGAATCGACAATAAGCCCCTCGATTGCGAGGGCAAGAGCTACACAGGTGCCTACCTCATGGCCAACGGCCTCGAAATGCCATACAGCCACGACGTCGACTACGCCAAGCTCAACGACTGGAGCAGCCGCGTCATAACGCTAACTGCCGAATAGCAGCCTCGCGTCACTCCAAATTCGATTGCCATAATCCGGCTTTGCGGGCGTCTCCCCGCAAAGCCTTCTTTTTTACCCCTTTCCCCCCGTCCCTACCTGCGCCCCCTCGCAAGCCCATACCTCAGTACCCGGGGTACACACGCGGAGCGGATGTACCAGCCGAAACAGCAAACGTATTCGCCTTGCCGAAATAACGCGTTCCACCGTCTCAACCATGGACTGGCCCGTAGGGCCATACCTCCAGTAACCTGGTACACACGCTTTGCGGGTGTGCCTGGCCGCCCCCCCATCGTCCATGCCCGACAGAAACACCATCCGTATATGCTCTAAATGA
>JALEMI010000125.1 GCA_022768325.1 Bacteroidales bacterium
GAGTCCGAAATCGTGGCCGAGCTCTTCAAGATGTACGAGCGGCTGACGGGCGGCAAACAATAACCCAAACGACTAACACACCATCAAAAAAACAAATAGATATGGCACATGGTCACGACGTAATCAACATGATGGCTGGCAAGGCCTACGCCTCCAAACAGGCCCTCGTAGACGACATTATCAAACATTTCGGCTCAGCCGAACGTTTCCAAACCTGCTCCGCCGAAGGCATGACTGCCGCCGAGCTTGTCGATTTCCTCGCCGAGCGGGGCAAGTTCATGCCCGCCGAAGGGGGGGCTTTCACGGCCGACCCCTCTAAGCGATGCAATCACGAGGGGTAAAAACAGGGTATGAGCCGCGGGTGTGCCCGGCATGAGTAACAAGCTAAGTATCCACAATTAAGAAACATATTCAATGATTGGAAGCATTATCGGCGACATCGTCGGCAGCACCTTCGAGTTCGTCAATATTAAGACCAAAGAGTTCCCACTTTTCCCTAAAGGTTCCGAGTTCACCGACGACAGCATTCTCTCTTTCGCCACGGCCGATTGGCTGCTTCATGGCGGCAATGCTGCCACCTATTATTGTGGCTATGCCATGCGTTACCCAAACCCTATGGGCGGCTATGGCTCCAGTTTCAAGGGGTGGGTGGTTCGTGCGAGCCGTCAAGGCGATTTCTCGCCCTACAATAGCTGTGGCAATGGCTCGGCCATGCGTGTCGGCCCTGTCGGCTGGGCGTTCGAGGCTGAGGCCGAGGTGCTCGATGCCGCGCGTCTTTCGGCTGCTTGTACCCACAATCACCCCGAGGGAATCAAGGGTGCGCAGGCCACTGCCCTCTGCATCTTCATGGCCCGCAAGGGTGCCTCGAAGGCCGAGATTCAAGAGGCTGTCGAGAAGCGTTTTAACTACGATCTCTCAATGACCACAGACGAGCTGCGCCCTCGCTATTCATGGCAAGGCATCGACGGCAAGGGCAATGGCGGGATATGCCAAGAGAGCGTCCCGCAAGCCATCCGCGCCTTTATCGACGGCAACGATTTTGAAGATTGCGTCCGCAACGCCATAAGCATCGGCGGCGACAGCGACACCATCGGCTGCATTACTGGCTCAATTGCCGAAGCCTTCTACGGCGTGCCAGACGACCTCCGCAATCAAGCACAAGCCATCCTTACGCCCGATTTGTTGACCGTCCTGACCGATTTCGAAGCCAAGTACGGCAAGAAGTAAGAGGGTGAGCCCTAAGCCATGTCGCCGCCCGACGACATGGCTTCATAGTCGGCCCGCGTCATGATGTAGAAATGCTCTGTCCGCCGGTCGCCCATGGGCGATACGATGTCGGGGTTCGTGTGGTGGTATGCGAATCCGCTTTTCTCGCACACCCTTTTCGATTTCGTGTTCCCTTCGTAAAATCCGCACCAGACGGTCTCAAGCCCCAATTCGTTGAAGCCTCGCGCCAAGAGGGCTTTCACGGCTTCGGGTATTAGCCCTTTGCCCCAATGCGGCTTGCCAATCCAGTAGCCTATCTCGCCCTCGCCAGGCTTCATGGCGGCGGTGTGTAGGCTGTTGGAGAACATGATGCCGCAAGAGCCTACCGCTTCGTTCGTCTCTTTCAATACGACGGCGTACGTCTCGGGCGCGGATAGTATTGTCCGGATTATTTCGCGGCTCTCTTCGACAGATGTGTGAGGAGGCCATCCCGCAATAGGCCCTACGTCGGGGTCGCTGGCGTATTTGAATAGTGCCTCCGCATCCGATTCTTCCCACGGGCGGAGGATAACTCTTTGTGTCTCAATCATTCTCCTAAAGACAAGTTCTGTTTAAGCCTTTCTGCCATTGCGCCGGCCGCAACCCACGCTGTGGTCCATGCCGCCTGAAAATTATATCCGCCCGTCACGCCGTCAATGTCCAACACTTCGCCCGCAAAGAATACGCCGCGACGGCTCTTGCTCTCCAGTGTCTTCGCGTCGACAGCCGACAGCGATACGCCGCCCGCTGTGACAAACTCATCCTTAAACGGCGCACGGCCCGCAATGTCATAAACGTCCGCCGTCAAGACGGAGACGAGGCGGTTAACGTCCCGCCGCCCCAGTTCCGCCCATCGCTTCTGCCCCGCATTGGGCAAGGCTTTCGTGGCCAAATATTCCCACAGGCGCGACGACAGGCTCTCAGGGTGGGCGTTGGTCACCACCTTCTGCGCATTGCGCTGACCGAGGGCGGTAAGCATCTCGCGAATCTCCTCGTCCGAGGCCGATGTCCAGTTTATCACCAGCTTCGCGTTGTATCCCACTTCCGCCAAATGGCGCGCGGCATAGCTGCTCAGTTTCAGTGTGGCGGGGCCGCTCACGCCCCAATGCGTCAACAGCAGAGGCCCATTGGCCTTGAACGATGTCGTGGCAAGCGAGACCGTGGCGTTATTCGCGACAGACCCCATGAGCGCGTTCAGCCCCTGGTCTTTCACCGTGAGGGTGAAGAGGCTCGGCACGGGCGATACAATCTCCGCGTCGGGCAGCCCGAGCCAATCGAACATCTCGCGACGAGGCCCGCCTCCCGTGCACACGGCCACGAGACCGCCGTCGCGCAATAGCTCCGCTATGCTGATGTCCCGCCGACCCGTCACGATCTCCACGCCAAGCTGACGCGCCTGCCCAACGAGGCAGTTTATTATCGTCTCCGATTTCTGTGTCGAGGGGAAGACGCACCCGTCGGACATGATGCTCAGCCGCACGCCGTGACGCGTAAACCATTCAAACGCGTCGGCAGGGCTGAATGTGTGGAAGAGGCGACGCATCAGCCTATGCCCGCGAGGGTATACGTTCGCCAGGTCGTCTTGCCCCTCAAAGGTGTTGGTGCAGTTGCATCGCCCGCCGCCCGACACTTTCACTTTCGCCAATATGTTGTGCGTCCGTTCCTGGATTACGACTTGCGCTTCGGGGCAAAGGCTCTTGAGGCGTATGGCAAGGAAAAAGCCCGCCGCCCCGCCGCCAATTATTGTCGCTCTTTTTGTCATGAGGTGTTCTGTTTGGTGCGTGGTAATGCGTTACCACTCAATGGGTTCGCGCCCCGTCCGGATCAGGTATTCGTTGGCTCTCGCAAAGTGTCCGCAGCCAAAGAATCCCCGATAGGCCGAGAGGGGCGAGGGGTGAGGTGCCGTCAAGACGAGGTGACGGCTCTGGTCAATAAGGGGTGCCTTGCTGATGGCATATCGCCCCCACAACATGAAGACTATGCCGCTGAACTCCGACGACATCCGCGCGATGACGTTGTCCGTAAAGGTCTCCCACCCATGCCCCTGGTGCGAGGCGGCGGAGTGCGCACGGACGGTCAGTGTCGCGTTGAGCAGCAATACGCCCTGACGTGCCCACCGCGTCAAGTCGCCATCGGCTGGCGACGGGCGGCCCGTCTCCATGCTTATCTCCTTGTAAATGTTGACGAGCGACGGCGGCAGTGCCACGCCTTGCGGCACGGAGAACGAGAGTCCCATGGCCTGACCGTCGTTGTGGTAGGGGTCTTGCCCCAAGATCAGGACCTTTATGTCTTGCGGGGCGCAAGAGTCGAAGGCGTTAAAGATTAGGCCGGCGGGCGGAAACACCTTTGTCGTCTGATACTCATGGCGCACGAAGTCAGTGAGTTCCTTGAAATACGGGGCGTCAAACTCGGGCTGGAGTATCTCTTTCCATTCGGGCGAGATTCGGACGTTCATGGCTTTGTGGTTTGTGCCGTCGTGTCGGGCGTGGTGCCCGTCGTGGTGGCCATTGTTGTGTCGGGGCTTGCCTCCGCGCCCTCCTTTTCGAGGCGTTTCTGCTCACGCCGTGCGCGGGCTGCCTCGCGTTTCTCATCTTCCGTGGCCTCGTCTTCGCTTATCTTGACGGCAAAGTTCATGTTGCTGTCGAGGCCTTTCATTTTGCTTATCACGTCGGGCATGGGCTGACCGGAGAGGATGTATGAGTTGCGAAGCACGGTCATGCGCATCAAGAGGGAGATGGTGTCGTTCCGCATCAGCTTCTCGGGGGTCACTTGGCGTTTGAGCTTGGCTGTCGTAATGTCGATGTCGAAGTCCGATGGCGTTCCCGTAATGTTCACGCCCGCCTTGAAGGGCAGTGGGCTTTTGAGTATCGAGATGTGGTAGTTCATGTTCATGTTGAGGTCCTGCGTTCCGCCGGCCGCCATCCTGTAACGGTCAATGTTCAAGACGGTCGGGAGCACCTGCACCTTTCCGCTGTCGAGCAATACGTTGAGGCTCAGCGTGTCTATGATGTTGCGGTCCTTCTGTTTGAACATCAGCATCTTGCCAATCTTGCGGAAATTCTCCGAGTCCATCAGGGTGACTTTCTGTCCGCTAAGGTGGATTGACGCGCGCGCCGTCTGCGTGTTGACGCTCATCAGGCTGTCAAGCTCAATCTCGGCGGCCATGGCGCACGTCAGTTTTCCGCGCATGGGCTTGATGGCGGGGATTAGCGAGTCGAGTTGCAGCGCCTGGGCCAAGGTGGCAATGTCGGCATTCTCCCATCGCGAGAAGATGTTGGCCCGGGCTTTGCGCATCCGTGGCCACGCCTTATACGCGAGGGTCGTTATTACTTTGGCGTTGTCAACGTAGAAGGTCAGGTTGGTCATGTGGGCCGCGCCGTCTTGCGTCACGACACGCCCCGTAATGTTGTGGAGCGTCAGCTTGTCCCATATAAGGGTGCCGACGCGGGTGTCCACGTTCAGCGTTATGTGGCGCGGAACTCGGATAATCTGGCTCTTTACGCTCCTGGGGTCAATTTCTATGGTGTCGTTGGTGAAGGCCATGGCGGTCGTGTCGACGGTCATCTCTTGCGTTTGGGCTTGGGCAATGGCGGCCGTGTCGGTCACGACGGCGGACATTATCTCGTTGCAGTCCACCGTGTCGGCGTATGCCGACAGGTTGAGGGTCAGGGCCTTGCGGTTGCGCATATTGCGGAGGAAGTTCGTTATGCGTCCCGATGCCTTAAGGTTCGAGCGTCCCGCCTTCACTTCGCAGTTGACGAGCGAGAGCGAGTCGCCCTGATACGTCACGAGGGCGTTCTTCGAGCGGATGGGCAGGCGGAAGTGGGGCGAGCGGAGGCCCACCTTGTTATATTGAACCATCGCCTCGGTGTTCCACGTGGTGTCGTTCACGGCGCTTTGAGCGGCCTTCAGGTGGATTCCCGACGCGTAGGCCCTGTTGCCTGTTATGTTCGCCACGAGGGTGTCGAGCTGCAAGTCGTGGCTCGCCTGCGGGCGTGTGGGAGCTCCCTCTTGGGGAAGGATATGGTCCACGGCGCGCAGGTTTTTGGCAAAGACGAAGATGCTGTCCGTGCGGAACAGGGCGCGGCGGATGTTTATGTCGCCCGACAGGGGGACAATGTGCGACGTGTCGTCCACAAAGGCGGATTTCAATATCGTCTTGCCGTCGCGGACAATGAGGCTCATCTTCCCCACATTGACGTTCACTTTCTCAATGTCGCCGAGTATCTCAATCGTCTTCTGCGTCTTCATGCCAAATTGGGCGTTCACGTCAATGTCCAAACCCGTCGAGTCGTTCTTTATCTTCAGGTTCTTAACGCCCAATTTGCCGTTTATTGTCGCACCGCCATAGTTCTGGCGCATGATGTCGGCCAATGCCACTTTCCCGTTGAAGTCGGCGTCGACAACGCCCTCCATCTTTGTGTCGTCAAACGGTATGACCCTCTGGAGGTTGCCAAAGTCCACGTGGGCCTTCATCTTGCACTCTATCAGCGCGCGCGCCAAGAGGCGGGTCACGCGCACCATGGCCGTTATTTCGCTCTCGCCGCCCTTGAAGTGGAAGATGTCAAGGCTCAAATACGATGAGTCGGGGACGCTCTTGTCAATGAGCATATTAAGGTCGGCCGTGAGGTCCTCAATCTCGTCGGGGCGACCCACGTATTGCGCCCTGACGCGGTCAATGAAGGCTTTGCCGCTCACGACGGGTATCTCGTTTGCCGAGGCGCGTCCGCGGGCGTAGCCCTTGAGGTCTACCGCGCCGTCTTTAATGACAATGTCGGTGCTTATTATCTCTTTAGGTATGGCCTCAAACAGCTTCTCCGCGCTTGGCGAGGCTATGGCGTAACGCAGGTCCATCTCCACGCCCGCCGTGTCGGGGCGCAGCCAACCGTCCAGGTTGAGTCTCACGTTCTTAAGCTTTACGCCAAAGTCGGTGAGGTTGAATTTAGCGGAGTCCGTGTCGTAGGCAATGTTGCCGCTGAGGCGCAACGGCTTACGACGCATGAATCGGTTCGCGTTGTGACCTGCCGAGAGGCTCTTTACGTCGAGGTCGAGGAACGCGTCGACTTTGTCCATCGCCACGTCGCCGTCAATGCTCAGTGAGATGCTATCCGCAAAGACGCCCACTCTGTCGGGACGGCTGAAGTATGATACCCGCGCATTGCGAATGGCCACTTTGCCCACGCTCAGGCGCATGGACGACGATGCCGTGTCCTGTTCTTCGCTCGGCTCCGATGGGCGTACCACGTCCCATCCCGTGCGCCCAAGCGAGTCGGTGATGAGCCTCAGACGCGGCCGCTCAATGGCAATGAGACCAATGCGCAGATCGTTGCTGTCGCTCACAAAGTAACGGACAAGGTCGAGGCCCACAATGATGCGGTCAATACGGGCCAAGGTGTCCCGCTTCGTCCGGAGGCTGTCCGTAATGGCGGCAACGCTGTCGGTCAACATGGCGGGCGAGCGGTGGAAGGCGTTAGTGACGATGACGCACGAGTCGAGCTTCACGCCAATGTAGGGAAACGAGCGGAAGAAGGTGCCTTCGGCATGACCTATCGTGACGTCGGCGTCAAGATATTCATGGGCGTAGCTCTGGATAATCGGCGAGAGCCGCCCGTTGGTCATGAATAGGTTTACTAAACCTATGATTAACAGAAAGATAGTCGCAACAACAGCTACGATTGCGATTACTACTCGGCGAAGTCGACGAGCAAATTTTGATTTCATTGATGATGTGTTTTATAGATGTTTAAAAGCCATTGGACGATCCGTTTTTTCACGTCGTATGGACTTTCTTCGAAATGGTTCACGATTACGGCGAAAAGCACTTCGTCGCCGTTTGCCAAGGTCAAGACTCCGCCGTAGGAGACTACGCCTGTCATTGAGCCGCTCTTGGCCCTTACCTTGCCCGCTATGTCTGTGTTGCGGCCCAAGCCGCTCCACGTCCCCTCAATGCCGAGGCGCGGCAGGGTGGCTTTATATTCTGCCCATTCGCGGCTCTTCTTCATCGTTTTGAGCATCGCCACTACGTCCGATGCCGAGACGGCATTGTAGGGCGCAAGTCCGCTCCCGTCGCGGAACAAGGGGTTTATTGCGGCGTTGCTCTTCCAGTATTTGGCAAGCTCGCTGCCCGCCACGTCCCACGAGGCGCGTTGCTGCCCGCCCTGTGTGCTCACGTGCAGGGTCAGCGCGTCGGCAAAGTGGTTGAGGCTGTGGGTGTTGGTCTGTTTGGCTATCTCGGCTATGGTGGGCGAGTAGTGGACAAAGATTGTCGAGTCCTTGGCGGGGCTTTCTGCCGTGCGGACGCGGCTTGTCTTCACGCCGCGCGCCTCCAATTGCCGAGCCAGTCGCCGTGCAAAGGTCAGCTCGGGCGACGGGACTACCGCCTTTACGCCGAATGCTTTACGGCCGACGGGCAGTTGACCCGTCACGAGCCACAGTGCCGAGTCGGCAATGAAGACGTTGCTCTTGTCCTGATTGCCCGAGTAGGCCGTCACGTCAACCCGCGGTCTCAGGTCGCTCTCAATGGCGGGGACTATGGAGTCCAGGCGGCACTCGCCACCCTCGGCGACGCTCGTGTTGAAGTAGAGGCTCACCTCGTTGTCTGCGTCCATCACGACGCTCGGTATTGCGCCATACCCGTTGCCAATGTCTTCCCATAGCCGGCAACCTCCGTACGTCTGGACGGGCGACAGCGAGAGGTCAATCTCCAAATTCTCAATACGTTCCACCCCGGCGGCATGAAGCCTCTCGACAACGGAGTCCGCCAAAACGGACAAGTTCACGCCGCCAAAGTATCTCGACCCGATGGTTGGGTCAAAACTGCCATGCACAACGATGTCGCTCCCCCCGTCATGTCGCCTCAGCCCGAAGACGGTGGCCAGTCGTGCCGCGGGGCCAAGCTCCCTCATGGCCATGCCTGTCGTGAATGCTTTGGTGAGCGAGGCGGGCGTCAGGCGACGCTGTGCGTCGTGCTTTGCTAATACCTTGCCGTCGCGCACCCTCACGGCCATTGCCGATACCGATGCGCTTTCCGACAGCCCCAGCGAGCCGCTCGACGCTTGACCCCTCATGGCTGCGGTGGTCAAGGTCAGGGCTATTGCCGTGGTGGCCAATGTCTTGAATATGCTCATTGCATTTGGGTGTCGAGCGTCTCTTTTTGTTTCTGACGTTCAATGAGATAGGCAAAGATTATTTCCGCCCTCTCTTTTTCACTGCTCAGTTTCTCCGCCTCTTTGGCGGGCAGTTTCTCAATGGTGTCTATGGCCCTTGAGCACCATACGCCCGCCATTATCGGGTCGTCGGCCCGCTCGTAGGCCAGCGATATGTTCATCATTGCCCGGACGCGGTCGCCGGCTTTGCGCGATTCGGTGCTTACGCGCCCCCACAGGTTCACGGCCTCGTCCCAATTGTCTTGCTCAATCCATGTCTGGGCGGCTAACATATCGGGGTCGGTGGATATGTAGACGCTGCGGTACACCTTTTGCCACGCCGGGATGAACGCGTCGGCGTTTTTCTGGCCTACGTATTTGGCTTGCTCGGTATATCGTTCCTCAATTGTGGGGATGTTTCCCGCCACGGCGTCGGGCGTCAGTTCGCACGATTTGAAGATTATCGTGTCGTTGCGATGCGTAAGTGGGAATCGGCTCGCGGGCGAGGCTATCAGCTCAAAGCCCGTCTCCGTCGCGGATGTTATTATGCCGCAGAGTAATGTCGCGCCAATCTCGTACTCCGTCGTCACTTTGAGCTTCGATTCGGAGCGCAAATCTTTGAGCGACAGTATTATGGTATGCCTCCGTCCGCGCAGCAGTGTGTCGATGTTGGCGTCGGAGAGGCCTGTCTCCTCGGCATTGGGAATTGCCACTATGGCCTTCATGTAGCCGCTGTTGTTGAAGGCCGCGGCCATCGCCTTGCACACCTCGTGGCCAACAATTTTGCCGCGCCCCTGGTTTATCTTGGCCGATGTCTCGACGCTTATTGTTGAGTCTATGACAACGGGGGCGGTCACTCCGTCGACAATGATTATTGAGTCCGCCCATGTGGGGAGGGTGTAGCTGGCAGGCCGCAAGACGTCGAACGACACAGCCTTGTAGCCCACACTGGTGCAGCCTGCAAACAGCGTGACAATCAATGCGGTAAAGAGGCAACGGCCTATCCTCTGTGAGATTCTTGACATTGGGAAAATTGTGATTATGTTCCGAAAGGGGGGACGGGGTAGGGGAGAGAGGGGGAAATGTGTTGAATAGGGTGGTGGAGACGCGTTCAGCCTTTAGAGCCTCACGACGAGCTTCTTCACCATCATCTCTTTCCACTCGCGGAAGTCGCCCGCAATGATGTGCTGACGCGCCTGGCCAACGAGGTTGAGGTAGAAGGCTATGTTATGCTCCGAGGCAATGAGCGCACCGAGCATCTCGTTCGCCACGAAGAGGTGGCGGACATACGCGCGGCTATATGCGCTGTCCACAAACGATGTGCCGTTGGGGTCGAGGGGCGAGAAGTCCATTTTCCACTTCTCGTTACGAAGGTTTATTATGCCCTCGCTCGTGAAAATCATGCCGTTGCGCCCGTTGCGGGTGGGCATGACGCAGTCGAACATATCGACGCCAAGGGCTATGTTCTCCAACAGGTTGACGGGTGTGCCGACGCCCATAAGGTATCGGGGGCGGTCGGTGGGCAAGATGCCGTTGACCAGCTCGACCATTTCATACATCTTCTCGGTAGGCTCTCCCACGGCCAGGCCGCCTATGGCATTGCCCTCGCGTCCCATCTCAGCCACCTCGTTGGCGGCACGTGTGCGCAGCTCGCGATGGGCTGCCCCCTGCACAATGGGGAAGAAGGTCTGGCTATGCCCATAGAGAGGCTCCGTCTCGTCAAAATGCTTTATTCCGCGCCGCAGCCAGCGCATCGTCATGTCGAGCGACTTCTTGGCATACGCGTAGTCCGCCTCGCCAGGAGGGCACTCGTCGAGAGCCATCATGATGTCGCTGCCAATGATTCGCTGGGTGTCTACGACGTTCTCGGGAGTGAAGAGGTGTTTTGAGCCGTCGATGTGCGAGCGGAATGTGACGCCCTCTTCTGAGAATTTGCGGTTTTGGCTGAGCGAGAAGACTTGAAATCCGCCGCTGTCCGTAAGGATGGGGCGCGTCCAGCCGTTGAACTTATGCAGTCCGCCGGCGGCTTGGAGTACCTCGCGCCCCGGGCGGAGGTAGAGGTGGTACGTGTTGCCGAGAATTATTTGCGCCCGCGCGTCGTCCGCCACGTCGCGGAAGTGGAGGCCCTTGACCGAGCCCACAGTCCCCACGGGCATGAAGATGGGCGTAAGGATCTCGCCGTGGTCGGTGGTTATCTTGCCGGCTCGCGCCGAGGTCTGAGGGTCTGTATGTTGCAGTTCAAATTTCATCTGTTGTCTTATTGTGTGTGTCTGTTGTCTCTAATTGTTGGATGTTGTTTCTTCGCTCAACTCTTTGCGTGTCACTTGGTTGATGCCTTTTATTTGGCGGAGGGAGTTTATCAGGTGTTGCAAGTCTTCGGCGCTGTACGTGTAGAGGAATATTGTCCCGACAAAGATGCCGTCGTGCTCCTCAAAGTTGAGCGACCTCATCTTGACGTGTAGCTCTTGGGCAATCATTCCCGTTATCTCAGACACAATGCCCATCCGGTCAATGCCGTTTATGACAATCTCCGCGAGATACGACAACACCTTGTGGCTCTCCCACTTTGCGGAGACGATGCGGTCGCCGCGGCTGCTCATCAGCTTCACGGCGTTGGGGCAGGCGCGGGAGTGGAGAATCATGCTCCCGCTCTCGTCAACATAGCCCACCACGTCGTCGCCGGGGATTGGCTTGCAGCAGGGCGCTATGACAAATTTCTGCTTGTCGTTCTCAGCGTCGGAGATGACCACTTTCTTGCCCTGTGGCAGTGTAGCGGCCTCGGTCTCTTCCAGCTCGTCGTCTTTGCCGCCGAAGTTGAGCTTCCATATCTTGATCCACTTGTTGGACGACTTTTGGCGGAGCGACTTCTCCAGTTCGGAGATGTCCGTTGTGCCTTTCCCGACACTGTAATACATATCGTCGCGGTTGTCGAAGTGGTAATGGGTCAGCATCTTGTGGAGGATTCGGGCGTTCATGGAGAGCTTGACCTTGGCCAGCTCGTCGGCCACCATCTGCATTCCCTTCTCTATCGCCATGCGCCTCTCCTCCTTAAACGCCTCGCGGATGCAGGTGCGGGCTTTCGCCGTCGTGCAGAAGTTTATCCACTCGTATTTGGGCTTTTGGTTCTCGCTCGTGATGATTTCCACCTGGTCGCCGCTTTTCAGTGTGTAGCTCAGTGGTTCGAGCTTGTAGTTGACCTTTGCGCCGATGCAGTGGAAACCAATCTTTGAGTGTATCTCAAATGCGAAGTCGAGAGCCGTGGAGCCTACGGGCATTACCCTCATGTCGCCTTGCGGGGTGAAGATGGTCAGCTCTTGCGAGAAGAGGTTGAGCTTGAACGCGTCGAGGAACTCCATGGAGTTTTGCGACGCCGAGTCGAGCATCTTGCGGATGCCCTCAAGCCACGTGTCGACCTCGCTGTCCGCCTTGCCGCCCTTATATTTCCAGTGGGCGGCGAGGCCTCGCTCTGCCACCTCGTCCATTCGTTTTGAGCGGATTTGCACCTCTACCCATCGGCCCTCGGGGCTCATTATCGTCGTGTGCAGGGCCTCGTAGCCATTGCTCTTCGGCGTACTGACCCAGTCGCGGAGGCGGTCCGGGTTGGGGCGGAACAGCTCGGTTATCATGCTGTAAATGTCCCAGCACTGCGTCTTTTCGAGCATGTCGGGCTTAGGCTCGAAGACGATTCGCATGGCTATGATGTCGTAAATCTCCTCAAACTGTACGCCCTTGTTTTGCATCTTGCGCCAGATGGAGTGTATCGACTTAGAGCGGGCCTTGATGGTGTATTTGTAGCCATGGTCGTCGAGTGCCTTGCGGATTGGGTCCTGGACGCTGTCTATTACGCATTGGAAGTCTTTCTTGAAGACTTGCAGGCGGTCGAAAATCCCTTGGTATACGCCGGGTTGCTCGTTCTTGAGGCTCAGGTCTTCAAGCTCCGTCTTTATGGCGTAGAGGCCGAGGCGGTAGGCCACGGGGGCGTATATGTAGAGGGTCTCTGCCGAGATGCGGAAACGCTTGTGGTCCGGCATCGAGTTGAGCGTCCGCATATTGTGGAGGCGGTCGGCCAGCTTGATGAGGATGACGCGCACGTCCTCAATCATGCTCATGAGCAGCTTGCGGATGTTCTCCGCCTGGAGCGACTCCTGCTGGTCCATCACGACGTCGAGCTTCGTGAGGCCGTCCACAATCTGGGCCACCTTGGGGTTGAAGATCTGCTCCAGGTCTTGGAGCGTGAGCTCGGTGTCCTCGACAACGTCGTGAAGCAGGGCCGCCGTGACGCTCGTTGCCCCAAGCCCTATCTCTTCGGCCACGATACGGGCCACGGCCACGGGGTGGAATATGTATAGCTCACCGCTGCGGCGTCTCATGCCGCGGTGCGCGTCGTTGGCCAGCTCGAAGGCCTTGCGGATCATCTGGATGCTCTCCTCTTTCTTGTGGCACAAGGGGTTGCGCATGATGATGTCTTGCACCATGCTCCGCGCCAGCTCTTCGTCTTGCTCGATGGTTCTGCTATCTTCGCTCATTTTGTTCTTTCGGACTATGAGCCACGCCGATGATGGGGAGAGGGGGGTGATTAAAATCGGTTGGCTGTTCTTTTGTGGTAATGTGACGGTCGTAATTCTCTACCGTACGAGGGTTATCGAGCCTTTCTTGTAAAACTCTACGCCGCGCTCGAACCCTTCGGCTTTTGCAATGAAATAGTATGTCCCTGCGGCGGCATCGCGCCCGTTCACTTTGCCGTCCCACCCGTCGGACGGGTCAGACGAGGTGAAGACCCTGTGACCCCACCTGTTGTAGATGGTCAGCTCGTAGCTCTTCAGCGAGCGGAAGGCGGGGCAGAAGACGTCGTTCACGCCGTCGCCGTTGGGCGTGAAGGCGTTGGGAAACTCCAATGCCGCCTCGCTGACGGTTATCGTGACGGAAGAGTCGCTGCTGGCGCATCCCGAGGCTTCGTTGGTTACGGTCAGCGTGACGCGGTACGTGCCGGGCTGCTGGAACTGATAGACGGGGCTGTCGTCATAGAGCCTGGCCAGGCTGCCTATGGCCCACTCCGAGACCGTGTATGAACCCTTCGATTTGTTGGAGAAAACCACTTCGGCGGGCGACGACAATGTGTTGTCGGTCGATGTGGCCTCGTTTTCCGCGTCCACCTTGCGATTCTCGTAAGAGAATGAGGCTGAGACACCTACGGGCATTACGGTGTCGGTCGTGGCCACGTCGTTGAACGCCTGGTTGATGGCTCGGACGGTTAGGGCCGCCTCCTCATAGAGGCCCTCAATGGCCGCCACGGTGTCGCGGGTCGTCACGACGACGCTGTCGGCCACTTCCCATTGGTATACGATGTTTTGGCTCAATGTGTTACCCCCGAAAGAGAAATCGGGAGCGTATGCCACGGCGCGGACATATATGGCGTCGCAGTCGGCGGAGTCGACAGCCATGCGGATGGCGTTGGGCGCGGGCGAGAGCCACCATGCGCGGAACGTCTGCCCCGACGCCTCGGCGGTGTAGAGGCCGGGCGTGCGGACATTGAGGGTGTCGGCGTCCGCCTGGGTCACCTTCAGGATGGTTGGCTCAGTCGTGCCGTCGGGTGAGAAGGACCATGTGATGGGGGCGCTGACGCCCGAAAGCGTCATGTAGGGTGTTGCGTCTTGGGCGTAGAGGAATGCGACGGCATCGTTAGCCTCTTGTTTCGCAGAATAGCCGTCGCCCGTAAGCTTCTGTGCGCAGACCTCCGCGACGCAAAGAAAGGAGAGGAGCGTCGTCGCCAAGGCTACGGTCACAGCGCGTATACCTATGTAATTTCGTCGCATCTTTGCAAAAAATATCCGCTAAAATACAAAACAATTGCCTATTATCATTAACAATTTCCTACAATGCGAGGCTCTTTCATGCGGCGCAAAGTCAACCCACCCGGTGCTTGGCGCAAAATAAAACTCGCCAGAATGTCTAAAGGAAAAAGCCGTGGAAATGGTGATATTTTTTTGATTTGTACGATATGTAGTGTAGAAAAAAGGAGTATCTTCGCGGTGTCTAAGAAAGAGTTAAATTATGTAATAATTTAGCTCCAAAATAGGTGGCGGTATTTCGTAAGTGCTTGATATTTAGCGCAAAAGTGTGGAGTACTGTCGGAGAGCATCATCCAGCAGAACAAGGATTAAGACACATTACCACTCACAAAAGTGGTTGTGTCCCCGAGTCGGAGAGCATCATCCAGCAGAACAAGGATTAAGACATTGACTCAATCACTAGACGGTCCTCATTTCCATCGAGGGTCGGAGAGCATCATCCAGCAGAACAAGGATTAAGACACGCTATTGTCAAGGTAGGTGTCAACGCCGTCAAGGTCGGAGAGCATCATCCAGCAGAACAAGGATTAAGACTTTATTGCACTGCTTGACTATCTCTTCTATGACATGTCGGAGAGCATCATCCAGCAGAACAAGGATTAAGACCCCGCCTCGGCATGACTACGATAGTGTCGTGAGTCGGAGAGCATCATCCAGCAGAACAAGGATTAAGACCCACAGAAGTGGCGTTCACCGTCTTAGCCAGCCGCGACACTGTCGGAGAGCATCATCCAGCAGAACAAGGATTAAGACGCGACACTGTGCCGCAGCTTGCTATTTCTCTGTTGTCGGAGAGCATCATCCAGCAGAACAAGGATTAAGACTTCTCTGTTGGTCATGTTAGTAGGTTTAAACTGTGGGGCGTCGGAGAGCATCATCCAGCAGAACAAGGATTAAGACTTCTCTGTTGGTCATGTTAGTAGGTTTAAACGGTGGGGCGTCGGAGAGCATCATCCAGCAGAACAAGGATTAAG
>JALEMI010000128.1 GCA_022768325.1 Bacteroidales bacterium
CATGATAATTGAATCGGGGGCTAACGCATCGACCGCGGCAAGAGACGACGCGCCGAGCCGTCTCTTTGCGCCGGCGGACATTGACCTGGCAACACTTACGCCCGAGCAATTCACCCAATACAAACGCCGATACATCTTGCGGCCTACGGAGGCTGGCCTCATGATAATAGACCAGCACCGGGCCCACGAACGCATATTGTATGACCGTATGCGGGCGATGATGGACCTCTCGGCCGTGGAGAGTCAGCGGCTGCTCTTTCCGGAAGTGGTCAGCATGGGAGCGGAGGACCTTTGCGTCATTACGGAACTGGCGGAAGAGCTATCCATGGCGGGCATAGAGATAAGCGTGGACAACGAGGGCGGGCGCGTCAGCATATCGTCGATACCGGCGATGATGGACGTAAGCTCGGCACGGTCGCTCTTGGAGAGCTTGGCGTACGACTGTCGCAACGGGGAAGTTGACGTGCGCGGCGACGTGAAGGAGTTCATTGCCCGCGAGACATCGCGCCACAGCGCAATGCCCTACGGCAAAGAGCTGAGCGGCGAAGAGATGGCCGAAATATACACCCGCCTGATGACCTCGGGCGAGAGGCAGACAACGCCCGACGGGCGCAAGACCATGACCGTGATAACGGACGACACCCTCGACAATATGTTTTAGCCAGCACACCCCCTCTCCCCCACCCCACCCTTTCGGAAACACAACAACAGCACCATCAACACATACAGAGAACCATGAGAATGACACCAGCGGTCAAGAACCTCCTGATTATCAACGTGCTATTTTTTGCCGCGGCGATAGTCATGCAACGGAGCTTGAACATTGACCTCGACACGTACCTCGGCCTCCACTACGTCAGCGCGAGAGACTTCGGGCTGTGGCAATTCGTGACATTCATGTTCATGCATGCCAACATCAGCCACATCTTCTTCAACATGTTCGCGCTGTGGATGTTTGGCACGGCCGTGGAGGACGCACTTGGCACGAAACGGTTCGTGGCGTACTACATGGCGTGCGGCATAGGCTCGGGCATAATACAGGAATTGGCGGTAGGATTTGACCTGCGGCCGATGATTGCGGCGGTGGACACCCTGCTTAACGACCCGACGACGGCGAACATACAGGACTTCCTCACGACGACCGTGAGAGTGGTGTCGGTGGAGAGCCAGCAAGCCATAACGCAGTTCGTAAGCAGCTACAACTCCATAGCGGCGACCGACCCTGGGGCGGCAGCGAGCATGGCGCGTGACTTCGCGATGAAATATCAGGAGCTGTACGTCAACGCCAACGTCACCGTGGGCGCATCGGGCGCGGTATTTGGCATACTGTTGGCCTTTGGCATGATATTCCCGAACCTGCGGATAATGTTGCTCTTCCCGCCCATCCCGATGAAAGCCAAATGGTTCGTGCTGGTGTACGGTCTGTTGGAACTCTTTGGCGGCATACATGGCTCGGACTACGACAACGTGGCTCACTGGGCCCACTTGGGCGGAATGCTCTTCGGATTCGTGCTATTGCGACTGTGGAACATCAGGCGACTGAACTAAACTGAGAAATGGGAAGCATCGTCAATGAGATAGGCGAATCGTTTCGCCGTAACGACATCATAATCAAGCTCATATACATCAACACGGCCATCTTCCTGGTCATGCGCCTGATGGACCTTGCGGCCCTTGGTGGCGGTCAGGCTACGGGATGGTCGGTGCTGATATTCGGAATGCCGATTGGCGCGGAGGTCTTGACGCGGCCGTGGACCATTGCGACAAACATAATTGCGCACTACGACTTCCTGCACTACATTTTTAACATGTTGTGCCTCTATTGGTTTGGGCGCCTCTTCATGCAGTGCTATGCCGACAGTCGTCGGGCCATTGTGGCATACGTTGTTGGCGGACTGGCGGGATGCGCCGCGGCGCTCCTGTTGAGCCTTGTGGCGGAGGAAGGAATCCTCTTGGGAGCATCGGGCGCGATAATGAGCCTTATGGTCGCCGCCACGGTGTCTCAGCCCGACAGGCGGGTGTGGGTGACATTCTTTGGCGAGGTGAAAATGAAATACATAGCCTTGGTGTACGTGGGGCTGTCGGTCATCATGGTCATAGGGCTCACGAACGTTGGCGGCAACCTTGCCCACCTTGGCGGAGCACTTGCCGGCTATATTCTCGCAAGGCAATGGACACGCAGCCCGCGGAAAGCGAAGCAGAGCCGGATGAAAGTGACGATTGGCGGAAGTAACCCCGACTGGGAATACAACCAAAACCGCGTGGCAACGAATAAAGAGGTGGACCGCATATTGGACAAGATAAGCGCGAGCGGATATAACAGCCTCACGGAATCGGAGAAGAAGACCCTCTTCGACCAGAGCAAGCGATAGCGGAGACAATGATAATCAGGTTTTTAGGTTCTATTGTGCGGCTGTTGGCACTTGTGCTTGCTGTCGTGACGGTGTGCGTGGCAGTCTCGACAAACATCTCGCCCGAAAGGCTTGGCGCGTTGTGCTTGGCGTGGTTCGCATTCCCGTATATGTGGATAACCTTGTGCGTCGCGGCGGTGATGTATGTGCTTAAACGTCATTGGATTACTGCGGCCATTTGCGTAGCTGCAATAGTCTTCACATTTCCCGAGGCGCACAGAGTGATAGACCTGCCGATGAAGCAAGAGGAACGCGCGGAAGGAGAGGGCAAGGGCCTGAAGCTATTGACATACAACATCTACAACCTTCTGTTGGAAACGCCAGAGGGAATGCCCGTGGGGCGTGGCGACTCGATGGCGAGAGACATCAAAGCCTTGGGGGCTGACATTGTCTGCCTTCAGGAGGCGAACCGAGAATACGACAGGAACGAATCGCCTAAGTTGCTCCAATTCAAGCAGATGTGCAAAGGATTTGAGAACAACGTGGTACACAGGGACCTGAGGATATTGACCAACCTGCCATTGCGCCAAATAACAGACCCGCACGAACTTGGGCGGAACGGGCAAATGCCGGACTTCTTCTTGGCGGCGGACGTGACAATTGGTCAGGGCAAGACAATAAGGATATTCAACTGCCACATGGCCTCGCTGCGTCTCTCGGAAAAGCAGCTTGGCGCAGTATCGAAAAGCAACATTGACAGCGAGCGGGCGGAGGCCTTGCGCTCGACATATAGCAAAACGATGGACGCCTTCGTGCGGCGCGCTGTTGAGGTCCGCGAGCTTGCGCAGGCCGTGACGGCATCGCCCTACCCCGTCATTGTATGCGGCGACTTTAACGACACGCCAATCTCGTACACATATTCACACCTGATGAAAGCACAGCCACAGGGCGACACGATGGGGCCGCTGAGCGAGGCGCGACACTCCGCGCACTTGAAGATGAGGCGCACATTTAGGCGCAAGCTGCCTCCCTTGCAAATTGACTACATCATAAAATCGGAAGCCATAAGGACGTGGGGGTATGAAGACCACGACTGGGCATGGTCTGACCACAGGGCTGTGAGCGTATATTTTGACTGCGCGGAATAAAAAAACGTGGTTTTCACGCCCTTGACCTAACTTTTTGTTATTTTAGCGTTAGAATAATCTTAAAGAAACATAACCAAACACAAGATATGAGCAAACTGCACGTATCGGCAATTATGGCCGGAATAGCCGCAATGGTGGCCACGGGCTGCACCGTCAAAGGCAGCCAAGACAAGGCAGGCGTCATGAGCAAAGAGAACGTCGAAGAGAACGTCCGCGAATTTGTATACCCACTTCCGACAGCGTTTGAAGTGACGGAGATGCTGAACCGCATTGACGCGGCCTACATTCTCGACATTTGCAACCCCAACGACAACGTTGACAAGTACGTCACGGAGGCCAAGAGGGCTATGAACATGGGCGTTTACAGCGCAGACCTCTGCTACGCCTCGACATATAACCAGCAGGCCAACGTGATGGAGTACACGCAAACCATCCGCGCCCTTGTTGACGCGCTGGACATGACCCAGGCCGTAGACCCCGAGTTGGCTACAAAGATGGAGGACAACGAGAACAACAAAGAGGCGATGACGGAGCTTATCTCCAACTCGTTCTACGACTCGTATGACTACCTGAACAAACATGGACGCGGACCGGTATCGCTCATGATTGTGGCAGGCAGCTGGACAGAGGGCCTCTACATTGCGACCCACATCTCTGACGACACGTTTGACAACAAGGAGATGGTGAAAATCTTGCTCAGCCAGAAAGAGCCACTCGAAAAGCTCATCAAACTTCTTGACGACAACAAGCAAGACGCCAACATCAAAGAGCTCCGCGAGCTGTTGCAGCCCCTCAACGAGATTTACTCCAAGACGGACGCCAACAGCATAACCGAGGAGACCATGCAGGCCATAAAGAAAGAGGCCGACGCAGCTCGCAGCGTCATTGTAAAACCGTAAGCGAGAGGGCGTAACAACCCATCGACACACATAAAACAAAACCAGACCGTAGGCATGAGAGGCAGTCTCACACCTACGGTCTTTCTTATAGGCAACAATAGAGAAAAGGCACGAAAAAATGATAGGTCAAGCAGAGTTGTACGAATTGTTGGACGAGATGGGCATTGAATTTCAATACATTGAGCACCCGCCCACACCAACAATTGAAGACGCGCGGAAATATTGGACCGCCCTTGAGGGTAAGCACTGCAAAAACATATTCTTGCGCAATCATAAGGGCAACAAGCACTACCTGGTGGTCTTGGACTGCGACCGCAGCATTGACATGCACGACCTGGAGCACAGGCTTGGCGAGGGCAAGTTGTCGTTTGCATCGCCCGAGAGGATGATGAAATACTTGGGCTTGCGGCCGGGGTCTGTTAGCCCCTTTGGCCTGATAAACGACGCGGGTCATGAGGTAATCTTGTTCTTGGACACGAACCTTCAGAAAGCGGAGCGTCTGGCCTTTCACCCGAACGACAACCGAGCGTCGGTCTCCGTCTCGCGCGAGGATCTCATGCGATTCTTGGACAGGATGGGCAATCGGCGCGAGTGGAAAGAGCTATACTAAGACGACGTATTTTATTGGCACTGACCGTGTTTCGGCTTGCGACAACACTTGCCGAGGGTCAGAGAGTGTGGGCACGTGACGCTGGGGCGATAGGCAGCGGCGGCATTGTGTCTACGTCGTTCTATTGCGCGAGCGACGGGACAAACCCTTCGGGCGTGGCTCAGACAGAGCGGCTCACCGTGGGGGCGGGGGTCGTTGTGCCGTACGGGTTGGCAGAATTGGCGGAGACGAGGGGGACGGTGGCCATCCCGACAAAGCTGTGTTGCGTGGCAGTGAAAATTGGGACATCGGGCGGGGAGTGGAGCCGTTTTACAACCTTTGGGGCGGAGATTGGGCGACAGATTGGGAAAGTGGACATCGGGATGGGATACCACGGGATGATTCACAAACTGAGATATTCGGACAACGGAAAGACATCGTACAGCACCATTGGCGCGACATACAGGCCTAATGGGAACTTGGCGATAGGCGTGGCGATACGCAACATTGAGAAGCGGGTATTGACACGAGGCGAGAGGGGGATGCGGATTGGAACAACGGCATGGGCGAGCGTGGTATGGAATGCGCCGAAGATATTCAGCATTGGGGCGGAAATGGAGAAAGAGACGGGGCGTGACGCGGCGATGCACGTGGGATTGGCATTGGCACCGGGCGGAGGGTTACGATTCACGACAGGATTCTCCACAACGGGGACGGAATTGGGCGCTGGAATTGGCTATGAGAGAGAGACTTGGGGAATAAGGGCGGGAATTTGCCACCATCAGCATCTGGGCATGAGTGGCGGCGCGGCATTGGCATTTCATCCACATTGGCCATGAAGAGAATAGCCATAGCAGCCTTAGGCATCAGCATTGCCGCCGACACCTCATGGGCGCAGAGTGCCGACGACGTGATTGACGAAATAGCCATTGAGCTGGAAGAAGCCGGCTCATTGGACGAAGCCGCTTGTGAAGAGCTGGCCGAGATGGGCATCATTGCCGACGAGCCGCTCGACCTGAACAG
>JALEMI010000130.1 GCA_022768325.1 Bacteroidales bacterium
ACCGCACTGGGAGGGACGGTCTCCTGACCGTCCATCATCTGAACAGACCCCAAAACCTCACAGGCAGCAACGTCCGCACTGGGAGGGACGGTCTCCTGACCGTCCATCATCTTGAACATACCCCAAAACCTCACAGGCAACCACGACCGCACAGGGAGGGACGGTCTCCTGACCGTCCTTCATCTTCCATTTACCACTTTCCCCACGTCAAACCCCGTACTGGCCTGTAAGGCCATTCCTCACTAACCTGGTACACACGCGCAGCGGGTGTGCCAGGCGATAGTGCCGCGCCTCTCCCCGCGCAAGGAAGAAAGCCCCCGACCTTCCATCATCCAAGCCCCCCGCGTCACACCCCGCACTGGCCTGTAAGGCCATACCTTCACTAACCTGGTACACACGCGCTGCGGGAAAACCCTGCCGGAATATCTGTCGCTCAAGCTTTAAATGAAAGAACTGGACCTCCCATCCTTTTCTCTAAAGTACCAAAAAGAATGCCGTATCGTCCCCACGCAAAATCGCAGGCACGATACGGCTAATATTTAGGCATACTTCTATGCCAACTTTCTGACTATCAAATCATAACTCCCCAACTCTTATTTCGAACCAGTGGTCGGTCAACACGTACTTCCTGTACCCGTCTTCCGACTTGCCAATCCTGTGAGGTCTGCCCTCGAGGTTGTCTAACGCCATGCCCCTCTTCTCGGTATACGATTTTCCCGAAGCCTCGATGGTGTACTCGTCCGAATGCATAACCATACCATCAACGGGCATAGTCACCGAGTCCCCTTTCGCTACGACTACCGTGCCAAGCTCAATGCCGTCCCTCCTCGTCGTAATCTTCACATCCATTTGGCCGCGGTTCACTATGACCTCCTTGGTCGTCCTGTACGGCGGCAACCCTTTCGAACGCATCCTGCTGGCAATGCTGCTCAGCACCTCGTCAGTGATGTCGACACTGAACGCTACGTACCAGTCGCCTTCTTCAGTCGTGTACCAATCCTCAAGACCGCTGAATAGGTTGTAGCAACTGTCTCTCGCCGCCAGTCGTGGCACAATCTCTATCGCACTGTCCGGCAAGGAGATAACCGATGCCACCGCGTCAGGCCATTTCCTGCCTTCGTACCGCTCATCACCCACAAGATGCGTCGAGGAGTATTGCCCTGATGAAAGAAAACTCTCAAATTTTTCCTCATATTTCGCAAACGATATTATGTTTGCGCTTGACTGATTGCTTACGTAGTACGCTTCGAATGGTTGGTCTTCAGGTTCTGGTGGCTCTTCACCGCATGATGTCATTACTGCCGCACATGCGCACAAGGCGACGAGGCTATTCCTCCCAAATCTTGAATATTTCATTTATGTCCTTCTGTTTAGATGGGTAAATTTTCACTAAGTTGTCTCTCCAAGCGTTCCATGTCTTCGCCCCATGAAGGGCTTTCTCTATGTTCGCCATTGAAATGTTGCACGGGGCGCTCTTCTTATGCCATTTGCCGGACAGCCCGATCTTAGTTAGATTTCTGTCGTCCAATAGGTCTCTTACGACTTGGGTATACTTGTTGTCGCCGCTTTTCCAAATTGCATCGTCCTCGTACTTGGATTTTGCCATCACCCATTCAACGCCTCTTGCCCAGCTCTCTTTCACTTTTTCTCGCGTGTTGTTGTAGTCGCTTCTGTCCCAACCGTGATGGGCTTTGATGTCATCCTCGCTGATGGTGAGCGATTTGTTCCCGCCGTCCTCCGCCATGAGCGAGACCAGCGCTTCCCGCATGTTCTCAGGGGTGTACGCATTCGGAATCTTGTCGCCGAGGACGGTCATTCCGTGTGTGAGTGGGGCTTCCGCCTCGGTCTCCAACTCCGTGGGCTTCTCTTCGTCAAGCGGCAGGCTTGGCGTCTCAATATCGTTTTCCCCGCAAGCAGCGAGCGTTGCTGCTACGACTGCAATTGCGTAGTTTTTAAGTTTCATGAATTGATTTGATTTAAGAAATATGTTTTCTCGCTGATTTTTTGTGGAGTCTTTCTGTGATGTCTCTTTCTCTGCGCTTTCGGGCAAGAGCCGCTTATGCCCGAACTTGTTATTTCTGTTCTTTAAATATATATAAAAGTTTGTGCGAATATTCACTATAAAAATTCACTATGACCATATTGTTTTTCGCACCGCATGATATAATTCTCACGCATCCCGTAAATTTGCTCGCGCTTGGGTGCTCCCCTCGGGCGTACTCCGAGCTTTCAGAAACAAATTGAAGATTTATTGTGCCAGTCCTAAGGCGTTACTTGCGTACAGTGCCATGAGGCTATTCCACCCAAATCCTGAATATTTCATTATGATGCAGGCCCCTTTTAATGGTTAAACACTATCTAAACCGCTGATTTTTTGTGGAATCTTTCTGTGATGTCTCCTATATATAAAGAGGTATAGTCCCCCGCTTCGTTTCCCTCTTTAGCTACTCTAATTTACATCTTTCTGTGCGAATCGCCACTTCCACCCTCCAAATTTCACTACCTACCCACAAAATTTAACACCACGCCCCTACGTCACACACACGTACTGGCCCGTATGTCCACACCTCAGTAACCTTGTACACACGCGCATCGGGTGTGCCAGGCCGAAATACCGCCACGCTCCTCCCTGCGTCACTGAACTGACCCCAAAACCTCACAGGCAGCAACGACCGCACTGTGATGGACGGTCTCCTGACCGTCCATCATCTTGAACAGACCCCAAAACCTCACAGGCAGCAACGACCGCACTTGGAGGGACGGTCTCCTGACCGTCCATCATCTTCCATTTACCACTTTCCCCACGCAATCCTCCACGCAAAATCCACCCCCAAAACAATCTCCAAATTATTGGAAGTCAAGAAGAAAAATGATAAATTTGCGCCCGGTAATTGTGTGCGATTGTGCCCATACGGGTCTCTTCTCACGCATAACTCATTGATTTATTAAAGGTTAAAACAAGAAATGCCTACAATCCAACAACTCGTCCGCAAGGGTCGCGAGGTCGTCAAGGCCAACAGCAAATCGCCCGCTCTCGACGCTTGCCCACAACGCCGAGGCGTCTGTGTCCGTGTTTACACCACGACACCTAAGAAGCCTAACTCCGCAATGCGTAAGGTCGCCCGTGTCCGTCTCACCAACGGCAAGGAGGTCAACGCCTACATCCCCGGTGAGGGCCACAACCTCCAAGAGCACTCCATCGTCCTCGTCCGCGGTGGCCGTGTAAAGGACCTCCCTGGCGTCCGCTACCACCTCGTCCGCGGCGCTCTCGACGCTTCCGGTGTCGACGGCCGCAACCAACGCCGCTCCAAGTACGGCGCCAAGCGTCCTAAGGCCGGCAAGCCCGCAGCTGGAGCTAAGAAAAAGTAAGTTAGTTCAGAGCCTCTAACCACAAAAGACTCAACAACATTTTCCGTAAACAAGCCAGCCTTCTGTTTATCCGTTGTTGCTTACGGTTGAGTAAAACGCCCAACGAGGCGTTTGAAGACACAAAACGCTAATTGACAGCTGATAAAGAAGCTGATAAACAGACTGAAATAAAATGCGCAAGTCTAAGCCAAAGAAGAGAGTCCTTCTCCCAGATCCTAAGTTCGGCGACACTCTCGTAACGCAGTTCGTCAACAACCTCATGTACGATGGCAAGAAGTCCGTCGCTTTCGGCATCTTCTACAACGCCATCGACGCCATCGCCCCCAAGGCTGAGAAAGAGGGCAAGCAACCTCTCGAGTTCTTCAAGAAAGCCCTCGAGAACATCACACCCTCCGTCGAGGTTAAGAGCCGCCGCGTCGGTGGCGCCACCTTCCAAGTGCCTACCGAAATCCGCCCCGACCGCAAGATCACTCTCTCTATCAAGAACATGATCATCTACGCCCGCAAGCGCAGTGGTCACTCTATGGCCGAGAAACTGGCTGCCGAGATCGCCGCCGCCTACAACCTCGAAGGTGGCGCCTTCAAGCGCAAAGAGGATATGCACAAGATGGCCGACGCCAACCGTGCTTTCGCTCACTTCCGTTTCTAACCTTTAATATTCTCTATCAATGTCTGACCTCAGATATACTCGCAACATCGGCATCATGGCGCACATCGATGCCGGTAAGACCACAACCACCGAGCGTATCCTCTTCTACACTGGCATCACCCACAAAATCGGTGAGGTCCACGACGGTGCTGCGACAATGGACTGGATGGTCCAAGAGCAGGAGCGCGGTATCACCATCACCTCCGCCGCCGTTACCGCTAACTGGAAGTACGACAACCAGACCTACAAAATCAACATCATCGACACCCCGGGCCACGTCGACTTCACCGTCGAGGTCGAGCGCTCCCTCCGCATCCTCGATGGTGCCGTTGCTCTCTTCTGCGCTGTCGGCGGCGTTCAGCCACAGTCTGAGACCGTTTGGCATCAGGCCACTCGCTACAACGTCCCCCGTATCGCCTTCGTCAACAAGATGGACCGCTCCGGCGCCAACTTCTTCGACGTTGTCCGCCAAATCCGCGAGGTCCTCAAGGCCAACCCCGTGCCCATCGTAATCCCCGTTGGCGCAGAGGATAGCTTCGAGGGCGTTGTCGACCTCATCAAGATGAAGGAGATCATCTGGACCGAGCACGATGTCCTCGGCTCCACTTTCGAGTTCAAGGAGATCCGCGAGAGCCTCAAGGCCGAGGCCGAGGAGTGGAGAGCCAAGATGCTCGAGGAAGTTGCTGCACAAGACGAGACCCTCATGGAGAAGTACCTTGAGTCCGGCGACCTCTCCGAGTCCGAGATCATCATGGGCCTCCGCAAGGGCACCATCGAGCAGACCCTCAACCCCGTACTCTGCGGCTCTTCTTTCCGCAACAAGGGCGTTCAGAGGCTTCTCGATGCAGTCGTTAGCCTCCTCCCAAGCCCGCTCGACCTCCCCCCAATCGAGGGTACCAACCCCAACACGGGTGAAGCCGAGAGCCGTGCTCACAGCATCGATGCACCAATGGCTACCCTCGCTTTCAAGATCGCTACCGACCCCTACGTCGGTCGTCTCGCCTACATCCGCGTCTACTCTGGTAAGATCGATGCCGGCTCCTACGTCCTCAATACCCGTACGGGCAAGAAGGAGCGTATCGCGCGCCTCTATCAGATGAAGTCCAACAAGCAAATTCCTCTTGATTCTATCGACGCAGGCGACATCGGCGCTGCCGTCGGCTTCAAGGAGATTAAGACTGGCGATACCCTCTGCGACGAGAACAACCCCATCACCCTCGAGTCCATCGACTTCGCTAAGCCCGTCATCGGCATCTCCGTCGAGCCTAAGAGCCAGAACGATATGGACAAACTCACCAACGCGCTTCTCAAGCTCGCCGAGGAGGATCCAACGTTCCGCTTCCACACCGACGAGGAGACAGGCCAGACCGTCATCGAGGGCATGGGTGAGCTCCACCTCGATATCATCCTCGACCGCCTCCGCCGCGAGTTCAAGGTCGAGTGCAACCAAGGCAAGCCCCAGGTCTCCTACCGAGAGGCCATCAAGGGCTCTGTCGAGCACCGTGAGGTCTTCAAGAAGCAAACTGGTGGCCGTGGTAAGTTCGCCGACATCATCGTCCGCATCGAGCCTATCGACGAGGGCAAGACTGGCCTCCAGTTCATCAACGAGGTCAAGGGTGGTAACGTCCCCAAGGAGTTCGTCCCCGCTGTCGAGAAGGGCTTCCAGGATGCTATGAAGAACGGTGTCCTCGCCGGCTATGCTGTCGAGAACCTCAAAGTCACCCTCCTCGACGGCTCTTTCCACCCCGTCGACTCCGACGCTCTCTCCTTCGAGCTCGCAGCTCGCGGCGCCTTCAAGGAGGCCTGCGCTAAGGCTCAGCCCATCCTCCTCGAGCCTATCATGAAGGTCGAGGTCCTCACTCCTGAGGAGTACATGGGTAACATCATCGGCGACATCAACACCCGCCGTGGCCAAATCGAAGGCATGGAGGAGAAGAACGGTCAGCGAATCATCAAGGCCAAGGTGCCCCTCGCTAACCTCTTCGGCTACGTCACCGACCTCCGCACCATGTCCTCCGGCCGCGCTACCCAGTCCATGGAGTTCCTCGAGTACGCCGAACTCTCCAAGAGCATCGCCGTAGACGTCCTCAAGGAGGTAAAGGGACATCCCGAACTGCTTAAATAATCTTAAATCTTGGGGCGGGTCAGCCAATGACTCTTGACCCGCCCCTTTCTCAAATTCAATAACTTAATTCTATAATGAGTCAGAAAATTAGAATCAAGCTCAAGTCTTATGACCATAATCTGGTCGATAAGTCTGCTGAGAAGATCGTCAAGACGGTCAAAGCTACCGACGCTGTGGTCAGCGGCCCAATTCCACTACCCACAGATAAGAGAATTTTCACTATCTTGCGGTCAACTTTCGTGAACAAGAAGTCGCGAGAGCAGTTCCAACTCTGCTCCTACAAGAGGCTCATCGATATCTACAGCTCCACGTCTAAGACCATCGATGCCCTCATGAAGCTCGAACTGCCCAGCGGCGTCGAAGTTGAGATCAAGGTGTAGTGACTACACCCCAGTCCACTATCTGCTTGTAAAACAACATTTTTTATCAATGCCAGGATTAATTGGAAAAAAAATCGGAATGACTTCCGTTTTCAGTGCCGAGGGGAAAAGCATCCCATGCACTGTTATCGAAGCTGGCCCATGCCTCGTCTCGCAAATCAAGAACATCGAGACCGATGGCTATGAAGCCGTACAGCTGGCCTATGACGAGAAGAAAGAGAAGAACACCACTGCTCCAATGCTCGGCCACTTCAAGAAGGCTGGAATCGCCCCTCAGCGCAAACTCGTTGAGTTCAGCGGTTTCGGCAAAGAACTCAACCTTGGCGACAAGGTGACTGTCGACATCTTCCAAGAAGACTCTTTCGTCGACATCGTCGGAACCTCCAAAGGTAAAGGCTTCCAAGGTGTCGTCGGTCGTTGGCACTTCGGTGGCGTCGGCCAAAAAACTCACGGTCAGGACGACCGCCTCCGAGCTCCCGGTTCCGTCGGCGCCTCCTCCTACCCCTCTCGCGTCTTCAAAGGCATGAGAATGGCTGGTCACAAAGGTTGCGACCGCGTTAAGATCGAGAACCTCAAGGTTATCAAGGTCATCCCAGAGAACAACATCCTCGTAGTCAAGGGCTCCGTCCCAGGTTGCAAGGGCTCTTACCTAATCATTGAGCAGTAGAAGAAATGGAACTTAAGGTTTTAAACAAAGAAGGTAAGGAGACAGGAAAGGCTGTCACCCTCCCAGAATCCGTTTTCGGTATCCAGCCTAACGACCACGCAATCTACCTCGACGTAAAGCTCTACCTCGCTAACCAGCGCCAAGGCACACACAAGGCCAAGGAACGCTCAGAGGTCGCAGGCTCAACCCGCAAGATCAAGAAGCAAAAAGGTACTGGCGGCGCTCGCGCCGGCGCTCTCCGCTCTCCGGTTTTCGTCGGTGGTGGTCGCGTCTTCGGCCCTCGCCCTCGCAACTACTCCTTCAAGCTCAATAAGAAGCTTCGCACTCTCGCGCGCTACTCCGCGCTCTCTTACAAGGCTCAGGAGAACAACATCATCGTCGTTGAAGATTTCACTTTCGACACCCCTAAGACCAAGGATTACGTAGCTTTCAAGAAGAACCTCAACATCGCTGAAGGCCAACGCTCCCTCCTCGTCCTCCCCGATGTCGACAAGAACATCTACCTCGCTTCCCGCAACCTCCAGAAGACTGAGATCATCTCCGCCCGCGACATCAACACCTACGGTGTCCTCAAGGCCAAGACACTCGTCATCTTCGAGAGTGCGCTCAAGCAATTCGAGACCTCCAACGATTAATGACCAGAACAAATGGGAAGAAGATATATTAAGAAAAACATCGGTCTCGGCAACTCACAGCCCAACACCATCGGTGTAATCGTCAAGCCTCTGGTCACTGAGAAGATGACCAAGATCACCGAGAAGATGAACAACCGCTACGGTTTCATCGTCCTCAAGTCCGCCGACAAACCCCTCATCAAGAGGGCCGTCGAGCAACTCTACGATGTCAAGGTAGTCAAGGTCAACACTCTCATCGCTCCCGCGAAAAAGAGGAACCGCTACACCAAAGCTGGTGTCATCTCCGGCAGCGTCCCCTCCTACAAGAAGGCTATCGTGACCCTCGCCGAAGGAAACACCATCGACTTTTACAGCAACATATAGTAACAAATGGCAGTTAAGAAGTTAAAGCCCGTAACACCAGGGCAGAGAAATAAGGTTATTGGCACGTTTGATACGATTACGTCAAGCAAGCCAGAGAAATCTTTGCTGCGTCCTCTCAAGAAGACCGGCGGTCGTAACAACACCGGTAAGATGACCATGCGCTACATCGGCGGCGGTCACAAGAGGAAATATCGTGTAATCGATTTCAAGAGAAATAAAGACGGTGTACCTGCAGTCGTCGATTCAATCCAATACGATCCCAATCGTAGCGCCCGTATCGCACTGCTCGTCTATGAAGATGGCGAAAAACGCTACATCCTCGCTCCCAACGGTCTCCAAGTAGGCCAAACAGTTGGCTCCGGCGCCGAAGTAGCTCCCGAGGTCGGCAACGCCCTCCCCCTCTCCGCCATTCCTCTCGGCACTATCATCCACAACATCGAGCTCCGCCCCGGACAGGGTGGCATCATCGCTCGCAGTGCCGGATCTTTCGCTCAGCTCTCTGCTCGTGATGGCAACTACGCTGTCATCAAGATGCCCTCTGGCGAGACTCGTCTCATCCTCGTAACCTGCAAGGCTACCGTCGGCGCTGTCGGCAACTCCGACCACGCCCTCGAAAAGTCCGGCAAGGCAGGACGCTCCCGCTGGCTCGGCCGCCGTCCTCGTGTACGTGGCGTCGTTATGAACCCTGTCGATCACCCAATGGGCGGTGGCGAAGGACGCGCTTCCGGCGGTCACCCACGCTCCCGCAAGGGTCTGCTCGCCAAGGGATACAAGACGCGTGCTCCTAAGAAGAGCAGCAACAAGTACATCATCGAGAGACGCAAAAAGTAACTTGCCTAACTTAAACCAACATGAGCAGATCTTTAAAGAAAGGACCGTACATCAACCTCAAACTCGAGAAGAAAATCCTCGCCATGAACGAGTCCGGCAAAAAGTCAGTCGTCAAAACATGGGCAAGAGCTTCCATGATTTCGCCCGACTTTGTCGGTCACACTGTCGCCGTTCACAATGGCAACAAGTTCATCCCCGTCTACGTAACGGAGAACATGGTCGGACACAAACTCGGTGAGTTCGCTCTCACGCGTACGTTCCGTGGTCACAGCGGCAACCGCAAGTAAGCTACCGCGAGTAACACACATTTTTCATTAAAAGAAAATGAGCAAAAGAAAAAGAAATATGGCGGACGCCATCAAGGAAGCGAGGAAAACACAATACTTCGCATCCCTGAAGAACGTCCCAACTTCTCCTCGCAAGATGAAGCTCGTTGCTGACCTCATCCGCGGCAAGGAAGTAAACCATGCTCTCGGCATCCTCAAGTTCTCCAAGCAGGAGGCCTCCGGACGCCTCGAGAAGCTCCTCCTCTCGGCTATCGACAACTGGAAGCAGAAAAACGAAGGCAAAGACGTCGACCAGGCCAACCTCTACGTCAAGACAATCTTCGTAGACTCAGCCCGCATCCTGAAGCGCCTCCGCCCGGCTCCTCAAGGCCGCGCTCACCGTATCCTCAAGCGCTCCAACCACGTCACAATCTTCGTCGACAGCAAACCAACCGAAAACCAGGAAAATTAAGTCATGGGACAAAAGATTAATCCAATAAGCAACAGGCTCGGAATCACCCGTGGCTGGGATTCCATCTGGTACGGTGGAAAGAACTTCGGCGAGAGACTCCTCGAGGACAAGAAAATCCGTACCTACCTCAACGAGCGACTCAGCAAGGCAAGCCTCTCCAGAATCATCATCGAGCGAACCCTGAAGATCGTAACCATCACCATCTTCACTGCTAAGCCCGGCTTCATCATCGGCAAGAACGGTGAGGAGGTCAACAAGCTCAAGGAAGAGCTCGGTAAGCTCACTGGCAAGGATGTCCAAATCAACATCTACGAGGTAAAACGCCCCGACCTCGACGCTACAATCGTTGCCAACAACATCGCTCGTCAGCTCGAAGGCCGTGTCGCATACCGCCGCGCCATCAAGCTCGCGCTCGCATCCGCGCAACGCAACCAAGCCGAGGGCATCAAGATCCAAGTCTGCGGCCGTCTCAACGGCGCCGAGATGACACGTCACGAGATGTTCAAGGAAGGACGTACTCCTCTCCACACCTTCCGTGCCGACATCGACTACTGCCAAGCCGAGGCTCACACCAAGATGGGCGTCATCGGCGTCAAGGTATGGATCTGCCGAGGCGAAGTCTACGGTAAGAGAGACCTCACCCTCCCCGTTGCAGAGAAGGCCCAAAAGCCTGCCGACCGCGACAACAACTTCCGTGGCGATCGCGGCCCCAGAAGAAGGAGAAACAACAACCAGCAGCATTAATTGATCATTCGAGATGTTACAACCTAAGAGAGTCAAATATAGAAGGCCGCAAGACGGACGCCGCAAAAACGTCGGCATCGCCCACCGCGGCACCGAGCTCGCCTTCGGTTCCTTCGGAATCAAGTCCCTCGGAACCCTCTGGATCACGGCTCGTCAGATCGAGGCCGCACGTATCGCTGTCACTCGCTATATGCAGCGTGAAGGCCAAATCTGGATCCGTATCTTCCCCGACAAACCTATAACCCGCAAACCCGCCGACGTCCGCATGGGTAAGGGTAAAGGTGACCCAGCTGGATTCGTTGCTGCCGTCAAACCCGGCATGATGCTCATCGAGTGCGAAGGCGTCTCCCTCGAAATCGCTAAGGAAGCTCTCCGACTCGCAGCGCAAAAGCTCCCTATCAAGACGAAGTTCGTCATCCGTCGCGATTATGTTGAATCTGCAAACGTTTAGTAATGAAAGCATCTGAGATTAGGGCACTCTCCGTCTCCGAGATCGAGGAAAAAATCGCGGCTGCAAAACTCGAACTCCAAAAAATGAAGCTCGAGCACGCCATCTCCCCACTCGAGAACCCGATGAAAATCAGGAAGACACGCAAGGATATCGCTCGACTCCTCACTATCCTTGCCGAGAAGAACAACACCGATAAATAATTCCAAAGATGGAAGTAAGAAATCATAGAAAGGTACGCGTCGGACTCGTCGTCAGCGACAAGATGCAAAAGTCCATCGTCGTCGCAATCCTCGACCGCGAGCAACACCCACTCTATGGCAAGTTCGTCAAGAAGACCAAGAAGTTCCATGTCCATGACGAGAACGAGGAAGCTCACGTTGGCGACACCGTCGAAATCATGGAGACGCGACCACTAAGCAAAACAAAAAGGTGGAGACTCACCAGAATCGTCGAAAAGGCTAAGTAATAATGATACAGACTGAATCAAGGCTCGCCGTTGCCGACAACAGCGGCGCAAAGGAAGTCCTTTGCATCCACGTCCTCGGCGGATCATTCAAACGATACGCCTCCATCGGCGACAAAATCGTAGTCACCGTCAAAGACGCCATCCCCTCAAGCGACGTTAAGCCAGGTACCGTAAGCAAAGCCGTCATCGTTCGCACCAAGAAGGAAGTCCGCCGACCAGACGGCTCCTACATCCGCTTCGACGACAACGCTTGCGTCCTCCTCAACAACTCCGACGAACTCCGCGGAACCCGCATCTTCGGACCCGTCGCACGCGAGCTCCGCGATGGTTACATGAAAATCATCTCCCTCGCCCCAGAGGTTATCTAATTCATTTCTACAAAAGACAATGGCTAAACTGCATATCAAAAAAGGAGACATCGTCATAGTCAACTCTGGCGATGACAAGGGCAAGGAAGGTAAAGTCCTCTCCGTCGACCCAGCTAAGTCTCGTGCCATCGTCGAGGGTCTCAACATGGTCAGCAAGGCTACTAAGCCCTCTGCTGCCAACCCTCAGGGCGGCATCGTTAAGAAGGAGGCTCCAATCCACATCTCCAACCTTAACGTAAAAGACCCCAAAACCGGCGCTGCAACCCGCATCGGGCGACGCAAAGGTGAAGACGGCAAATCAGTAAGATACTCTAAAAAATCAGGCGAGGAGATTAAATAATGGCTGAGCAAATCAACGCTTACGAACCTTCTCTCAGGAAGTTCTACAAGGAACAAATCATTCCGCAGCTCATGAAGGAGTTCAACTACACCTCCATCATGCAGTGCCCTAAGATCGAAAAGATCGTCCTCAACCAAGGCCTCGGCGAGGCTACGCAAGACAAGAAAATCATCGAGATCGCTAAGAAGGAGATGGCACTCATCACCGGTCAACAGCCCATCGAAACCAAGTCTCGCAAAGACATCGCCGGCTTCAAACTCCGTAAGGACACCCCAATCGGTGTCAAGGTAACCCTCCGCCACGAGCGCATGTACGAGTTCCTCGAAAGGCTCATCCGCATCTCGCTCCCACGCATCCGCGACTTCAACGGCGTACAGGGCAAGCTCGATGGAAGAGGAAACTACACTCTCGGTATCACAGAGCAAATCATTTTCCCTGAAATAAATCTTGACTCCGTTGCCAAAATTCAGGGCATGAATATTACCTTTGTGACCACTGCGAACACCGATGCCGAGGCTTTCGCACTCCTCAAGGCTTTCGGTATTCCTTTCAAGCAGAAAAACAATTAACCGACTTTAGCTGTATGGCAAAAGAATCAATGAAGGCCCGCGAGCGCAAAAGGGCTAAAATGGTCGCTAAATACGCTGAGAAGCGCAAGCAACTCAAGGCCGAAGGCAACTACGAGGCTCTCCAGGAGCTCCCTCTCAACTCCTGCCCAACTCGTATTCACAACCGTTGCCTCATCTCCGGCCGCCCTCGCGGCTACATGCGCCAATTCGGTATCTCGCGTATCGACTTCCGCATCCTCGCTTCTCAAGGCCTCATCCCAGGCGTAAAAAAAGCCAGCTGGTAGTATAATTCACTAAGTGTTAAATATTGTCCTGACTTCAGGATTAATTTAAACTTCCTATTTTTATATGGTATCAGATCCCATAGCGGACTTCCTGACGCGAATCAGGAATGCCATCCTTGCCAAGCACAGGGTCGTTGAGATCCCTGCTTCTAACTTGAAGAAAGGAATAACCACAATCCTCTTCGAGAAAGGTTATATCCTTAACTACAAGTTTATCGACGACGACAAGCAAGGCGTCATCAAAATCGCTCTCAAGTACGATCCTAAGAGCAACGCATCAGCTATCAAGGCTCTCAAGAGAGTCTCTACACCTGGTCTCCGCAGCTACGTCGGCTACCGCGAGATGCCGCGTGTCCTCAATGGCCTCGGCATCGCCATCGTCTCCACCTCTAAGGGTGTCATGACCGACAAAGAAGCACGTGTCCAAAAGGTCGGCGGTGAGGTACTTTGTTACATCTACTAAAACAAGGAGGGAATCATAATGTCAAGAATTGGTAAACTCCCAGTGGCAATCCCCGCTGGCGTCAACGTAGATATCAAAGACAACGTCATCACCGTCAAAGGTCCCAAGGGCGAACTCTCTCAGAAGATCCACAGCTCCATCTCCGCTAAACTCGAAGACGGACACCTCATCTTCACCAGAGATTCCGACGACAAAGAGCAACGCTCTCTCCACGGCCTGTACCGCTCGCTCGTCAACAACATGGTTCATGGTGTCTCCACAGGTTACACCCAGAAACTCGAGCTTGTCGGTGTCGGTTACCGCGCAACTTCTCAAAACAACATCCTCGAGCTCGCTCTCGGCTACTCACACGCCATCTTCTTGCAGCTCCCAAAAGAGGTCAAGGTAGAAGCTGTCACCGACCGTAAGAGCAACCCCATCATCACGCTCGAGTCCGCCGACAAGCAACTCCTCGGCCAAGTTTGCGCCAAAATCCGCTCCTTCCGCATGCCTGAGCCCTACAAGGGCAAGGGTATCAAGTTCGTAGGCGAGGAAATCCGCCGCAAGGCCGGTAAGTCTGCAAAGGCTAACTCTTAATCTACTTAGACATGGCTTTTTCTAAAATAGCAAGACGAAATAAGATCAAAGCCCGCATCCGCGGCAAGATCAGTGGAACGGCCGAGCGCCCCCGCATGACCGTTTTCCGCAGCAACAAGCAGATCTACGTCCAGCTCGTCAACGACAATGAAGGTAAGACGCTCGTCGCCCGCTCCTCCAAGAACCTCGTCGACTTCTCTGGCAACAAGGTCGAACAAGCCGCTGCTGTCGGCAAACTCATCGGCGCTGCTGCCATAGAGGCTGGCATCACCAAGGTCGTCTTCGACCGTAACGGTTACCTCTATCACGGACGTGTTGAATCTTTGGCCAACGCAGCTCGCGAGGCCGGACTTATTTTCTAATCCCGATGGCAGACAAACTTAATAGAGTAAGAAACACCAACGACCTTGAACTCCAAGATCGCCTCGTCGCTATCAACAGAGTAACCAAGGTTACCAAGGGCGGACGCGCCTTCAGCTTCGCAGCCATCGTCGTCGTAGGCGACGGCAAAGGCGTCATCGGCATGGGTCTCGGCAAGGCTGGCGAAGTAACCGCCGCCATCTCCAAAGGCACTGAGGCCGCTAAGAAAAACCTCATCCGCGTTCCCATCATCAACGGAACTCTCCCTCACGAGCAGACCATGAACTTCGGCGGCGCCAAGGTTTTCCTCAAGCCCGCCTCCAAGGGTACTGGTCTCACCTGTGGCGGTGCTATGCGCGCTGTCCTCGAGACTGTAGGTGTCACCGACATCCTCGCTAAGTCCAAAGGCTCCTCCAACCCCCACAACCTCGTCAAGGCCACAATCCTTGCACTCGGCGAGCTCCGCGATGCCTACACCGTTGCTCAACAACGCGGCATCTCCATGGACAAAGTGTTTAACGGCTAATCTCACGACTTATGGCACAAATCAAAATCACACAAGTCAGGAGCATTATCAACAAACCTGCATACCAAAGGCGAGTCATCAAGTCCCTCGGTATCCACAAGCTCTACAACTCAGTCGTTAAAGAGGACAACCCCTCCGTCCGTGGCATGATCGCGCGTGTTCAGCACCTTGTCAAGGTCGAAACAGTTAACAATTAATTGACTAATCTATAATCATGGATTTAAGCAATTTGAAACCCGCATTCGGCTCAACCCACCACGACAAGAGGCTGGGCCGCGGCGAAGGCTCCGGACGTGGCGGCACCTCTACTCGTGGTCACAAAGGCGCCAAAGCAAGGTCGGGATACAAGCAGAAATTCGGCTTCGAAGGCGGTCAGATGCCGCTCCAGCGTCGACTCCCTAAGTTCGGCTTCAAATGCCCCAACCGTGTTGAGTACAAGGCCATCAACATATCCACTCTTCAGGCTCTCGCCGAGAAGAACAACTTGCAAGAGATCAACATCCAGGTTCTCCGCGAGTGTGGCATGGCCTCCAAGAATGATCTCGTAAAGATTCTCGCCGACGGCGAACTCAAAGCTAAGCTCACAGTCAAGGCTCACGCTTTCTCCAAGAAGGCCGTCGAGGCTATCGAGGCTGTCGGTGGCTCTACCGAGGTTGTCAAGAACTCTAAAAAGGTCGAGACCGCCGAAAACTAATAGCAGATGAAGAAACTGGTCGAAACCATTCGCAACATCTGGAAAATCGATGAACTTCGTAACAGGATCCTAACAACGTTAGGATTCCTGTTAGTTTATCGATTGGGCTCCTTCGTCGTACTCCCAGGTGTCAATCCAGAATTCCTTGGTCAGCAATCTCAGCTCGCAAGCCAGACAAGCGGAGGCGTCATGGGTCTGCTCGATATGTTCTCGGGCGGTGCTTTCTCCAACGCTTCCATTCTCGGCCTCGGAATCATGCCCTACATCTCGGCGTCGATCGTGGTCCAGCTCCTCGGTATGGTAATCCCCTATTTCCAGAGGCTGCAAAGAGATGGTGAGAGTGGACGAAACAAAATCAACCAGATTACGCGTCTGCTTACTGTGGCCATCCTGCTCCTGCAGGCCCCGGCCTACATCGCCAACCTCTACTACCAACTCCCAGGTGAAGCTTTCACCATGGATCGTGCCTTCTTCACCGTCGCTAGTACGCTAATCCTCACCGCAGGCACCATGTTCGTCATGTGGCTCGGCGAGAAGATTACCGACCGTGGCATCGGTAACGGCATCTCTCTCATAATCATGGTCGGCATCATCGCCCGACTCCCGCACTCCCTCGTTGCCGAGTTCGCCAACAAGCTCTCCGTCAACAACCAAGACGGTGGTCTCGTGGCTCTCCTCATCGAGTTCGTTGTCCTCTTCTTCGTCTTCGTTGGCACTATTGCGCTCGTGCAGGCTACACGCCGTATCCCTGTCCAATACGCTAAGCGAATCGAGGGTAACAAGCAGTACGGCGGCGTCAGGCAATACATCCCGCTCAAAATCAATGCGGCAAACGTGATGCCTATCATCTTCGCTCAGGCTCTTATGTTCCTCCCCGTAACTTTCGTGGGCTTCATCAACCCCGAAGGCTCTCAAGGTCTCGTCGCCACTTTCTCCGATTTCACGGGATTCTGGTACAACCTCACCTTTGCTCTCCTCATCGTCATCTTCACCTACTTCTACACGGCGCTCATCATGAACCCGCAGCAAATGGCTGAAGACATGAAGAAGAACAACGGTTACATCCCCGGCGTTAAGCCCGGCAAAGCAACAGCCGAGTATATCGACACCATCATGTCCCGCATCACCCTCCCTGGGTCCGTAATGCTCGCCATCGTCGCTATCCTCCCAGCCTTCGCCACCATCGCCGGAGTCGAGGCCTCCTTCGCCCAATTCTACGGCGGAACATCTCTCCTCATCCTCGTTGGCGTAGTTCTCGACACGCTCCAGCAAATCGAGAGCCACCTCCTCATGAGGCACTACGACGGTCTAATGAAATCTGGACGTATCATGGGACGCTCTGCCGGCCCAGTGCTTAGATAACATACAAAGATGCTCCCCGCCGGAGCCTCATAAATCTGGCGGGGAGATTTTTTGACAAACACCAGTTTGCCAATTACACTTATTGTGTTACATTTGCGTCCGAATTTAAAGCAATCGTATGCCCAAGCAATCGTCAATCGAGCAAGACGGAACAATCAAAGAAGCCCTGTCGAACGCCATGTTCAGGGTCGAACTTGAAAACGGTCATGTCATAACCGCACATATCTCCGGCACAATGCGCATGAACTACATCAAGATCCTCCCGGGAGACAAGGTCAAGGTGGAAATATCACCCTACGACCTCACTAAAGGTCGTATCTCATATCGCTACAAATAACTTACAATGAAAGTTAGAGCATCCATCAAGAAACGCACAGCTGACTGCAAAATCGTCAGCCGCAAGGGTCGCTTGTACGTGATCTGCAAGAAGAACCCCAAACTTAAACAACGTCAAGGTTAATCAATTATGGCAAGAATCGCAGGAGTCGACGTCCCATCAAACAAGATAGGTGAAGTCGCATTGACTTACATTTACGGTATCGGCCGGAGCACAGCAGTTGAAATCCTTCAGAAGGCCGGGATCGATCGTAGTGTAAAAGTAACCGACTGGACTGACGCTCAAATCCAGGCAGTTCGCGAAATTATTGGTGCCAACTACAAAGTCGAAGGTGAGCTCCGCTCTGAGGTTCAGCTCAACATCAAACGACTCATGGACATCGGTTGCTACCGCGGCATCCGTCACCGTCTCGGTCTCCCAGTTCGCGGCCAGTCTACTAAGAACAACGCCCGCACACGCAAAGGCAAGAAGAAGACTGTCGCTAACAAGAAAAAGGCTACTAAATAATTGATCACATGGCTAAGAAAACAGGCGCACTCAAAAAGAAAGTGGTCAAAGTCGAGGCACAAGGCGAGGCTCACATCCACTCTTCATTCAATAACATCATCATCACGCTTACCAACACGCAGGGTCAGACCATCTCTTGGTCCAGTGCTGGTAAGATGAACTTCAAAGGCTCCAAAAAGAACACCCCGTATGCGGCACAGACAGCAGCCACCGACTGTGCCAAAGTAGCCTACGACCTCGGTCTCCGAAAGGTCAAGGTCTACGTCAAGGGTCCCGGTAATGGCCGTGAGGCCGCTATCCGTGCTATCCACGCTGCCAACATCGAGGTGTCCGAAATCGTCGACGTCACGCCGCTCCCACACAACGGCTGCCGTCCTCCTAAAAGACGTAAAGTCTAATTCTCAATTTCCTATCTCAAAATTTTTTGATTTTGCATTTTGAATAATGAATGGTTATGATTGTACGTTTATAATCTTAGAGGCTGCCATATTCATCATTTAAAATCAAAATTGACAAGTCAAAAAACAACAAATGGCAAGGTACACAGGCCCAAGAACCAAGATCGCCCGCAAATTCGGCGAGGCCATCTTCGGTCCAGACAAGTATTTCGAGCATCGTAATTATCCTCCGGGACAGCACGGCCAAAACCGCCGCGGCAAACTCTCCGAGTACGGTCAGCAGCTCAAAGAGAAGCAGAAAGCTAAGTACACATACGGCGTCCTCGAGCGTCAGTTCCGTATCGCTTACGCCGACGCTAAGCGCTCCAAAGGCGTCACCGGCGAGGTCCTCCTCTCCATCCTCGAGTCCCGCCTCGACAATGTCGTCTACCGCCTCGGCATAGCTCCCACTCGCGCAGCTGCTCGTCAGCTCGTCAGCCACAAGCATATCGTCGTCAACGGAAGCGTCGTCAACATCCCTTCTTTCCGTGTTAAGCCCGGTCAAGTCGTAGGTGTCCGCGAAAAGAGCAAGTCCCTCCAAGTTGTGACCGACTCCATCGCTGCCAACAGCGCCGCAAGGTACTCTTGGCTCCAATGGGACGCCAACACCCTCTCTGGCACCTTCCTCAACCTCCCCGAGAGAGCCGACATCCCCGAGAACATCAAGGAGCAATTGATCGTCGACCTCTACTCTAAATAAAATTATTCTTATGGCAATTTTAGCTTTCCAAAAACCCGAAAAAGTCATAATGCTCGAGAACGACGAGAAATTCGGTCGTTTCGAATTCCGTCCTCTTGAACCCGGTTATGGCATTACCATTGGAAATGCCTTAAGAAGAATTTTAATCAACTCCCTTGAAGGTTACGCCATCACGTCCATAAAAATTGACGGCGTCCAACACGAATTCGCAACCATCCCGGGTGTCATCGACGATGTCACCCAAATCATCCTCAACCTCAAGCAAGTCCGCTTCCGCAGAATAGCTGAGGACACTGAGGTCGTCAACCTCAAGATAACTGGCCAAAACCAGATTACAGCTGGCGACTTCAACAAGGTTATGCACAATTTCGAGGTCCTCAATCCCGAGCTCGTAATCTGCAACCTCAACGAGGATGTCAAGTTCAACATGACCTTCACCATCAACAAGGGTCGTGGATACGTCCGCGCTGAAGAGAATGAGGAGGAAGAAGGAACCGACCAAGTCGACGTTATCGCCATCGATTCCATCTTCACCCCAATCGTCAACGCAAACTACAAGGTCGAAAACTATCGTGTCCAGCAAAAGACTGACTACGAGAAGCTCGTCCTCGAGATCACAACCGACGGCTCCATCCTCCCAAAAGATGCTCTGAAAGAGGCTGCCAAGATTCTCATCTACCACTTCATGCTCTTCTCCGACGATAAGATCACCATGGACGAGAATGAGAAGACTGGCGGCGACGAATTTGACGAGGAAGTATTGCGAATGAGGCAGCTCCTCAAAACCAAGCTGAGCGACATGGACCTCTCCGTCCGCGCTCTCAACTGCCTCAAAGCTGCCGAGGTCGAGACTCTCGGCGAGCTGGTCACCTATCATAGGAACGATCTCCTCAAGTTTAGGAACTTCGGCAAGAAGTCCCTCACCGAGCTCGACGACCTTCTCGCTAATCTCAACCTCTCCTTTGGCATGGACACGTCAAAGTATAAACTTGATAAAGAATAATTACGATGAGACATAATAAGAAATTCAACCATCTTGGTCGGAAGAGCTCCCATCGTAAAGCTATGCTCTCCAACATGGCCTGCTCGCTCATCCTCCACAAGAGGATCACGACGACCGTTGCAAAGGCTAAGGCTTTGCGTGTCTATGTTGAGCCTCTCATCAACAAGACCAAGAATCTCACCACCGTCGACGAGAAGAGAAACGCTCAACGTCTCGTCTTCAGCCACCTCCAGAACAACGCCGCAACCAAGGAGCTTTTCACCGAGGTAGCTGAGAAGGTTGCTAACCGCCCAGGCGGTTACACCCGCATCCTCAAGACCGGCTACCGTGTCGGCGATGCTGCTGAGATGTGCTTCATCGAGCTTGTCGACTACAATGCCAACATGCTCGCCGCTCCTAAGAAGACTGAGGAGAAGAAGCGCACGCGTCGTGGTCGCTCCAAGAAGGCTGAGAACGCCGAGGCCGCAGCTCCTGCTGCTGAGGCCGCTGCTGAGTAAACACTGCACGTTTCTAAATATGGGAGGGAAGATTTTTCTTCCCTCTCTTTTTTTATAGCCTCTTTGGTCTTACTTTTGCTTAGAATATCCCAATTTTGCCATTCACACCTTAACAAACACACCTAAGCAAATAATGCCCTTCCCTAAACGCCTAATACTCACATACATACTACTCGCGACAGCCGCCCTCGCAGCCTGTTCTGACGAGCAACAAGGCGATGCGCCAGTCGCTCAGGTGGGTCGTGAGACCCTCACCCGAACGCAGCTCCTTGCCGCCCTCCCGGCGATAGCCTCACCCGCCGACAGTGCCGTCTTCGCCGACAAGTTCATCCGCACATGGGTCCACAGGCAGGTCCTCCTCCAAAAGGCCACAGAATACCTCTCTTCCCAAAACGAGGACATTGAGCAGGCCGTAAACGAATACCGCTCCTCCCTGATTATCGAGACCTACCAAAACAAGCTCGTCGAGCAGAAGTTCAATCCCCAAATCACAAACGACGATATTCAGGCCTACTACGAGCAGATGAAGCATAGCTTCACCCTCCAGGACCCCGCTTTCAAAGGCTGCTTCGCCGTAATCCCCGCCTCTGCCCCCGACCAAAAGGATTTCCTCAAAACCCTCTCCAATTTCAACGAGGAGTCCTCCCTCAAAATCGAGGAGTATCTCTTCCACCACGCCTCAAAATACAACAGCTCTTTCGACACTTGGACCTCCATTTCCGAGATCCGCCCCTTCCTCCCCGCCGATTTCCTCCCCGCCGATTTCCGCTCCGCCACCAAGCAGCCACTCCTCAAAGCCGAGAAAGACGGCAACCTCTACGTCCTCAAAATAACACACGCCCTACCCGCCGGCGAGATTGCACCCCTTGAGTTCGTCCGAAAGAAGATTTCCGACATCCTCGTCTCAAAACGCAAGCTCGAGTTCCTCAACAAGGCAAACGCCGACATATACGAACAAGCCGCAAACGACGGCTCAATCAAGTACTTCGACAATAAATGACAACATTCAGACACATAACCCTCGCTCTCTCCCTCGCCTTTGCGGCCGTCATACCGCAAGCCAATGCCCAGACAAAACTCATCGACGAGGTGGTAGCCTCCGTCGGCGACGATGCCATCCTCGCGTCCGACATCGAGTATCAATACGGCCAAGCTCTCATCGAGGGCGCCAATACCGGCGGCGATATGAAGTGCCAAATCTTCGAGCAACTCCTCATCCAAAAGCTCCTGCTCAACCAGGCGGCTCTCGATAGTGTCGAGGTCAAAGACAGCGAGGTCCTCCAGCAAGTCGACGCCCGTTTGAACTATTTCACCCAGCAGGTCGGCGGCCAAGATAAGCTCGAAGAGTATTTCAAAAAGCCTATCCAGCAAATCCGACGCGACCAGACCGAGACCGTCCGCACGCAGCTCATCTCCCAACGTATGCAGCAGCAAATCACCAAGGACGTCAAGGTCACTCCCGCCGACATCAAGGAGTTCTTCAACTCCGTCGACAAGGACAGCATCCCCCTCGTCCCTGCCCAATACGAGCTACAGCAAATCCTCGTCTATCCCGAGGTCGAGCAAAAGGAGATTGACCGTATCAAGGCCCGCCTCCGCGATTTCCAAAAGCAAGTCTCCGAAGGCCGCGACTTCGCCACTCTCGCCGTCCTCTACTCCGAAGACCCAGGCTCTGCCGCTCGTGGCGGCGACCTCGGCTGGTATTCCAAGACGGGCTTCGTCCCCGAGTTCTCCGCCGTCGCGTTCAACCTTAAGGAGAAGGGCAAGGTCTCCAAAATCGTCGAGACCGAGTTCGGCTTCCACATCATCCAGCTCATCGACCGCAAGGGCGATAAAATAAACTGCCGACACATTCTCCTCAAACCCAAGGTGACAGCCGAGAGCCGCCGCAAAGGCACCGCTTTCATGGATACCGTGGTCAAGTATATCGACGAGAATAAGCTCACCTTCGAGGAGGCAGCCGCCAATTTCTCCATGGACAAGGATTCCCGCTCCAACGGGGGCATGATGGCTAATCCCGAAGACGGGACTTTCAAGTTCCAACTCTCCCAAATCCCTCCCGAAATCGCCAAGGCAATCCAAAACCTCAAAGAGGGCGAAATCTCCAAACCGTTCTCCATGATTGACGAGCGCAAAGGCAAGGAGACAATCCGAATCGTCCGTCTCGTTAAACGCCATGAGCCTCACAAGGCCAACAATAACGACGACTACGACCTCCTGAAAAACATCGTCGAAAACCAAAAGAGAAAACAACTTCTCGACGATTGGATTCGTGCAAGGCAAAAGGAGAC
>JALEMI010000084.1 GCA_022768325.1 Bacteroidales bacterium
GACTTGATTTCGATGCCCGTCGTCCCGTCATACACTTTCGGTGCGACTTGCGCGTCGCCGTTGAGTGTCAACGGCCTGAGGGTTATTATGCCGCCGCGTGGGTATTTGAGCGTCTGCGATGTCGTGCCGTCGTCGAGGGTGTAGTTGTCGTCGGCCTCTACGACAATCATGATCTCTTGACTACCCGCGTTTTTTGAGGCGAAATAGGCCTTGGTGATGTGGGCGTGACAGTCGGGGAGAGCAACGCCGCCCTCGGGGGTTGTCAGTGCCGTCGTCCCGTCGTATGTCTTGGTGAGGTACGGAAGCTCGTCGCCCGAGATGGTGAGTGTGGGGGCTGTGGCTTTGGTTATTGTGAAGGGGATGGTTACGCTCTCCGTCGCGAGGGTGTAGTTCGGGTTTGTCAGCCGAGGGCTTAGCACCAGAGAGTACGTGCCAATGGCTGGACTTACTTGCGATGTGTCGACGGCGTAGAAGAGCGATACGGTATCGCCCTCCAAGACATTGCTCTTGTCGAGTTCGGGGAGTGTTATTGAGCCAGGACGGCAAGTGCCGTTATATGGGCGTGACGAGACAGAGGGAGTGCCGACTATCGAGAGTTCGCGAGGGCTTACTGTAATGGTGAAATTCTGAGGTGCGTTGTCATACTTGTCGCCAGAGCTGGGAACGGCTGTCAAAACGTGTTCTCCTGCCGGAAGGGTGCATTTGTTGCCACTGCATAGAGTCTGAGAATCAGTCCCGTAATATAGGTACAGATTCGAGGCGACGCTAACGATGCTTACCGACGTGCCGTATTCTACATTGCTGGACGGCGAGACTTTGAAAGTTGGGCGGGGCAGGATGACTGATGCGCAAGCATTGCAATAGGTTATGAAATAGTTACATACGGTGTAATTATCATTGCCCTCGCTTCTCAAAGCAAGTTGTAGCTTCTTGCCGCTGCCGTATGAATCCCATTCAGGAATGAAGCCTTTTACGGCGTAAACTGTTAAACCCTCATCTTCGTTTTTATACACTTCAAGAGCGTCAGTGCGGAGGCTAAAAGAGCTGTTGATTAATAGTTTATGATACTCTTGCCTTAGTTCCGTGTCAATAAGTTCAAGTTGGGAAAAAGCCTCTCGGAAAGCTAAAGATACGGGGTCGTTATTCGAACTGCCGGTTATGTCCAGAGGTGTGATGTTAGCGCTTCTCGTGTACGAATCGTTCGTCAGAGTATATTTGTCGGCATCTGCGCCCGTAAGGCTGAATGTCAAGAAAATCTGAGTTACGCTATTCACGTCCGACGACGGCGCGCCCGAGGCATCGGCAAAAAAGCCGTCGTATGATACATCCACATCGTCGCCAGGGTCAATCCCGTCGACGGTTGGTGAGATAATTGCTGTTATAACTTTCTGGCGCGACGCTTCTGATATTGCGGATGTCCCGTCGTACGTCTTTGTCGAGACAATATTCAGAAACTCGTTGCTGTATGAGACTGTCACACTCTTCTGTCCATCCGCCGTTGCGGCGAAGAGTAGTGAGCAAAGGGCAAAAGCCGCAATGCGAAAGGTTGTCATTCGGCTGCTTTGGCGTTGTTGATGGCGTTGACTATTTCGTAAGTTTTCTGCTCAATGCTCTCGGCGCGGAGAATCTCCCCACTGAGAGCTATTCCGTCAGGCCCGGCATTGAGGATGTCGGGAATGTCCGCGGTGGTGATGCCGCCAATGGCGACAATGGGAATGTTGATGCCCTCGCTGCGGCATTGCCATACAATCTGCTGGTACCCGTCGAGACCGAGTGTCGGGGCGAGGTTCTTCTTTGTCGTGGTGAAACGGAACGGGCCACAGCCAATATAGTCGACAGCGTCTTTTACGGCAAGGATGTCGTCGAACGTGTTGCACGTCCCGCCGATGATGAATTTGTCGCCGAGCATTTGCCGGGCGTCTTGGGGCTTCATGTCCTTCTTCCCGAGGTGTACGCCACTGGCCCCGACGCGTTGCGCCACGCCCACATGGTCGTCGATGATAAGTGTCGCCCCAGCTCCGTCGGTCAGTGCCTTAACCTTCGCGGCGACAGCCTCAACCTCAGCCTCCCCAGCCTCTTTCATGCGCAGCTGAACCCAAAGGCATCCGCCGTCTAACACCCGCCTCACCTGCTCGACGCACTCGTCGCCATCGTGCCCATTGGTGATGAATTGGAGGGGAAAGTGTGAGAAATTAAGCCTGTTTTGTGAGGGTGTGGGCATAGGTTAGTTGTTTGTGAAGGTTAGCCATGAAGAGTCGAAACCAATTTTTTCAAGTATATCGTCCTTCTTCAAAGGGTCAGGATGTCGGAGAGTGAACTTTCGGGCGTTGTCGGGCACGGTGGTATGAATCGTGAATTGCGAGCCGTGAGGTTGCCACGTGAAACGGGTTATTCCTGTAGATTTTTCAATCCCGATTAGATTTCCGTTTTTGTTTGCCTCCCATGTGTAGTCAGCCGTGCGGAATCGGTGACAGTCCTCCTCAAAGAGGCAGAAACTCTTCAAGTCATTAGAACGGATAAGGACGCAGTTCCTTACAGGCGAATACTCTTCTGTCGCAATGTTTACGCGTTCATTCCAAATTTCGAGCACAGCTCGTCCTGTTTTTTCTACGTCGTCGTGAGGATCTGTGATGCCGTATGAATAGTCGGGAGAACATCTTCCGCTAATTATTCTCACAGAGCTTGCGGAGAAAGGGTCCGCATTTTTCACTGTTTTCATTGACCATGCCATTTTTTCTCGAATGACATCAGCAATGCCGAGAGGACTGCCAAGATGAGTGCCACCAATGGCATCGGCAAAAGCGTTGCCCCAGTCGTCGCCACTTATGTCGTTTCGTCCCGCATAGAGTAGGAAGACAAAGTATCCGCCGATCGAGTATATTATCTCGTCCGGAATCTCGTTAAGAGGATAGGGCTCCCTAACAAGCAACCGTTTCTGGTCTCTTAATTTCGGGTGTTGCATAGTGCTGGGTCTCGTCTAATAGGCATGACATTTTTCGGGCAATGGCGCGTATCATCGGCACGGCAACGGAGTTCCCCGTTTGGCGTCGAATCTCTCCATGCGATACTACTATCTTGAAACTGTCGGGAAAGCCTTGCAAACGAAGCAGTTCTCGTGACGACGGGCGGCGTACGCCGTTGATGAGCAAGTAGTTGTATGATGCCCCCGTGCGTAGTGCGCATGAGTGGTCTAGTACGGATATGTTGCCCGATTTATTCTCGTGCCACACCGAAGGGAAGAAAACGTTTTTCCCTACGACGCTCTGTTTCCGCTTGGCGGCTATGGTTGCCGATGCCCACAAGCTGTCGTCAATCGACTCGTCGGGTTCAATAATGTCGTTTAGTGAATATGGTACGGGCTGAAAGTCGAAGTCGAAACGGGCGGTCTTTTCCGGGTCTCTGAACCCTACGATTATGATTCTCTCCCTCTTTTGTGGCAGTCCGAAGTCCAACGCGTTGAGTACTTTCCACTTGATGAAGTACCCAAGCTCGGTGAGTGTGTCGCGAATGACAGCGAACGTCTTACCCCCGTCGTGCGTCACGAGGTTTTTCACGTTTTCAAGAAGAATAGCTTGCGGACGATGGTATTTGAGGATTCTTGCGACTTCAAAAAACATTGTCCCCCTCGTGTCCTCAAACCCTCTCTTCTTGCCCATGATGCTGAACGCTTGGCACGGGAATCCGGCAAGGAGCAGGTCGTGGGGAGGGATGTCTTGCTCCGCAATTTTCGTGATGTCGCCCATCGGTTTCTCGCCAAAGTTGGCCTCATACGACGCTTGCGCCGCCTTGTCCCACTCAGAGGAGAAGACGCATTCGTAGCCCAGTTCCTCGAACGGGATTCTGATGCCGCCTATGCCAGCAAATAGGTCTATGAAGGAAATTTCCATTTTCGGGATGGCAATGTTACGCTAAAATATCAAATTAATTGACACAAGCATTCTTTTCACACCTCCCTCCCCGTGTTGTAATCCACAAGCCGGGCAAGAGCCGTCTTAGCCTCGCCGTCGGGCAATGTGGCGAGGTCTTCCTTTGCCATGACGGCGAAGCGGAGCATCTGCTGTCGGGCGTAGTCCATTCCGCCGTATGTCGTCACGAGGCGTAGTGCCGCCTCGGCTGTCGCGTCGGCTTTCGGGTGGCGGCGTATCTGACGCATCAGTGCCTTGCGGTCGGCTTCGTCGGCGTTCCGCATGGCGGCAAGGAGGGGCAGGGTTATTTTCTGCTCCTTGACGTCGTTGAGCGCCGGTTTTCCAAAAGCCCCGCCAGGCGTATAGTCGAACATATCGTCGCGAATCTGGAACGCGAGGCCGAGATGGTTGCCGTAGTCGGACAAGGCGCGAACCGTCGCCTCGTCGCCGCCCGCGCTCGTCGCCCCTGCCCTTGTGCAGGCCTCAATCAGAGTGGCTGTCTTTTGGCGGATTACCTCATAATAGGCCTCCTCGGTCAGGTCGAGCCGACGGGCGTGTTCCATTTGGCTAAGCTCACCCTCGCTCAGGTCGCGCACGGCTTTGCTCACAATGGCGAGGATGTCATAGTGTCCGCCCTCTATGGCCAGGGTCATGCCGCGGCTCAGGAAGAAGTCGCCCACAAGCACGGCCACTTTGCTGTTCCACAGTCCCATAAGGCTCCACGACCCGCGACGCGTATAGGTCTCGTCCACAACGTCGTCATGAACAAGCGAGGCGTTGTGAAGCAGCTCGATGAGTGCGGCGGCGGCATACGTGGCTTCGCGGACTCCACCAGCGGCAAGGGCGGAGAGGAAGACCAGCAACGGGCGCATACGCTTTCCCTTTCGGCGGAATACGTAGTTCGTGGCAAGGGAGAGCAGCGTGTTGCGGCTCTGCAGTTGATTGCGGAAGTATGGCTCAAAACGCCCGAGGTGCTCGCCCACGGGACGCTCTATCTCTTTGATGTCCATTCGTTTTGAAAAATGGGCTAACTTAGCTTTCGTTATGGAAAAAGGATTCTTAAACCCGATAATTCGCGTCACTAAAGAGTTTGGTTTCGAGATGGCGCACAGGCTCGACGGCTATGACGGCTTGTGCCGCAACATTCATGGCCATTCGTATAAACTCGCCGTCACCGTCCGAGGGCGGGCCGAGGTCGGCGAGGTGTCGCCAAAGCTGGGCATGGTCATCGACTTTTCGGTCCTGAAGAGCATCGTGAACGAGGAGGTCGTCGGACGCTTGGACCATGCTCTCGTCGTCCGTAGGGGCTCAAGCCTTGAGGCCGTGGCTCATGAGATTACGGAGCGCGTAGAGGTTGTTGACTATCAACCCACTTGCGAGAATATGGTGGCCGATTTTGCCTGCCGCATTTTGCGACGCTTGCCCGCTGGGCTTGAGCTTGTCTCCGTCAGGCTTCACGAGACTGCCACGTCGTTCGCGGAGTGGGTCGCCGCCGACAACGTCTAACGACGGCGGCTGCGCGGCTCCATTTGCAGTTGGCGCGATATGGCGGCCACGACTTTCTCGCGGTCTAAGGCGTTGCCCACGAAGTCCGTGTTGTCAATGTCTATGGGGAGGTTGTCGCCACGATATGTCTCAAACCACGTCTCGTAACGGTTGTTGAGCAATGTCAGGTATTCGCGGCTTATGGCCGACTCGTACGCCACGCCGCGTTGCTGGATATGGCTCATGAGCTTCGGCACCGAGGCCCTAAGGTAGATGAGCAGACGCGGCGGGGCCAGGAAGGCGTCCATCACGTCGAATAGCTCGCGGTAGGTCTTATAGTCGCGCTCGGACATGATGCCCATGGTGCGCAAGTTTTCTACGAAGACGTGTACGTCCTCGTATATCGTGCGGTCCTGGACCACCATTTCGCTGCCCCACATGGCGCGTTGGGTGGTCTTGAACCGTTTTGTCAAAAAGCTAATCTGGAGTGTCAGTGCCCAGCGCGGCATGTCGGAGTAGAAGTCTGCGAGGTATGGGTTCTCCTCGCGGTTGTCGTTGAATGTCGCGAAGCCAAATTCGTCGGCCAATAGTTTGGCCATGGCGCTCTTGCCGCTGCCTATGTTTCCTGCAATGCCTATGTACATGGGCTTTCCCCCTTCATGTTTTTTATGTGTTCATTTCCAAAAGCTCGTCGATGAGGCTGCGGTCGTTGCGCAGTCGTGGCACTTTGTTCTGGCCGCCCATCTTGTCGTGCGCGGCGAGCCACCCCTCGAAGAGGTTCTTTTTTGCCACGACAAGGCGCAGCGGTGCCAGTGTTATGTCTTTATATCGCTTGGCCTCGTAGTCGGAGTTTACGCTTTGCAGGGCTTTGTCGAGGGCCTCGCCAAATGCGTCGACGTCTTCGGGACGTTTGGAGAACTCAACGAGCCACTCGTGGCATCCGCGCGTCTGCTGGTTCATGAAGACGGGCGCGGCGGTATATTCTTTCACGATGGCTCCCGTCTCCTGGCAAGCCTTTGCCATGGCGGCCTCGGCGTTGCTTATCATTAGCTCTTCGCCAAAGGCGTTGATATACAGCTTTGTGCGTCCGCTGATGACAATCTTCCACGGCTTGGTCTGCGTAAAACGGACGGTGTCGCCAATCATGTATCGCCACAGTCCGCCGTTGGTCGTGATGACCATGGCATAGTCCACGCCAGGGACAACGCCCTCCAAGGGTACTATCCCCGCGGGATGCGGCTGCCCCACTTCGTCAAGAGGCACGAACTCGAAGAAAACGCCGTAGTCGAGCATGAGCATGAGGCCCGGGTCCGCCGCGTCAGTCTGTAATGCGAAGAAGCCCTCGCTGGCGTTATACGTCTCCAGGAAGTTTATTCCGCCAGGGGCGAGTTCCTTATACTGTTCCCTGTATGGCGCAAAGTTTATCCCGCCATGGATGAACAGCTCAAGGTTTGGCCACACGTCCTGAATGGTCTTCGCGCCCTGCTTCGCCATGATGTATTTCAACAAGACGAGAAACCAGCTCGGTACGCCCGCCAACGACGTTATGTTGGTCCCGACGGTGGCTTTGGTTATCTTTTCAAGTTTCTCTTCCCAATTGGCAATGAGCGCAATGTCCTTTTTCGGCGCGCGGAAGAGGTCTGACCATAAGGGCGCGTTGCCAATCATGATGGCGGAGAGGTCGCCCGTCTGGACGCCCGACCCTTCGGCGGTCAGTTTTTTGCTTCCGCCAAGGGTGAGGCATTTGCCGCGCCATACGTTGTTGTCCGGATGCTGGCGGAAGTATGTTGCTATCACGTCATGATTTCCGCGCATGTGGCAATTGGCGAGCACGGTGTCCGTCACGGGGATGTACTTGCTCTTGCTGCCACTTGTGCCGCTGCTCTTTGCGAACCACCGCACGCGCCCCGGCCACGTCACGTCGCTCTCTCCCGCGAGCATCCGCTCTGCGTATGGGCGGAATGTCTCGTAGTCGCCCACGGGCACCAATCTGTTGAAGTCGGCATAGCTCATCCCCGGGCGCAACCCCCAGTCGCGGCCTATCTTCGTTTTGGTCCCTTTGCCGATAAGGTAGTCAAGCTGGGCCGCCTGGATGGCGGGTCCGTCGGTCTCCATGCGGTCAAACTGCTTATAGCGACGCGAATATGCGGACGTTATGACTTTGTTAATCAGCGACATGGATTCGTTTCGTTAGAAGACTTTTTCTGGTACGGCACGCCCCTTCAGTTCGAGTATTCGACCGAGAAGCGCGTTGGCCAGTCTGCTCGCGCCAATACGGAAGAGGGTGTTGACGAGCCACTCCCGCCCAAGTGTGGACTTTACAATTTCGTAGTACAGGCAAGCCTCGGCTGCCGACGATACTCCGCCTGCGGGCTTGAATCCCACTTTGCGGCCGGTCTTCGCGGCGTATGCCTTGATGGCTTCGCACATGATGATGGCCGCCTCGGGCGACGCGCCGCCGCAGTTCTTGCCCGTGCTGGTCTTGATGAAGTCGGCGCCAGCCTCCATGGCTATTACGCTCGCGTCCCATATCTGCTCATGGCTTGCGAGGGCGCCCGTCTCCAGTATCACTTTCAGACGCGCACCGGCGCACGCCTCGCGGATGGCGAGTAGTTCTTCAAATACAAATTGGTAGTTGTGGTCAAGAAATTCGCCAACCGAAATTACTACGTCCACTTCCGTGGCTCCCGCCTCAACAGATTTCCTCACCTCGGCGGCCTTGATGTCCGCAAAGGCTTGCGACGAGGGGAAGCAGGCGGCTACTACCGCCCTATGTACGCCCTCGACCCTAAGGTTCGCCTTGACGATGGGCGCGAATACCGAGTATACGCAAATGCCGCCAACGTTCTTCAGGTCAGGATATTCAGTGGCAAACTTGTTGACTTTCTCCACAAAGGCCTTGACGCTGGCCGCCGAGTCGGTGTGGCTCAGTGTCGTCAGGTCGATGCTGTTGAACATGGTTTCGAGGGCATCGGGGTCGTCAAGCAGGGGTGCCGAGTTGGCACGGTGCGTGTCGATGGCTGCTTCAAGGTTGTCAAGCTGATGGGCGTTGTATGGGTATTCGCCCAAGATTTCGTCAATGTTTTTCATTATCACAAATGTGTTGATTGTCGTTTACGAGTTTAGGGTTCTGCTTGTGACGCTCGGCGTCGCGTTTTGTCTTTTTAGCAAGGCTGGTGCGCAATGCGTCGGTAAGGTCTACGCCCGTCTGGTTGGCAAGGCAGATGAGAACCCACAAGACGTCTGCCATCTCCTCGCCCAGGTCGTGGCTCTCGCCCTGTTTGAAGCTCTGGTCGCCGTAGGTCCGAGCCATGATGCGGGCCAGTTCTCCCACCTCTTCCGTAAGGCAGGCCATGTTGGTCAGCTCACCGAAATAGCGGACACCGACGGTGCGAATCCACTCGTCCACCATGCGCTGGGCGTCGCGTAGCGAGATGTCGTCTGTCATTGCTTGTCGCGTGTGTCGATTATTATGGTGACGGGGCCGTCGGCTTCCATGTCAATTTTCATGTCTGCGCCAAATACGCCCGTCGGAATCTCGCGCCCCGTCACTTCGCCCAGCTTTGCCACAAACGCCTCGTAGTAGGGTATGGCCACCTCAGGCCGCGCCGCGTCAATAAACGAGGGGCGGTTGCCTTTTTTAGTCTTGGCGAAAAGGGTGAATTGGCTGACGACGAGGATGTCGCCGCCTACGTCGGATACCGCGAGGTTCGTAAGGCCGGCCTCGTCGGCAAAAATTCTCATCTGGGAAATTTTTCGGGCAAGCCAGTCCACTTCCTCCATGTCTACCTCTGGCCCGTCGGCCGTTTCGACACCCAGCAGGACCATTAGCCCACGGCCAATGCTGCCGGCATGCTTGCCGTCCGCCACGACGCTTGCGCGGCTGACTCTCTGTATTACGGCTCTCATCTTGATTCGTCGACGCTTAAAGTACGTGAATTTACTATTTATCTTTGCCTTCGTCAAAAAAACTATCCTCCCATGGATTCGCCACGTTTCGACCGCCCTCTTTCCGATGCCGAGGAGGCATACGTCTTTGCCCATCTCGGTCAGTTTGTCAAGGCGGATGTCCCGCTGTCAGAGGTCCTCAATTGGCCTCGCTCCGATGCGCCACTTCGTACGGATTTCGCCATCGACGGCATTCCCGTGCTCTTCCCGGGTCAAGATATTCGCCCCGAGCCTTTTGTTGTCGAGGGCGGGCGTGTCGTCGTGTGTCACGATTTCGTAAAGAGCGCGTTCTGCCTCCTTTCGGCATGGCAAGAGTGGCATTCCGACGTGCGAGATGAGGGCGGACGTTTCCCTTACGCCGGTTCATTGCAAGAGAGGCTCGGCGTGGCTCACAGGCCCGTCGTGAATTACTATTTCGAGTGGATGGTTGCCGCCATCAAGCGGCAGTGCGAGCTTAGCGGATTGCGTTGCGAGACGCTAAGCCCCATCGGCGGTGCGTCGCTCCTTCTCTCGCACGATGTTGACAAGGTGAGCTATTTCACGTGGCGTAGGTCGTTCCGTCGCCTGGCGCAGGTTCTCGGCTTGAGGCCGTGCGATACCAGTCGGAGACGTCTGGCCCGTGCTGCGGTCGTTTCGCTTCTCAACATGATGCGCCTTCGCCACGATGCCAATCCCTATTGGAGCTTCGACGCCATCCAGGACAATGAGGCCTACATAGGCTATAAATCCGCTTGGTTCTTTTCGCCCGACAATGATTTCCCCAATGACGAGGCCCTGCTCAAACTCATTGAGACGCTCTCCTCGCGTGGCAATAGGGTAGGGCTTCTTGCGCCGATGTCTTGTCGCGATTCCGAAGCATATCTCGATGCTTTCGAGCGGCTAATCCGCGTCTCTCCTCGTGTGGAACGCATTGTGCGTCAGCACTCTCTTGCCGTCGGTTCTCGCGGTTCCTTCCGCGCCATGTCCGAAGCGGGTTTCTATGCCGATTTCTCTTTTGGGTTCTCCGATCATGAGGGCTTCCGCAATAGCTACTGCTTCCCGTTCCGTCCGTTCGACCACGAGAGGCAGTGCGAGGTCCCTGTTGTGGTCGTCCCGTTGGCAATGACGGATTCTGCTGTCCTTGGTCGCCGCTCGCTCTCTTACGACGACATTTTTCTCGCGACGGGCGAGATGCTCGACGAGGTGAGGCGTTTTGGCGGTGTCTTCAGCTGCTCATGGCGCAACAGCGCATTCGACGAGACGTACCATCCCGGCGTAGGCAAGTTCTTCGAGGATTTGCACCTCTTTTTCAGCCAATATCAGATGCGCGATTTCTTGCGGTGGAAAGGGTGGGGGGCATAGCCCTCCGCCGCCCTATCGTCCAAGGGCAATGTAACGCCACCTCTTCAAGGTGTTGATTATCCGCCGGATGACGGACGTGTCGTAAAATTTCCTGAATTGCGATACGAGCCTGTGGTCGGGTGCCACGCCCGTGCAGAAGTTTTGTAGCCCGATGTTTGCGGCCAATGGCGTGTCATATCTGTTTGTCGCGCCTACGTTCGTCCCGCTGCCGTCAGCTCCGCCGTTGCGGACAAGGCTTTTTCGGGGGTATACTGTCGGCTCGCCGCACGCGAATCCCGCGTAGCAAAACCTTATGCTCCAAGAGTTTATCTCGCCCGTCTTCCATCGCAGGAGCATCGGGCTGAGGTCGTCTCCGCACTCGTTGAATGCCCGTCGCCTACGGCTGTCGCGGATGAAGGTGTCGAATGTCGCCACGTCCCAGTCCACTTTTTCCCATCGGCTGCGCCACGTCGCCCATCCCCATGAGCAGTTCCTGTGCATCATGTATGTCGAGACGCTGTAATCTTTCGGGAGGTCAAGCTCTGGCGAATAACCCGCCACGGAGAATACGCCCCTCCCTTCGTAATAGTCCAACGCCGCATTCATGTATCGTAGGAAGAAGCCCGAGACCGTCAGGTCGTCTTCAAGAACTATCACGCGCCCCCGCTCCTTAATCACTTGCCCCACGCCGTCAATTATGTTGGCGGCCAAGCCCATGTTGCGCTCCCGCTCCACCACGTTGACGCTCCTGAAGCCTTTCGCCCCGTGGCAAGTCTCCCTCACCTTGGCTGTCCGTTGAGCGTCTTCGGCCGTCTCTTTCGGTCCGTCGCAAAAAATGACAAGGTCGGTCGTTTGCGCCATGTCTGCTGAGGCCAGGCTGCGTAAGGCGCGGGCTGTGTGGTCCGGGCGGTTGTATGCGAATAATATTACAGGAGCGGGCATTTTAGTTACTTTTTATAAGCAAAATTAGGATTTCCGCTCAAAAAAGCAATATTGCAATGGGCCAGACCCCATAAAACTCATTTCGAGCAAGAAATTATGAGGACCTCTTTCGGCGTGGTGTCGCTTAGTGCGTATTTCATCTCTTTTGAGTAGTGTACCTGGTTTTCCCTCCCGTGCTTTTCTAACAAGCCGATCAATGTTTCAATTGAAGGGATGCCGTTCGAACGATACGAGAAGACCAAAATGCTCTCCTTGAACTGATTAATCAGCTGCTCAAATCCGTTCAGGATGTTCTCTTTGTCTGTCCAAATGTTATACGTCCTCTTCAGGCGGTGGTGCTTGCTGTTGTAGTCAATGAGGCTCGCCCAGTTGTCGTAGTTAATCAGCCCATCGAGATAGTGGTAAAAATCAGCATAATCAACGCCAACACCCTTGTTGTTCACGTAAGGGGTGTCTATGTAGACCAAGTCGTAGGTGTTGACTATGCTCGCGGCGTCAGAGTTTAGAACGTGGCACTGCGTCCCGTTTTTGAATACTGCGCTATTGGCCTCTTGTACAAAAGCCCTGAAGTGCGTTTCAAACGGCGTGTCCCACGTCTTTTTGTTGCCAAATGAGCGTTTCACGTCCGAGAGGCGGACGTACAAGTTTTTGCAGTGGAATAGATTATACGGCCGTTTTATTATGCATGGTTGGAATAGCGCAAACCAGGCTATCGACCTTTTGATGCCGTCTTCCATACGGGAGATGTTATATCTCACCACGTCCAGCCAATGGTTCTCCTCGTCCGTGAAGTATATGTCCTTAAAATTGTCCTCAATAAAAGATGGGTATTCCACCCCCCGTCTGTTCTGTTAAGATGAAGTCAACATCTGAGTCTGTCGGCAATACCGACGTGTTCACAATTATCGCTTTGCCAATTATTGAATTGAAAGGTAGAATGTCGTTGTAAGTCACAGACTTACCATTTTCTTTCAGCTTATATGCCACACTCCCCGTGCCGCCAATGGCGTCCAATGCCGTCTGAAATGACAGGTCGGAAATCTCCTGCCAAATCCAATCAACGAATTTGGCTTTGCTGCCCTGATAACGCGTCGAGGGGAATCTCGTAACGCTCTGACGCTCAGTTTCAGAAAACAACGAGAGCTGCATCTTAGGGTATATTTCTGATTTTCTTAAAGCCTTCCAAATCACAATAGTATGGTTGGGCGAGTTCAACCATATTTGCCATGTCCTGGGCCAAGTAGTTCATCCAGTAGTCGTTAAACACTTCCTCGCCAAGGTTCGCAAATTTTGTCATACCGTGACCATTTCCCCACAAAAAAAAGCCCATAAGTCAACGACTTACAGGCTTATTTCCGTACCCCGACCCGGGCTCGAACCGGGACGGATCGCTCCATTGGTGTTTGAGACCAACGCGTCTACCAATTCCGCCATCGGGGCTTTACGAGGCGCAAATTTAGACATTTTCGCTCGTTCTGCAAAAAATATGTCCACTTCCGTCGCGCCGCACGTCCCCAAACAACGCTCCCTTTCCCTCCCCGCTCGAATAGACCGACTTCAAATAAAGAATAATTTCCCCATTTCCCCCGCTCCTTTGGCAACCTTATTTTATTTTTGCGTACAAAATCAAACATCGATTTGTGGTGGACGCATCCCCCGCCGCAAATCTGTGTGCGCACAAACATATACCAACGCGGCAATCTCTTTTTAACACAAATAATTTTTCAATTCAATTTATGAGCTCAATCTTCCAATCGTCCATTGGTAAGAAGTTGATTATGAGCGTGACGGGTATCTTCCTCGTGCTCTTCCTTCTTTTCCACATGTGCATGAACCTTGTGGCCGCATTCTCAGCGCCGGCCTACGATGCCGTATGCGAATTCCTCGGCACCAACTGGTACGCCCTCGCTGGTACCGCAGTCCTCGCGCTCGGCTTCATCTTCCACATCATCTACGCTTTCATCCTCACGGTGCAAAACCGTAAGGCGCGTGGCAACGACCGCTACGCTGTCGTCGACAAGCCGGCGCACGTCGAGTGGGCTTCGCAGAATATGCTCGTCCTCGGCATCATCGTCCTCCTCGGCCTTGGTCTCCACCTCGCCCATTTCTGGTACAACATGATGTTCTCCGAGCTCGCTGGCATCTCCAGCGAAATCGCTGGCCACACCGAGGGCGCAAAATGGCTCGCTTTCTACTTCGGCCAATGGCCCGTCGCCATCACCTACGTCGTTTGGATTGCTGCTCTCTGGTTCCACCTCTCCCACGGTTTCTGGAGCATGCTCCAGACCATCGGCTTGAACAATCTCGTATGGCTCGAGCGTTGGAAGACCGCCGCTAAGTGGTACGCCACCATCGTATGCCTCGGCTTCGCCGCCGTCGTACTCGGCTTCGCCTTCGGAGTTTTCCCTCTCTGCTCTTGCTGCCAATAGTTTAAGCCTAAACATTTTGATTCAATAACCATTACGACAATCATGGCAAACACTATAGATTCCAAAATCCCTCAGGGCCCGTTGGCCGAGAAGTGGACCAACTACAAGGCCCATCAGCGTCTCGTAAACCCCGCCAACAAGCGTAAGCTCGACGTCATCGTCGTCGGCACAGGTCTCGCTGGCGCTTCCGCTGCCGCAACTCTCGGCGAGATGGGTTTCAATGTCCTCAACTTCTGTATCCAAGATAGCCCACGCCGCGCTCACTCCATCGCAGCCCAGGGTGGCATCAACGCCGCCAAGAACTATCAGAATGACGGCGACTCCGTCTATCGCCTCTTCTACGATACCATCAAGGGCGGCGACTACCGCGCCCGCGAGGCCAATGTCTACCGTCTCGCCGAGGTCTCCAACAACATCATCGACCAGTGCGTCGCACAGGGCGTTCCCTTCGCTCGTGAGTACGGCGGCCTCCTCGCCAACCGCTCTTTCGGTGGTGCTCAGGTCTCCCGTACGTTCTACGCCAAGGGTCAGACGGGCCAGCAGCTCCTCCTCGGCGCCTACTCCTCTCTCTCCAAGGAGATTAAGAACGGCACCGTCAAGCTCTTCACCCGTCGCGAGATGCTCGACCTCGTCATCATCGACGGTCGTGCTCGCGGCATCATCGTCCGCAATCTCACAACTGGCGCAATCGAGCGTTACTTCGCTCACGCTGTCGTAATCGGCACCGGTGGCTACGGCAATACTTACTTCCTCTCCACCAACGCCATGGGCTCCAACGGCTCTGCCGCAATGCAGATTTACCGCAAGGGCGCCTACTTCGCAAACCCCTGCTACTGCCAGATTCACCCCACCTGCATCCCCGTCCACGGCGACATCCAGTCCAAGCTGACCCTCATGTCCGAGAGCCTCCGCAACGACGGCCGCATCTGGGTTCCTAAGAAGAAGGAGGATGCCGAGGCCATCCGCGCCGGCAAGAAGACCGCCAACGACATCCCCGACGAGGATCGCGACTTCTACCTCGAGCGTCGCTATCCCGCTTTCGGCAACCTCGTCCCCCGCGACGTCGCAAGCCGCGCCGCCAAGGAGCGTTGCGATGCCGGCTTCGGTGTCAATGAGACGGGTCTCGCCGTATTCCTCGACTTCAAGTACGCCATCCAACGTCTCGGCGAGGACCGCGTCCGCGAGCGTTACGGCAACCTCTTCGAGATGTACGAGAAGATCATGGCGCAAGACCCCTACAAGACCCCTATGATGATTTTCCCCGCCATCCACTACACCATGGGCGGCATTTGGGTCGACTATGAGCTTCAGACCTCCATCCCCGGCCTCTTCTGCATCGGCGAGGCTAACTTCTCCGACCACGGCGCAAACCGTCTCGGCGCTTCCGCTCTCATGCAGGGTCTTGCCGACGGCTATTTCGTCCTCCCTTACACCATCCAGAACTATCTCGCCGACCAGATTCAGGTCCCACGCATCCCCACCGACGCTCCCGAGTTCGATGCCGCCGAGAAGGCCGTCAAGGACAAGATCGCCAAGATCATGGGCATCCAAGGCAAGCGCTCCGTCGACTCCATCCACAAGGAGCTCGGCCACATCATGTGGGAGTACGTCGGCATGGGCCGCACCAAGGAAGGCCTCACAACCGCCCTCACCAAGCTCAAGGAGATTAAGAAGGAGTTCTGGTCCAATGTCTATGTCCCAGGCAAGGCCGACGACCTCAACATCGAGCTCGAGAAGGCTCTCCGACTCTCCGACTTCATCGACACTGGCTACCTCATCGCCATCGACGCGCTCAACCGCGAGGAGAGCTGTGGCGGCCACTTCCGCGAGGAGTACCAGACACAAGACGGCGAGGCACTCCGCCGCGACGAACTCTACTCCTACGTCTCCTGCTGGCACTATCAGGGCGAAGATCAAGACCCAGAGCTCCTCAAAGAGCCTCTCGACTACGAGTTCACGGAGCGTAAGACCCGTAACTACAAGGAGTAACAGATCCGCAAAGCGAGTTTTTACACATCTTTTTTAAGAGACATTCCCAATGGATAAAACTATAAACATCACGCTCAAGGTCTGGCGTCAGAAGGGACCAAAGGAGAAGGGACACTTCGAGACCTACAACCTCCAGAACATTTCTACCAATATGTCTTTCCTCGAGATGCTCGACACTCTCAACGAGCAGCTCGTCGCAAAGCATGAGGAGCCCGTCGTCTTCGACCACGACTGCCGCGAGGGCATCTGTGGCATGTGCTCTCTCTACATCAACGGCCACCCACACGGCCGCGACGGTCACACCACCACCTGCCAGCTCCACATGCGCCGCTTCAAGGATGGTGAGACCATCACCATCGAGCCATGGCGTTCCGCCGGTTTCCCCGTCATCCGCGACCTCATGGTCGACCGCTCTGCATACGACAAGATCATGCAGGCCGGTGGCTACACCTCCATCCGCTGTGGCTCTGCACAAGACGCCAACGCGCTCCCCATCCCCAAGCCCGCTGCCGACGAGGCTATGGACGCCGCCAGCTGCATCGGCTGTGGTGCCTGCGCCGCCGCTTGTAAGAACGGCTCCGCAATGCTTTTCGTCTCCGCTAAGGTCAGCCAGCTTGCGCTCCTCCCGCAGGGCAAGGTCGAGGCCGCACGCCGCGCCAAGGCCATGGTCGCCAAGATGGACGAACTCGGTTTCGGCAACTGCACCAACACCGGTGCTTGCGAGGCTGAGTGTCCAAAGGGCGTCTCCATCGCCAATATCGCTCGCCTCAACCGCGAGTACCTCAAGGCTAAGCTTAAGGACTAATCCTTATACAGATACCTTCAGCCGCCGTCCCGTTTCCTCGGGGCGGCGGCTTCGTTTTTGCATATACGGCTTATTGTTTTATTTGTCGCAATGTTATTGAAAATTCCAAGTAAAACAGCACGAATAGTTGAAAATCATAGCTTTTCGTGTTCATCCGATGGAATTTCTTCATAGCTTTGCGCCCGTTTATGAGAGAGATTTCGCAAGCCGGCAGCAAGTCGCTCTCACGAAAAAACAACAAGCTACAATAACCAAAAATGAAAAGGTACAATTCATTGCAAACTGCGGTGTTGCCGTCAAAAAGAACCGCTATTCTAACGCTCCTCTTCTCCCCCCTCTCCCTCTTCCCCCTCCCCCTCCTCGCCCAAGAGCACTACTCCCGCGCCGCCATTGCCTACGAGGTGAAGTAGTTGCATTACGAAAACGAACCCTCAGATGTCCCCAAGGGTCTTGCTCTCGCCTATGCTCATGGTTTCCCCCTCACGCAAAAGGCACCTCTGTTTATCGAGGCGGGTGCGAAACTATCCTGGAGCCACCTTGTTAAAAACTATCGCCCTTGGGCGGACGACGTTGTTCGTATGGACTATCTCGACATCTCCCTCCCGGTAGACCTAACTTATCGTTTTTCTCTCTTCAATGACAATCTTCGACTTGCGCCATCAACTGGACCAAGTTTTAGGTACAACCTAATTGCCAGGCAGAAGATTTCCTATTACGGAGCAAGTAAGGACCTGAAGACCGAGAAAATCAACTATTTGGCACGTCATGAAGCCTATCCTGCTGCCATTTTCCAATTCGGTTGGCGTGTCGGAGTTGCTGTATCACACGGCCCTCTTTCCGTAGGTTTCAATTTCACCTACGACTTTACTCCTTTTTGCGAAGTTATGTGTAGCTCATATTCTACTAAGCATATTGGCGATAACCTCTCCTCAACTCGGACTCTCTTCATAGGCTACGAGTTCTAGCTCCCATAAGATGATTTTCTTCGCCCCTTGCGCTCTCTCCCGCAAGGGGCTTTTATTGCTTCGTTTCCGCCCGCCTCTGAGAGAGTGGGTATGTGGTCTGGCTCCGATTGTCCCGCATGGTCATACCTCTCTTGCCGGCTACTCGCCCCCCGGAACAAGGAGAGTTGTTAACAAGGTCGGTCTCCCTGGAAAAATGTCGAATTATTCAGAGGTTATGAGAAAATTACAAAGAACTGAGCGAATAATCTAAAATTCATTTTTTTTTTTTAGGTTTTATGCGTATTTCTTCATAGATTTGCGCCCGTTTATGAGAGTGATTTCGCAAGCCGGCAGCAAGTTGCTCTCACGATAAACATCAAGCTACATAACCAAAAATGAAAAGGTACAATTCATTGCAAACTGCGGTGTTGCCGTCAAAAAGAACCGCTATTCTAACGCTCCTCTTCTCCCTCCTCTCCCTCCTCCCCCTCTCCCTTCACGCCCAAGAGCACTACTCTCGCGCCGCCATTGCCTACGAGGTGAAGGTCATTCACTACGTGAACGAGGAGTCCGACATTCCCAAAGGCATTGCCCTCGCCTATACGCACGGCTTCCCGCTGACGCAAAAAGCCCCTCTCTTCATTGAAGCCGGCGCAAAGTTAGGATGGACGCACGATGTCAGTAACTATCGACCAGATGAAGCCCTGACGGTACGCAGGAATTTTCTCGACATCTCGCTTCCTGTCGATTTGACGTATAGGTTTTCTCTTTTCAACAATAATTTTTGCATTGCTCCATCCACAGGTCCAAATTTCAGATTCAATCTGGTAAGTAAAGAAAAATATACTTACGGATGGAGAAAGTCAAGACATAGTGAGAAGATTAACCTCTTGTCTCGCGATGAGGCTTACCCCGCCGCAATATTCCAATTCGGTTGGAGGCTCGGTCTTGCGCTGTCCCACGGTCCTTTCCATATATGTTACAATTTCACATACGATTTGACCTACTACCGCGATGTGATGTCCATGTACTGCGAGACTGTTCACTTCAGTGAAAACCGCACCTCAACCCACACTCTCGCTTTCGGATACACGTTCTAACGCCCCGCACCATAATTCTTCGCCCCTTGCGCTCTCTCCCGCAAGGGGCTTTCTTTTTCTACCCCCGCAGTCAAAAACACACGCCATGCGACTGCCTAACTCGCATAATGCGGCCTTCTCTCCGCCTCACTATCCCCGTTCCCCCCGCTCAACTCTGCCCCGGCCAGCAAGGCCATACCTATAATTACCTGGTACACACGCGTAGCGGGTGTGCCCTGCCGAAGATCTGCGGAGGCCGTCAACCCAGCGTCCCTCCCTACGACTGTCCATCAAGCCCACATCTCACTATCCTCTCCACATACCAGATGTCCCCGCCACCTCTTTCAAAATAATTCCCTATCTTCACCCCACACCCCAAAAACCCCGACACCCATGAACCTCACCCTCCTCCAAACAGACATCCTCTCCGGCAATATCCCCGCCAACCTCCACGCCGCAAGCACCCTAATCGCCTCCGCCCAATCCTCCGACCTATACGTCCTCCCCGAGATGTTCGCCACGGGTTTCATCGAGAAGCCCCTTCCCGCCGATGCCGACACAGGCATTCTCGTCACCCAATGGATGGTCGATACCGCCATGTCGCTCCATGCCCATCTCGCCGGCTCCGTCCTCGTCTCCCAGGGCGGCCGCTTCTTCAACCGTTTCACCGTTGCCCATCCCGACGGCTCGCTCACTGTCTCCGACAAGCGACACCTCTTTTCCATGGGCGGCGAGGCCCAATCCTACAATGCCGGCGCCCAAAGGGTCGTGGTCAATATCGAGGGCGTCCGTTTCCTTATTCTCGTATGCTACGATTTGCGTTTCCCCGTCTGGAGCCGAGCGCAAGGTGCCGACTACGACGCAATAATCTATGTCGCCAATTGGCCCGCTTCCCGAATGCTCCAGTGGGATACTCTTCTCCGCGCCCGTGCCATCGAGAATCAGGCCTACGTGGTGGGTGTCAATCGCATTGGTCATGCTGGCCACATACCCTATTCTGGCCATTCCGCCGTCTACGACCCATGGGGTGCCGACTTCGCCCGATGTCCCGATAACGAGGTTGCCGCCCTCACGGTAGACGTTTCCGCCGAGCGGGCCGCCGAGGTCAGACGCAAGTTCCCCGCACTCGCCGATGCCGACGAGTTTAGCCTTGCCGAAAAATGAACTGAATAGCTATATCTCAATGCGGAACGTGGTCCCTACGCCTACTTTACTTTCCAAGACGTACACCCGCCCGTTATGATTCTCTTCCACTATGCGCTTTACGAGCGCAAGCCCAAGTCCCCAACCGCCCGTTTTGGTTGAGAATCCGGCTTCAAATACGTTTTTTCGGGTCGCCATGTCCATTCCGTGACCCGTGTCGCGTATGTCTATTGTCGCGTGTTCCGCGCCTTTCTTGCTCAGTGTGACGCTTATCGCCCCAGGCCCGCTTATCGCCTGGGCTGCGTTTTTACACAGGTTCTCTATCGCCCATCGCAATAGTGTCGGGTCGTGCCGCACTCTCACTTCCCCGTCAGGCTCTTCAAGGCTCAGTTTCACTTTCCGGCTCACCCGCGCCGCCAGGTAGCTTATCACCCAGCGTATGTCGTCGTTCACGCTCTCTTCCTTAAGGTTCGGAGTCCCCTCAATGTGCGAGAATCGGTCCATCACCCAGCTCAGCCGCTCAATGTCTTTCCCAATGTTATCCGCCACTTCCTTCGGGTCCGCGCCCCCGCTCGCCAATAGGTCGCGCCATCCCATGATTCCCGATATTGGTGTCCCCAATTGATGCGCCGTCTCCCGCGCAATTCCTTTCCACAGGTTGTCCCGCTCCATTCTCCGTTTCCGTGTCATGAAGGCGGCCAACCCTACGCACAGCAGTATCATGAACACCACCAACGCGACGTAAGGTATCACGCCAATCAACCATACGTACCCAACAAGGTGGCTCTCGCCGCAATATACTTTCTGACGCATTCCCGCGCCAAGGTCAAATGTTATCGAGTCGCCGCTCTCTTTTATCTTACGCAGTTCTCGCCGCAGTTCCCTTTCGCTAAATCCGCTCATGTCGGCCGTGTCGCCGTCAAATCGCAGGTTCCTGACGGCCGTGATGCTCTCTTCGCCGTCGCATATAATCACGGGGATGCTGTGGTTCGACCATATTCGCTCTATCGCTACGCCCATTTCGGGACTGCCCTCGTCGCATTGCTGGATTTCTCTGTATGCGTCTTGCAGCTGCGCTTTCACCATTGCGCTGTCGTGGCGAATCATGGCCTCCATCTTTTTACTGCAAATGCCGACGAATACAAGGCCTATCAATACGGCTACGCAAACAAGCGCAAGCGCAATCTGCGGAAGTCGCCGCCCAATCCAACTCTTCTCTCTCATAGTGTCGCTCAAAACCAACCCTTTGTGGCCCAAAACCAAAAGAATTTTGCGGCTATCGGGATGTGGTGTACAATGGTCGATGCCAATCCAAAGTGACGACTCATTATCACGAATCGCTCGCGCAATGCCAACCCAATGTTGTGTTTCGTCACGCCACCGTCCAAGAAGCGGACAAGCGTCATCCCCGTGTTGACGGTGTTGCGGCTGCGCTCCAAGATGCTGAGGCACCATTCGTAGTCCGCCGATACCCTGTATTGCGTGTCATACGGTTGGCATATCGTCCGCCGCGCCACAAATGCCTGATGGCATACCAGCATTCCCCGTCGGAAGCTGTCGCGGGTGAGGTTCTCGGGGGGCGATAGCCGCCTCTTACCAATTTCGCTGCCGTCCATTCGGGTAATCACCGTGTCGCCATAATATACGTCAGCGTCCCGCCCGCCCTTGCTCATCATCAGTCTCACCGTCCCCGATTCTTTCAGCTCGTCCCCGGCGTTCAAGAACCATACATACTCGCCCGTCGACATGGCGAGGCCTTTGTTCATGGCGAAGTATATGCCGCCGTCCGGCTCCGATACGTATTTGCTGACAATTTCCGAGTGCCGCCCAACAATTTCCATCGTGCCGTCGGTGCTCGCGCCGTCCACCACAATGTACTCTATCGCCCCGTAGTCCTGACGCTCCACCGATTCTATCGTCCGCTCCAGTGTCTCCGCGGCGTTATATGTAATGGTGATTATGCTCACCGTCGGACGGCTGCTGCTAACCATTGTTCCGCAGGGCTTGTTCATAAACTTCCATGTATTTCTCCGCAATCATCTTTTCGCCAAACAGTTTGCTGGCGTGTTCTGCCACTGCGTCGCGCTTGTGCGTGTGGTCGAAGAACATCATGGAGTATATGCCGTTGGCCAACGAGAGCGAGTTCTTCGCCTCCGCCAAGAAGCCCGTCTTTTTGTGTTCCACCATTTCGGGTACGCCGCCAATGCGGAATCCAACAACGGGGGTCCCGCAGGCTTGGCTCTCCACCACGGTGTTTGGCAGGTTGTCTTGCAACGAGGGCAAGATGAAGGCGTCCGCCGCGTTATACAGCCTCACGAGTGTCGCCGTGTCGTTAATGAAGTTCATCTCGTGGATTTTAAATCCCGCGTTCTGAGCCCTCAGCTCCGCGCAGGCTTTCCCAAAGACAACAAGCTCTATCGATTTCGCCACGGCGGGGAAGTTGTCCGATATTATGCTGAGGGCCTCCATCAGGAATCTGAATCCCTTGCGTATGTCTGTCACTTTCGCTGCGCCAAATAGCAGCAGCCTCTTGTCCGTCGGCAGGCCCAACGCTTTGCGGCATGCACTCTTGTCCAATGGGTGGAAGATGTCCGTGTCTATCGGGTTCGGGATGTTGAAACAAGGCTTTTTGTGAAACAATGCGCTACTCTTGGCCAATGAGTCAAGCCACTGGCTGCAACTCACTACGCTGATGTTCATTTTCTTATAAAGCTCCCGCTTCTGCCGGAAGCATATCGCCGAGAGGTCGTTTTTCCCGGGCTTGCTCAAGAATGGGCAAAATCCACAGTGCTCGTTAAATTCAAGGCAGGTCCCCGCGTAATGACATCCCCCCGTGAATGGCCACATATCGTGCAGTGTCCACACTATCGGTTTCCCAAGCTCCGCCAATTTCTCAAGGCTGTTCATCGAGAGGAATCCCTGGTTCACCCAGTGCAGGTGTATTATGTCCGCGTTGCGAATCTCCGGCAGGGTCGATATGTCACGCCCCGCGTTAGCAATGGAGAAGTTGTATCTCATCATCCGATGCTGCTCATGGGGCAATATCTTCAGACGCTCCGCTACGAAGTGTACGAAGTCCAATCCCTTCTCCCACGCGCTGTTGCTCGTGCAATGTATGTCGGGGACCTCGTCCGTCTTCTGCACTTCCACGAGCATCGACGATTCCACCCCACTTTTCATCAGTGCGCTATGTATACGCCTGACGGCCACGGCGGCTCCTCCTGCCGCATCCGTCTTATTGACATGAACAACTTTCATAATAAACAAAGATAGGCTTTTTTTATGCTTACTTGGCTTTTGCGCCCCGCCCTCTCGCGGCTCAATCGCCAACGGTGACGGTTTCTTTGCGCGTCCAGCTCCGCCCGCTCGTGTTCCACGTCTCAATAAGGACAATGTACGTCCGTGCCGCGACAATGTGTCCGTCGCTGTCCCGCCCGTCCCACGTCAGTCTCATCAGTCCATTTCCCGCCGGCGCGTTATTATATGGTCGTGCCACGGGTCGCCCCTCCCCGTCGTATATTGTCATCGTCACTCCGCCCGCGCTTCCGTTCCCACGCATCTCTATTTCCATCCGCTCCGCTGCGCCGTTTCTCCCGCGGGGCGAGATGTATTTTGTGTTTATCTTCAGCCGAGGCCCGTCGTCCGCGTTCCCCCTGTTCGCCGATGCTGAGTTACGTGCCGATGGCGTGGCGTTGCCGTGTTCCGTAATTGCCGATGTCCAGTTTCCAGCGTCGTCCGTCTCTCTCTCCGTGTCAATCCGTTCCAACGATACGTCTTTGTGGCTCCCCATGAGCGGGTTGTGCCACGCCTCGCGGTAGTGCACGATGTCAATCACTGCGCTGTCCGCGCCCAAGATGGCTATCGTCCCGTTTGTCGCAAGGCTCGGCATCTCGTCCACGCTCACCACGCATTGCGGGTTCGCCGTCTCAAATAGGTCCTCCAGTGCGTCCGCGTCTTTCGTCATCACGTGGTATGCTCCCGCCGCCAAGGTCGTAGCTCCACCGCCTGTCCCAAATCTTTTCGGCTTCCCCGAACCCGTGTATTCTATTGTTATTTCGTCCAGCCAAATCGGCGAGTCGCTCCTGTTGTATATCTCAATGTAGTCGGCCTTCGGATCCGATGCGCTGGCCATTATCTCGTTTATTACGACTTTCGGATGCGTAGTTTGACACAAACACCCCTGCGAATTAAACACAAACAGCAAAAAAATAACACGTAGTGCCATTTTTCTCACTCGGATTCGGATTTTTTTCATACTTTTGAGCCACATTTTCAGGCACGGGGTGGGGGAATGGTCACTCCAACGCTCTGTGCCTCACAAATATAAACTTAATTTCATAGCACAAAAATGAGAGTCGCTATCGTTGGCACAAGTGGTGCCGTCGGTCAGGAGTTCCTCCGAATCCTCGAACAAAGAAATTTCCCGCTCGACGAGCTGGTCCTTTTCGGTTCCGAGCGCAGCGCAGGCAAAAAATACACTTTCCGCGGTAAGGAGCTCACGGTCAAGGAGCTCAAGCACAACGACGATTTCAAGGACATCGACATCGTCCTCGCTTCCGCCGGTGCTGGCGTGTCCAAAGAGTTCGCCGAGGACATCACTAAGTACGGCGCCGTCATGATCGACAACTCAAGTGCCTTCCGCATGGACGACGATGTGCCCCTTGTCGTCCCCGAGTGCAACGCCGAAGACGCGCTCAACCGCCCGCGAGGCATCATCGCCAACCCCAACTGCACGACCATCATGATGGTTGTCGTCCTCCAGCCCATCGAGAAGCTCTCCCATATCAAGAAGATCCATATCTCCAGCTACCAAAGCGCCAGCGGCGCCGGCGCTGCCGCAATGGCCGAGCTTCAACAGCAATACAAGGAGCTCGTCGAGACCGGCGAGGCCAAGACTATCAGCAAGTTCCCTCATCAGCTCGCGTACAACGTCATCCCGCAAATCGACAAGATGACTCCTACCGACTACACCAAGGAGGAGATGAAGATGTACAACGAGACACGCAAAATCATGCACTCCGACGTGCGAACCTCTGCCACTTGCGTCCGCGTCTCCTCTCTTCGCTCACACTCTGAGAGCGTCTGGATCGAGACCGAGGCTCCCCTCACTGTCGAGCAGGTCCGCGAGGCTCTCGTAGCCGCTCCTGGCGTCACTCTCGTCGACGACCCGCAGAACTACGTCTACCCCATGCCTCTCGAGTCCGCTGGCAAAGACGATGTCTACGTAGGGCGCGTCCGCAAGGACCTCGCCGACGACAACGGCATCACACTTTGGCTCACAGGCGACCAGATCCGCAAGGGCGCAGCTCTCAACGCAGTCCAAATCGCTGAATACCTCATCAAGGTCGGAAGCGTCAAAGCCTAATCCGACACTCTCAACCCTTTCCACGACAGAGCCACCCTCCACGGGCGGCTCTTTTTTCATTCCCACACACCCATAACCCCATTAACCCAAATTAACACCCCACCCAACCCCCTGACACTCACACCCATAACCCCGCCCAACAAAAAATCTTCCCCGCCACCCCTTGCAAATCCAAAACATCCCACTACCTTTGCACTCGCTTTCGGAAACGACCGAGGCCGCAAAGATAACTTCTTGAAAAAAAGATTTGGAAGTCTCGAAAAAGCCTTCTAAATTTGCCACTCGGTTCGCCTCCCCACGGAGGCGCGAACGCAACGAACTTTGACATGTTGAGGTAGCACCAAGATTAAAGACGGGACGGCAGCCTTG
>JALEMI010000094.1 GCA_022768325.1 Bacteroidales bacterium
CGAGACATTCTCCGACAAATGGCTCTTCGTGATAAAGAACCTCTATCAGCTTGAGGATAAGCCACGAGCACTGACGGACGGCATCTTTAAGAAGCTCTTCAAGGAGGCCTCGGTAGCCAACCTTCAACAGCGAGAAAAGGAACAATACGAGGAGAGCCTCAAGATTTACCTCGACTGGTACAATGTGCTTAATTCGGCCAAGAATGCGGGAGTGAGAGAGGGTGAGGCAAAAGGACGGGCTGAAGGACGGGCTGAAGGACGGGCAGAAGGTTTAGCCGAAGGTGAGGCAAAAGGACGGGCAGAAGGTTTAGCCGAAGGCGCGAAGCATCAGGCTATTGAGACCGCTCGCAAGATGAAGGCTAAAGGGCTTGATCTCGATACGATTGCCAGCTGTACTGGCCTTTCTCCCGAGGAACTCAGTGATTTGTAGATGTTGAGTTGCAATGTGTGCAATGCGCTAAACCTCCAAATCTCTACCATCCGTGAGTTTTTTAAAAAAAAGAGGTGCGATACGCCAGCATTGTCGACAAAAAAATGCCCTTGCTCAATAAGCACAGAACAAACAAAACAAGAAACGAGCCTACCATCTTCCCATGGTAGGCTCGTTCCAAATTCTCCTCTACTTCCCTCCAAAAGAGATAATATGCCCAGGGTTCACACCCTCAATCTCCCATTTCCCCTTCTCAGAACCATCTTTCCCAAAGGCGTAAACAAATCCGTTGCTCTTGTAGTCACGTGCGTCGCCAATGTACAGCGTCCCGTCAACAGGCGATACGTACGCCCCGTATGGTGCGCCTATTTCACTGAGTGACTCCTCAGCCGCCGCATATTCGCCCAATCCCTCTACGGCGCTCAGGCTCGTTGTCGAAATCACGTGCGAACTGACCACGGGGACCCAATTGGCATCATAGCTCGTCCCGATGGTGTAAAACTTGTCGCCATACGCCACGCTCAGTGTGGCGGGGAAGTCGAAGCTCTTGCAATCCCCGCTCTCCATGTCGACCACGACCGTCGAGGCAGGCTCCAGGTAATAGTCGCCCGATGCCCCTACGCACATATATTTCCCGTTCGCCGATACCTGTCCACAGAGATTCACACACCCCGTCTCAATCCGCTTGACCTCTTTCATCGTCTCTGCGTCAACAACCGACACGGTGCTCTCATACCCATGACTGCCAAGGTATGCGTATCCGCCTGTGTTGCAGACGTATAGCAACCCCTCGTGATACACAATTCCCTCAGGCTCATACCCAACGTTGCAGGTGTCCATAACGGCGTATGTGGCCAGGTCTATCTTAGCCACGTACCCGTCGTTGGCGTACGATGTCGCATAGAGATACTTCCCGCCCAACGCCATCCGCCGCACGTTCGGTATCTCTTCCGTCGCGCCAATAGCGCAGCCGCTCAGCCCAACGTACTGAATCAGGTTGGAGCCGTTGACGGCTATGGCCATGACGGTGTCGCCTGCCATCACGATGTCGTTGCCCGTGTCGCCCAGCTCCGTCCCGTTGACGCGCCCGAACCAGTTGTTGGTCACGACGCTGTCGCTTATCACGGCCACCGTCGAGTTGTTCATGCCCATCAGGCCTTCGCACACCACCACGATGCGCTCTTTCTCCGATGCCGACGGGACTACGGGGTCTGTGTCGTCGTCAGAACAAGCGTTGAAGATTGGTGTTGCCGCAAGAAGCAGCAATAGAAGTCTGTTCTTCTTCATATACATAGTTTTATAGTGAATTTCCAATTTCGCCCAGGCATCGGGTATCGCTTTATCACCTCGTGCCTGGAGTCCGTCGCGTTGTTGCACTCCACGCTTATCTGCGTCCTAAGTGCCTTATATCCAAATTCTTTGCTCAATTTCACGTCCACCGTATGCCACTCTTCCAACAGGTCCGACGGGTTGTTCGATACAAGGCAATAACGCTCGCCCGTATACAGCAATGAGCCGCACAGCGAGAACCCTCGCCACCCAATCTCCACAATTGCCGACCCCGAGTGTTCAGGCGAGTAGGGTATTCTGTTCCCATATTCCGGCGCATCGCAATCCGTACGGTCAATGTCGCGCTGCCATGTGTAGTTCACGTTCCCACGAAGGCTCACCGCCCCAGCGTCCAGCCCATATCCCGCCGAGAGGCTCACGCCGTCGCTCTCCACTCGCCCATAGTTCGTCATCGACCAACGGAATTGGTATTTCGTCGGCATGGCCACAATCTTGTCCCGTATCGTGTTGTGATATAGGTCAATGGCCACGTGCATTCCCCCGAGCCGGAAGTCCGCCCCCAAGTCCCCTTGCGTAGCAATCTCCGGCCGCAAGTCCACACGCCCCACCAGCACGTAATACAGGTCGTTAAGCGTCGGCGCTCGGAATATCTTCTTATAAAACGCCCGCCATACCCACGCCCCGCGCCTATACGAGGCCATGATCATCGGTGTCAGCCGACTAAACGATGCCGCCTCGCCACGCCTATGGTCGTCTATGTTCGTGTACAGCACGGCAACGTTAATCTCCGCCCCATGCGCTTCGCCAATTGCCGAGACCACGCCCTTCGTGTCCATCCGCCATACGTATGGCGTCCCGACAACGTCCGTCTGCAAGTCGCTCCACCTCACGTCCGCCGATGCCGTCAGCATCACCCATTTCCCAATGCCGTGCGATGCCGCCGCGCTTGCATATCCGTCTTGCTGTGTGTAGCGGTTGTCAATGTTCATGCTCGACGAGTTCGATGGTGCGTCTTGCCGATAGTGCAGGTAGTCGAAACTATATTTCCCATTGAATTTCAGGTCAGTAGAGCCAACCTTCCCGCGCCACGATGCCTGAATGAACAGGTTCTGGTCCCATTGCCTGTCGCGGCTCTCCCACTGGTCCGATAGCCGCCGCACCACTGGTCCGGGCAGTCCTCGTTCCGAGTTGTAATAATACGCATGCGCCCTGAGCCCCCCTCGCACCACGACAGCCTCCATCCGCTGAAAACTTATGTCCCCATTATGCCGCCTGCCCGTCGTGTCCTCATACGCCGAGCGAAACCGAAACTCATAGTCGCCGTCCGTCCTTTGCCATTCGTAGTCCAAGAATCCTACGCCGCGCAATCCCAGGTGTGTCTTTATCTTATTGTGACCAAACGACCCGTGCCCATATTCCACTTCCGCCACGCTCTCGTCGGGAATCCGTGTCCTCATGTACACCGTCGCGCCCGATGCGTATTCCGATGCCGATTGCAGTCGCTCACTCTTATTGGCGTTGCAAAGCGATACGCTCTCCATGTTCGAGAGCGAGTATTTCCCGAGGTCTATCTGCCCATTTTGCGCGTTCGTAATCCGTATTCCGTCCAGGTACACTCCGACGTGCTGCGCCCCCAACGACCTGACGTTCATGGTCTTTAGTCCCCCAAGTCCGCCATAGTCTTTTATCTGGACGCCCGAGAAGTATTTAAGCGCGTCCGCCACCGACGATGTCGAGAGGCTCTGCAGCTCCGCCCCATCCAAGGTCTGGCTCGGCGTCAAGTAGCGCATCTTCTCGCCCACGCACACAACGTCCCCAAGGGCGACGCTCGTGTCGGCCCTCATGATGCCAATGTCGCCCCCCGCGGCGGATGTCTGAGGTGTGGCTTCCGTTGCGGTCAGTGAGGCTAAAAGTGCTATGGCCAGTGTTTTCTTCACGTCGAGATACAGCGCCTTTGCACGGACTTGCCAATCGTCTTTTGTGAAGAAAAAGGAGTAAAAGGGTGGGGGAGGCCCATCACGACACATTCACGCCACGCGCGCCAATCCACTCGACGCACGAGCCAGCCCCACCGTTCCTGAGGCTCGCCGTGATTTCCCGACGCTCGCTTCGCCCAATCCACGGGGCCGGCGTCGCTCCCCCTCGCCGTCAGCTCTCTTCTCTTTTTCGAGTGGCTGCCGCTCTGAGAGGCAATAAATGATTTGGCAGGTCTTCTGACTCACCGATTCGCGACATGGACCGCCTTCTCACGCCTCTCTGGCGCAATGGCTCTCTTCGTTTTGGCCCTTGTCGTGGCGCAGCTCTTTGCGTTCTGCGCCGTCGGTATACAGCAGCGGGACTGTCCGAGATTCTCACTCGGTTCCCTTTTAATCCGTTTGGCGATGCCACGTTATGTTTTGTCACCAACGGAACCAAATGCGTACAAAAGTAGGCAAAACTATACACAGTGTTTTGAAATTGGATATTATTTGCATATATTTACAAAAAAGGTCGATGCGGTACGCCTGATGCCCATTTTCCAATGGTTTTGTTAAGGTACTGCTTCGCCTAACGCCTATTTTTGTGTAATTTTTATAAAACAAACAGCTATGTCCAGTTCCATATTCTGGATCGTCCCGATAAGCTCAGCCGTAGCGCTTCTCTTCGCTTGGCTCTTTTATCGCGGTATGATGAAAAACAGCGAGGGAACGCCGCGTATGGTCGAGATTGCGGGCTTCGTCCGCGAGGGTGCCATGGCATACCTCCGCCGTCAATACGGTGTCGTAATCCGCGTTTTCGCCGTAATGGTCGTCCTGCTCGCTGTCCTCGCTTATCTTGGTGTCCAAAACCCATTTGTCCCCGTCGCTTTCCTCACGGGCGGTTTCTTCTCCGGCCTCTGCGGCTATCTCGGCATGAAGACTGCGACAAACGCCTCCGCCCGAACCGCCGCCGGTGCGCAAGAGAGCCTCAATAAGGGCCTCCGCGTCGCCTTCCGCTCGGGCGCGGTCATGGGTCTCCTTGTTGTCGGCTTCGGCCTCCTCGACATCGCCGCATGGTTCTACATCCTCGATGAGCTGGTCTTCACGCCCGATAACATGGCCAACGGTCTCGACTTCTGCGGCCTCACGCTCGTCCACCCGGGTACCGATGCCCACACCAAGATGGTCGAGATTACCGCTACAATGCTGACTTTCGGCATGGGCGCATCCACTCAGGCGCTCTTCGCCCGCGTCGGTGGCGGCATCTACACCAAGGCCGCAGATGTCGGTGCCGACCTCGTCGGTAAGGTCGAGGCGGGCATCCCTGAGGACGACCCTCGCAACCCCGCCACCATCGCCGATAACGTAGGCGACAATGTAGGCGACGTGGCCGGCATGGGTGCCGACCTCTACGAGAGCTATTGCGGCTCCATTCTCTCCACTGCGGCCCTCGGTGCCGCCATTCCCGCCATCTCCGACGAGAGGCAGCTCCAGCTCATCATCGCGCCAATGGTCGTTGCCGCAATCGGCACTCTCCTATCCATTCTCGGTGTCTACGCCGTCCGGACAAAGGAGGATGCCACGCAGAAGAACCTCCTCCGCGCCCTCTTGCTCGGAACGGGTGGCGCTTCGGCGCTCATCCTCGTAGCCGTCGCCGCCATGGCAGCTCTCGACTGGATTTCGTGGGGCGTCTTCGGCTCTGTCGTAGCTGGTCTCGTGGCGGGTGTCGTCATTGGACAAGGTACTGAATACTTCACGTCCGACGAGTATAAGCCCACGCAGGGCATCGCCGCACAGACTCGCCAAGGCGCCGCTACGACCATCATCGAGGGTATCGCCGTAGGTATGTACTCCACGTGGCTGCCCGTCGTCATCGTGGCTGCCGCCATCATCACGGCTTTCGCCTCGTCCGGCGGTTTTGAGAACTACGCCATGGGTGTCTACGGCATCGGCTTCGCCGCTGTCGGTATGCTCTCCACTCTCGGTGTCACGCTTGCCACCGATGCCTTCGGCCCCATTGCCGACAATGCTGGCGGCAATGCCGAGATGAGCGGCCTCCCCGCCGAGGTCCGCAAGCGCACCGATGCCCTCGACTGTCTCGGCAATACCACCGCCGCCACGGGCAAAGGCTTCGCCATAGGCTCTGCCGCCCTCACCGCCATGGCTCTCCTCGCCGCCTATATGGAGGAGGTCCGTATGTGGCTCGGACGCATGGCCTCCAAGGCCGACGGCTTCATGACCGTTGGCGACACGGCTTTCTACGTCGGCGATGTCGCTCCGCAAAACCTGCCCGACAATATGAATGCCGTCTCAATAGCCTCCGCCACAATCCGCGATTTCGTAGCCGCCTACGACCTCTCGCTCTTCAACCCCATGCTGCTCGGTGGCCTCTTCATCGGTGCCATGATGGCGTTCCTCTTCTGCGCCATGAGTATGAAGGCCGTCGGACGCGCTGCCGCCAAGATGGTCGACGAGGTTCGCCGCCAGTTCCGCGAGATTGCCGGCATCATGGACGGCACGGGAACTCCCGACTACGCCCGTTGTGTCGAGATCTCCACCCGCGGCGCGCAACATGAGATGGTGCTCCCCTCCCTTTTGGCCATTATTGTGCCTGTCGCCGTCGGCATCATCATGGGTGTCCCGGGTGTCATTGGTCTGCTCGGCGGCGGTATCACTGCCGGCTTCACGCTTGCCGTCATGCTCAACAATGCGGGCGGCGCTTGGGACAATGCCAAGAAATATATCGAGAAAGGTAACTTCGGTGGCAAGGGTGGCGAATGCCACAAGTCCGCCGTCGTCGGCGATACCGTTGGCGACCCGTTCAAGGATACTTCAGGCCCCTCTCTGAACATCCTCATCAAGCTCATGTCCATGGTCTCCGTGGTCATGGCGGGTCTCACCATCGCCTACTCCATCCTCGGCTAAATCGTTTTGCCCGTAAGACACTATAATGCGACGGCTTCCATTGGCAAGCCGCCGCATTTTTCCAACTTTGAATCCATCAATAAATAAAATCAAAAGGACCATAAGCATGACGAAACACATACTCTCTGCTCTTGCCCTCCTCGCCGCCGCATTCGTGCCAAATGCCAATGCGCAGTTCTCCGCCTACGATTCCGACGGCAAGGTTATTTTCACGTCGCAAGAGACACCCGCCTACGTCGATTTCACCTACAACCCTCCCACCTCCATCTCCACTCCCGCCGAGATGGTTACCGCCATGGGCATGGGCTGGAATCTCGGAAACAATCTCGACGCCCACGCCAATGGAGTCTCCAACGAGACCTGCTGGGGCAATAAGGCCTGCACACAAGCCACGATGAACGCCGTCAAGGCCGCCGGATTCAAGACTGTCCGAATCCCCGTCACCTGGCTCGGCCACGTCGATGCGTCCAACAACTACAAGATTGACGACGCATGGCTCAACCGCGTGGCGGAGGTCGTCTCCTTTGCCGAGAACGCTGGCCTCTTCGCCATAATCAATATCCACCACGACGGCGCCGATTCCAAACACTGGCTCGACATCAAGAATGCCGCCACAACAGCCGCAACCAACACCACCGTTAAGGAGCAGCTCACATCCATGTGGACGCAAATCGCCAACAAGTTCGCCGATAAGGGCGATTTCCTCATCTTCGAGACGCTCAATGAGATTCACGATGGCGGCTGGGGATGGGGTGCCAACCGTTCCGACGGCGGTGCGCAATACGCCACGCTCAACGAGTGGAACCAAGTGGCCGTAAATGCCATCCGAGCCGCAGGAGGTAATAATGCAACACGCTGGATCGGTGTCCCGGGCTACGTCTGCAATCCCGACCTCACCGTCGAGAATCTCGTCGTCCCAACCGACCCTGCGGGCAAGGTCCTCGTCGCCGTCCACGACTACGACCCCTACAAATATACCCTCGAAGCCGAGTATAACGCTTGGGGGCACCTCGCCACCTCTTCCGACAACGCCCCCTCCGAGAACGAGTCGCAAATCACCTCCACCTTCTCCAAGCTCAAGACGACGTTCATCGACAAGGGCTACGGTGTCTACATCGGCGAGATTGGCTGCGTCCACCGCGACAACGACCGCGCCGAGGCTTTCCGCAAGTACTATCTCGAGTACGTATGCAAAGCCGCAAAGACCTACGGCATCGCGCCTATCTTTTGGGATAACGGCTCTACGGGCGCGGGGCGTGAGTGCTCAGGCCTCATCAACCACAGTACGGGCGATTTCATCAACAACGGCAAGGACATCATCGACATCATGGTCAATGCCATAGAGAACACCGATGCCAGCTACACCCTCGAAAGCGTCTACAACAACACCAAAATCCAGTAAGCGAACACTGCATCCCATATCTCAGCAAGGGAAGACGGTCTCTCCCCGCCTTCCCTTGCCTTTTCAAACGGCATTCGAACGCTCTTCAAACGGCGTTCAAATGCCGTTCGCTTTGTGTCTCCCCTCGTGAGATTAAGTGTTCGTGCTGCTCCCCGCCACTGCCGATGGTTGTATGTCCGTGAGAATGGGTTACTTCTCTCGCAGTGCCTTGATGAGGGACGTAAGTCCTCCCCCTTTTTGGAAAAACTGCCCACTCCGCCTCTGGACCGGCAACCCTGGCGTCTACATCGAAAGGCGTGGGTCTGAAACACGAAAAGTCGTAGTGAGGTAAGCCCACCCCTACCAACCGCCCAATTACCGCAGGAGGCAGACTCGCAAGCGCAAGTCTGCCTCCTGCTTCCTTTCGTGCGCCAACCCCATTGCCGCCGCTCAATATGAACCGCTCGACGCGACGCAATTGAGCTAAACCACAAAAAAACTCCCTAAATTTACTCCCACAATGTAAAACTCAATCCCGCACCATGAAACTCAACATAGGCGACCGTGTCCGATTCCTCAACCAAGAGGGCGGTGGCAAAGTGGCTAAAATCGACGCCCACACTGTCTACGTCGAAGACGAAGACGGCTTCCAAATCCCCGTCCTCGACAAGGATGTCGTCGTAATTGCCGACAACGAGCACCGTCTCCAAGGCGATGCCTACAACCGCTCCGCACGTGCCGCCGCACAATACGCTTCTCCCCACACCCGCAAAGAACCCAAGCCCCTCGCCGAAGGCTCCAGCTGGCGCGAGCGCGTCAATGCCGATGTCGATGCCGATGATGACGACGACATCCCCGACGAGCCTGTCCTCCCCGTCTCCCCACGCCCCGCCGATAAGCCCCAAAAGCCAAAGACACAAGCCTACACTTTCGACGCCGATGCCACCGACGACGCCGAGCCTCATTTCTATCTCGCCCTCACGCGAACCGACGGCGGCAATACGGGCACGGTCGATCTCCACGTCGTCAACGATTCCAACTATTTCGCCCACTACGCCATCATCCGCACCGATGCCAAGGGCCTCTCAACCCTCATCGCCGCGGCTACCATCGAACCCAATACCAAGGAGAAAATCGATACCCTCAACCCCATGCAGGTCGACGGCCAGCTCTGGCAGGTCCAGCTCCTGATGTTCAAGAAGATACGCTCTTTCACGGCCCAGCCCGTCTACAATGTCGAGGTCAAGCCCCGTGGCGTCAAGATGCTCCGCGATGGCAGCTTTGCCGACAACGATTTCTTCGACCAAAAGGCCATCCTCATCCCCGTCATCAAGGACGAGTTCGCCGTCAAGCTCGAACAACTCACCGACAAGCAGCTCCATCAAGCCGCCGCCGAGGGCCGCAAGCCCGAGCCGCGCAAGGTCTCCAAGCCAAGCCGCTCCTCCGACATCCTTGAGGTCGACCTCCATATCGATGCCCTCCTCCCCGACACCCGTGGCCTCGACAATAAGGATATGCTCGAAGCACAGATGGCCCACGTCCGTACGGTTATGGAGAAGAACGCGCGTGTCAGTGGCTTGCGAATCGTCTTCATCCACGGCGTAGGCGCAGGAGTCCTCAAAAATGAGCTACGCAAGTTCCTCGAACGCAATTACAAGAACTGCCATTTCCAAGACGCCTCTTTCCGTGAATACGGTTTCGGAGCCACCATGGTCTCTATCCCATAGTTTTTTGTAAATTCGCGACGGCTAAGGCTACGCCCGCGCCATCGACACCATATCGCCAATTATTTAATACAACATATTTAGGCACAATGTCTGACCAGAAAAAAAAGATTAGGCTCGTCCTCGAAGACGGTACGACGTTCGAGGGAGTCTCTTTCGGCGGCGACCACTCCCGAGCCGGCGAGGTAGTTTTCAACACCGCCATGTCGGGCTACCCCGAAAGCCTCACCGACCCCTCCTATGCGGGTCAGATACTGGTCTTCACATATCCCCTTATCGGCAACTACGGCGTCCCTCATGACGATGTCGACCCCGAGACAGGTCTGCCTAAGTTCTTCGAGTCCGAGAAAATCCATGTCGCCGGCGTAGTCGTCTCCGACTATAGCCACGAATACAGCCACTGGAACGCCCAAAAGAGCCTGGCTCAATGGCTTCACGAGCAAGACGTCCCCGCCATCGAAGGTGTCGACACCCGAGCCCTCACGCAGAAAATACGCGAAAAGGGCGCAATGCTCGGCAAGATTGAGTTCGACGACCAACCAGTCGAACTCCGCGACCCAAACAAGGAGAACCTCGTGGCACAAGTCTCCCCCTCGCAAGTCCAGACTTACGGCAATGGCAAGTACAAGGTCGTAATGGTCGATACTGGCGCCAAGTTCAACATCATCCGTTGCCTCCTCAAGCGCGACGTCACTGTCATCCGCGTACCCTGGGATTACGATTTCACGCAAATCGACTACGACGGCCTCATGCTCTCCAACGGTCCGGGCGACCCTCAGCAGTGCCAAGTCACCGTGCAGAACATCAAGAAAGCCATCGAGATCGGTAAGCCCATCTTCGGCATCTGCCTCGGCAACCAGCTCCTCGGCATTGCCGCCGGGTGCAAGACCTACAAGCTCCCCTACGGCCACCGCGCCCACAACCACCCTGTCATCCGCTGCGGCACCAACCAGTGCTACATCACAAGCCAAAACCACGGCTTCGCGCTCGACACCGCCACTCTCGGCCCCGATTGGGAACCCTCTTTCGTCAACATCAACGACGGAACCAACGAAGGCATCCGCCACAAGACGAAGCCCATCTTCTCCACTCAGTTCCACCCCGAGGCAAGCTCAGGTCCAACCGACACCGAGAAGTTCTTCGACGAGTTCGTCCAAAACATCGCCAACTCCAAGAAATAAACCCTACCACGTGCGCCGGCCCCACCAACCGCCGCACCCCAAAATACAAGACCCGCCACAGGACCTTTCAGTCCATGGCGGGCTTCTTTATCCCCTCCCCATATACTCACCTTCCGCCCTTTTTCGTACATTTACGTCCGTGTTCACCCAAAAGTAGACCAATTCCCCTTACGTGCGCAATGTCAGATTCATAGACCTGTTCGCCGGCATCGGCGGAATAAGGAAAGGCTTGGAGGAGGCCCTCGCCGAACGAGGCCTTCAAGGTGAATGCGTCCTCACGTCCGAGATTAAACCCTACGCGGTCGATGTCCTTCGGCAAAATCATCCTAACGAGGAGATTCGCGGAGACATTCGCCTTATCGATGCGGACTCAATACCCGATTTCGACATCCTCTGCGCCGGTTTCCCTTGCCAAGCCTTCTCCGCGGCAGACAAGAGGCAAGGCTTTGCCGACACCAGGGGTACCATGTTCTTCGAAATAGAGCGCATCTTAAAGGCCAAAATGCCGCTCGGCTTCATCCTCGAGAATGTCCCCGGCCTCCTTAACCACGATGAGGGCAACACTCTGAAAGTCATCAAGCAAAAACTTGCCGATCTTGGCTATACTGTCGCCTACAAGGTTTTAGATGCCTCAGCCTTTGGCGTTCCCCAAAAGAGGGAGCGTGTCTATATCGTTGGCACTTTAAACGGAACGGAGCCCAATCTGTTTTTCCCGCAAAAACCACTGGTTAAGTTGAGTAGTGTGTTGGAAAAAGGTCTCCCTGTTTCCAAAAGCAAGTTCGTGCAGAACCTGTTGGCCCACTACTCTGTCGACAAGCTTTATGGCGTGAGCATCAAGGACAAGCGAGGTGGAAAGGACAACATCCACTCGTGGGATCTCGAGACAAAAGGTCCTCTGTCGGCTGAGCAAAAAAAGCTCCTCAATCTCATGATGACCGAGCGCCGAAAGAAGAAATGGGCTGCCGACTGGGGCATAGATTGGATGGACGGGATGCCCTTGTCCCTAAAGCAGATCTCCTCCTTCTACGCCTCGCCCGACCTGAAGGAGATGCTCGACGACCTCGCCACAAAAGGCTATGTCCGTTTAGAATACCCCCAAAAACTCGTCAAGGGGGTGGGCGAGAACGGCACTCTTTTCTCTCATCGAGTATACGATGAGACGAAGCCCATGGGCTACAATATTGTGACGGGAAAGCTCAGCTTCGAGGTCGGGAAAGTCCTTGGCCCCAACAATATCGCCCCGACGCTTGTCGCCATGGATATGCAAAAGATTTTTGTCCCCGACGAGGGTGGCATCCGACGTCTCACCCTTCGCGAAGGTCTCCGAATGTTTGGCTATCCCGACGATTATAAGTTCAACATCTCCGAGAAGCTCGGTTTCGATTTGCTCGGCAATACCGTCGTAGTCCCTGTAATCAAGGCCGTCGCTTCGCGCCTCATTGACAGCATCAATCTCCAACTATGGGCAATGGCATTGCAAGCCAATTTTAAGCCCCCCATCCAAATCCAGCGTTGGGATGAAGGTGTAAGCGATCTCTACACCCCCTCGCAAATGAATAACTAAAACCATCCTCACCATGGAACAAGTAATAGTCCTAATCATAGTCGCAGCCATCTCCATCATTTCCGAGGTAAATAAAGCCAAGAAGAAAAAGGCTGAGCAGCAACGCAAAGCAGCACCCAAGCCCGAGCAACCCCAGCCCTCATGGGAGGAAGAGATAATCAGGCAGCGCGAGCAAGCCGACGCACAGCAACAAATGCAAGAGCAGCTCCGCAAAGCCGCAGAGGCCCAGGAGGCCAAACTCCGCCAAGAACAACACGCCCGACAAAAAAGGGAGATGGACAAGCGCAAAGCCCAAAGCGCACAAAAGGCCGAGTTCCTCCACTCCGATGAGGGTGAACGCACCACGGCGCAAACAGCCCCCGTCATGCAACCCCTCACCGAGTCCTCACGCCTCACCACCGACGACCTCAAGCAAGCCGTCGTCCTCGACGCTATTTTCCGCCGACCCGACTTCTAAGCCCGTTCCACGCCTTTTTTCAATAACTTCGCGAAAAATCGACTTAACGTGTTAGCCAAACGAATCATCCCTTGCCTCGACATACGTGACGGGCAAACCGTCAAAGGTGTCAACTTCGTCAATATCAAGAACGTTGGCGACCCCGTCGAACTCGGTGCCGAATACGCCCGACAAGGCGCCGACGAACTCGTTTTCCTCGACATCACCGCAAGTCACGAGAAACGCAAGACGTTCGCCTCACTCGTCGAGAGAATCGCAAGGCATATCAACATACCTTTCACCGTCGGTGGAGGCATCAGCGAGATGGCCGATGCCGATAAGCTCCTCGCCGCCGGCGCCGACAAGGTCAGCATCAATTCCGCCGCCGTGCGCCGCCCAGAGCTAATCTCCGAACTCGCCCACAATTTCGGAAGCCAATTCGTCACCGTCGCCATCGATGCCCGCCAAGAGGCCGACGGCCAATGGGGCGTCACGGTCAACGGCGGACGAATCCCCACCGAGAAGAGGCTTTTCGAGTGGGCCCGCGAGGCGCAAGAACGCGGCGCGGGAGAGATTCTCTTCACTTCCATGAACCACGACGGCTGTAAAAACGGCTTCGCCTGCGAGGCCCTCGCCCAACTCTCACAAGGGCTCTCCATTCCAGTCATTGCCTCAGGAGGCGCCGGCACCATGGAGCATTTCCGCGACGTCTTCACAAAGGGCAAAGCCGATGCCGGCCTCGCCGCCAGCATTTTCCACTTCCACGATATCGCAATCCCCGACCTCAAGAACTACCTCGCTCAAAACAATATCCCCATAAGGCGCATTTAATCAAGTACTTAACGAATCTTCACACCATAACCTAAAATGGATTTCTCCAAAGACCCCTCCGGACTCGTCCCCGCAATCATCCAAGACGATAACACTGGCAAAGTCCTCATGCTCGGCTACATGAACCAGGAAGCTCTCGAAAAAACCAAGAACGAGGGCATCGTGACGTTCTTCAGCCGTAGCCGCCAAAAACTTTGGACTAAGGGCGAGACCAGTGGCAATTTCCTCCACGTCGTCTCCATGGCCGAAGATTGCGACCACGACACGCTTCTCATAAAGGTTCACCCCGACGGCCCCGTATGCCACACCGGCACCGACACCTGCTGGGGTGAGACCAATGAGGCCAACGACGTCATGTTCCTCAAAGAACTCCAAGATTTCATCGACCGACGCCATGTCGAGATGCCCGACGGAAGCTACACCACCAGCCTCTTCAAGAAGGGCACCAACAAAATCGCCAAGAAGTTTGGCGAGGAGTCCGTCGAGTGCGTCATCGGTGCCGTCTCTGGCGACGACGAGAATTTCATCTACGAGAGTGCCGATGTGCTCTACCACCTCATTGTCCTCCTCGCCCACAAGGGCTACAGGATCGAGGATGTCGCACGCGAACTCCGCTCCCGTCACCACTAAGCCCTCCCAAGCCCCCCATGACCGATTCCCAAATAGAAGATGTCATCGCCCGTTTCTACGAGCGCAACACGAATCTCTGGGATATTCTCCTGACCCACAGCAAGGCTGTCGCCAACCTTGCCGACGCCATCGTCGAGCAAAAGCCCGAACTAAAAGCCGATAGGCAGTTTGTACACGAGGCCGCAATGCTCCACGATGTCGGCATCATCATGACCGATGCCCCCTCCATCCACTGCCACGGCTCGCTCCCCTACATCTGCCACGGCATCATGGGCCGCCAAATGCTCGAATACATCGGTCTCCATCGCCACGCTCTTGTCTGCGAGAGGCATACGGGATCAGGGCTTTCTCGCGATTATATCATCAAGGCGGACCTCCCCCTCCCCCACCGCGACATGACGCCCGTCTCCGTCGAGGAGCAGATAGTCTGCTACGCCGATAAGTTCTTCAGCAAGAGCAAGGCCCTCAACGAGATGAAGTCTTTCGACAGGGCGTTCAAGTCCGTCAGCAAATACGGCGACGAGTCCGCCCTTCGCTTTCAGCAAATGGATGCGCTTTTCAGAATACCGCTAATAAAATGACAAAGGCTACCGATACTTTCCGAACAAGCCCCTATCTCCACAACTGCGCGCAGGCTGTGGCCTTCAAATACAGGGATGCCCTCGGCTCAGATGAGAAACAAGTCCTCGCTCGCTTCGCCAATTGCGGGGCCGGCAGAGCCGAAGGCGGCGTCTGCGGCGCCCTCTATGCCGCTCTTGCCGTGCGTCCCGACGCTGCCGACGAGGTGACAAGACGTTTCAAGGAGAAGACGCAGGGCTACACCACGTGCCTCGAAATCAAGAGGTTGAGCGGTGTCCCATGCCCCGTGTGTGTGCAAGCGGCCGACGATATTTTGGCATCCCTCTCTGGTGAAACTGAATAAGACTCTCAAGACGCTCCTCAAGACGTGCGTCTCGCTTGGGGCTTTGGCTTTCGTCTTCACGAAGATTGATTTCCATGGCACGTGGCGCACCATTCTCGGGGTCTCCCCCTGGTGGCTCATTGTCGCCATCGTGGTCTATGCGCTTTCGCAGTTCATCAGCTCCGAGCGCGTCCGCCTCATGCTCGCGGCTTTGCCCGTCGCCATTTCCCGGTGCGTTAATCTCAGGCTCTATTGGCTCGGGATGTTCTACAATTTCTTCCTTCCGGGCGGTGTCGGCGGCGATGGCTATAAGGTCTTTTGGATAAATAGGCGATACGGGACTCGTGTCAAGTCCGCCATTCTCGCCCTCCTCGGCGACCGCATGAGCGGTTTGGCCGCCATCTTTGTCTATACCATCGCCTATGCGGCTTTCCGCCCGGGTCTTGCCCAGAGTGTCGGAATGCCCGCTGTCGAGGAGTTCCGGCTTTGGCTTCTCCTGCTCATTCCGGCTGGCATCTGGGCCTATTGGCTCTTTTTCCGTTTCTTCCAACGAAACATTGCCTCCGCTTCCATCAAGGCCATGGGCATCTCGCTCGTCGTCCAAGGTCTGCAAATGGCCACGGCCGCCGCAATTCTCCAAGGCCTCGATGCCAACGGCTCGCAAGCCGACTATCTGTTCCTCTTCCTCCTCAGCAGCATCGCCTCAGCCGTCCCCGTCACCATCGGTGGCGTCGGTGCGCGTGAGGTCGCTTTCATGATTGGCTCGCGCTATCTCCATGTCGACCCCAATTGCGCCATCTCGCTCAGCCTCCTTTTCTATGCAGTCTCGCTCCTCTGCTCGCTCCCGGGAATCTATTATTCTTTCCACTCCGACAGAGTCGACGGCAAGCCTTCCCCCGTCCCCAACCAATCTGTCGAGATGACCGATATTATCGAGAACTCCGACTAACTCCCCAATAACCAATGAGTAACAAGGTCCACTTCATAGCAATTGGCGGTGCCGTGATGCACAATCTCGCCATAGCCCTCCAGTCCAAAGGCTACACCGTCACCGGCTCCGACGACGAGATTTTCGAACCCTCCAAGAGCCGCCTCGATGCCCACGGCCTCCTCCCCAAGGAGCCGGGCTGGCATCCCGAGCGCATCACGCCCCACCTCGATGCCGTCATCCTCGGTATGCACGCCACGGAAGACAATCCCGAGCTTGTCCGCGCCCGCCAACTCGGCCTCAAGATCTACTCTTTCCCCGATTATCTCTACGAGCAAACGGCCCACGAGAAGCGCATCGTCGTAGGAGGCAGCCACGGCAAGACTACAACGACGGCCATGATTATGCACGTCCTACGCCAGTCGGGCGTCGATTTCGACTATATGGTCGGCGCACAAGTCCAAGGCTTCGAGACCATGGTCGGCCTCTCCAATACCGCAAAAATTGCCGTCTTCGAGGGCGACGAATACCTCACCTCGCCTCTCGACAGGACCTCAAAGTTCCTCCACTACCACCCCGATGTGGCCATCATCACGGGCATCGCCTGGGACCACGTCAACGTCTTCCCCACTTTCGACGGCTATGTCGACCAGTTCCGCAAGTTCGCCCACTCCGTAATGCCGGGCGGCTCGCTCATCTTCTGCAATTCCGACGAGAATCTACGCCATATTGCCGCCGAAGATTTCCCACAGGGTGTCACCATCTCCCCCTACGACGGCTTCGCGTGGGATGCCCAACCCGACGGCTCTGTCGTCGCCAACATCTCAGGCCTCCCAACGCCCGTCAGTGTCTTCGGCAATCATAATATGCAAAACATGAACGCCGCGCTCCTCGCCTGCCGCGCCGTAGGAGTCTCCGGCGAGCAGTTCGCCAAGGCCATAGCGTCGTTCAATGGTGCCGCGCGCCGTCTCCAGACGCTCTCCACCTCCCCCGACGGCTCGGTCGCTTTCCTCGATTTCGCCCACTCGCCCTCAAAGCTCCGAGCCACGATAAGTGCCGTCCGGCAGCGTTTCCCAAGCCGCAAGCTCGTCGCCTGCATGGAGCTCCACACCTTCAGCAGCCTCTCCAAAGATTTCCTCCCTCAATACGCCGGCACCATGGACGATGCCGACGAGGCCATCGTCTATTTCAACCCCCAAGTCGTCGAGCATAAGCGGCTCACGCCTTTCACGCCCGCCGATGTCGAGGCCGCCTTCGCCAACCCAAGGCTCAAGGTCTACACAAGCTCCGCCGACGTGATCAACCGCCTCCGCGCCATCGATTTCCATCAGGCGGCCCTTCTCCTCATGACGTCGGGCAGCTTCGACGGCCTCGACCTCAAGTCCCTCGCCGATTCGCTCCTCAATAATCAATAGCCCCTCCCCCCTCGTGCCACAGTCCCACCTCTATACCATCTTCAGCCGCCAATACGATACCAATGCCTCCGAGACCTACGGGGCCATCGTCCGTGCGCTCGTCTCTGGAGGCGCGAGGGTCGGGATATGGGCCGATTTGTACGACCTCATGGCGCAGACGGGCTTCCGCGAGGTGGCCTACGCCGAGAGGATTTCCCTCCTCGATTCCATAAGGTCCTCGGCCGCCATTCTCAGTGTCGGGGGCGATGGCACTTTCCTCGCCGCCGCAAAGATGGTCATCGGCTCGCAGGTCCCCGTCCTCGGCATCAACCGCGGCCGCCTCGGCTTTCTCTCCGATGTCGCGCCCGATGCCATCCAGTCCGCCGTCAACGACCTCCTCGCCGGCAACTATCGCACCGTCGATGTCGCCGCCATCAATATGTACGCCGACGGCACCCGCGAACCCATAGGCTACGCCATCAATGAGTTCGCCATCTCCAAGTGCGACAACTCCTCGATGCTCACCCTCGATACCTATGTCGACGGCGATTTCCTCACCACATATTGGGCCGACGGTCTCATCATTGCGACCCCCACTGGCTCAACGGCCTACTCCCTCAGCGTCGGCGGCCCCATTGTCGCGCCTACGTCCCACAGCCTCATCGTCACCCCCGTCGCGCCCCACAATCTCTCCATCCGCCCCCTCGTCCTCCCCGACAATGTGGTCATCAATATTCTCGTCGATGGGCGAAGCCCCAATGTCATGGCCTCTTTCGACGGCCAGACGCACCTCATGCCCAACGGCGGACGCCTCCGAATCGCCAAGGCCAACATCGGCGTCAAGCGCATTCAGCTCGCCAGTTACTCCTTTTTCCGCTCCCTTCGCGAGAAGCTCATGTGGGGTGCCGATTCGCGCAACAACGACAATAAGAAGCCCGAGGAGCGACGTTCGTAGATTTTTCCTAACCAACGATTGAATTGTTTAAGCCCCTTCCCGAAATATTAACCTACTTCGCACGCGTTATGCGATACCTTCTCTCGACTGTCATGCTCGTCGTCGCGATGCTCCCTTCCGCAGCGCAAGACCGTCTTGAGTTCGGTGTCATGGCGGGAGGCAGCTACTACCTCGGGGAGATGAACCCATCTCAACAGTTCAAGAAAACTCGCCCCGCTGGGGCCTTCCTCGCCCGCTACGTCTATTCCGACAGGATCGCCTTCAAAGCCGTCATCGGTTACTACTCCATCGCCGGCTCCTACGACGATTCCAACCTCGACAACTACTCCTACCCCCACGACAAGGCCGACCACGCCTTCCAAGACGGCGAGACACAACTCCTCCGCCCTGCCGACACGGAGTTTAAGAATGGAATAATCGACGCGTCAATCTATTGCGAGTTCAATTTCCTGAGCTTCGACCACATATTCCATAAAGACAAAACCCGTTTCACACCATACCTCTGCGCTGGTCTCGGCTACGCCGCCTACTCCCACTACGTATGCAAAGACAAGAAACATCAATTTATATTATCTTTGCCTTTTGGTTTTGGAGCAAAATACAAACTCAACAACCTCGTCCGAATCGGTGCCGAATGGACTTTCCACAAGACCTTCACCGACCAGCTCGAGAATATCCAGAACTACAACGAAACGTTCTATCCGTCAGACCCTTACAAGAACGGTGTCCACAAGCCTACCCACAATAACGACTGGTTCGTCTCTGCGGGGCTGACGCTCACCTTCAGCCTCTGGCCGCGCTCGCTCGTTTGCCGAGACGGTTTCAAGGAGGGCGGAAGGCTCTAAATGACCTCTCTACTTATAGCTTCGCCACATAATATGACATATAAGGAACAAATCGACAACGGGCGCGTCCCTCAACACATAGCCATTATCATGGACGGCAACGGCCGTTGGGCCAAGAAACAGGGAAGTATTCGCCTCGTCGGACATAAGTTCGGGGTCGGCTCCGTCCGACGCGTCACGCAAGCCGCCGCCGAGGTCGGCGTCAAGTTCCTTACCCTTTACGTCTTCTCCACCGAAAACTGGGATAGGCCCGCAGCCGAGGTCCAAGGTCTCATGTCGCTCCTCGGGGCTACCATCGATTCCGAGCTGGCAGACCTCATGAAGAATAATGTCCGCCTCCAGATGGTTGGCGACGGCCGTCTCCCCTCCGCCCTCCGCGACAAGATGCTCAAGTCCGTCGAGCTCACAAAGAACAACACGGGCATCACGCTCGTCCTCGCGCTCAGCTATTCCGGCCGATGGGACATCACCGAGGCCGTCCGCAATATCGCAAAGCAGGTGAAGAATGGCGAGATAAATCCCGAGGATATTACGGCCGACACCGTCGCCAACGCTCTCCCCATGAGCGTCGCCCCAGACCCGGAACTCATCATCCGCACAAGCGGCGAGCTACGTATCAGCAATTTCCTCCTCTGGCAAGCCGCTTACTCCGAATTATATTTCACCGACACCCTCTGGCCCGATTTCGACGAAGAGCAACTCTGCAAGGCCATCGTCGACTACCAACATCGCCAAAGGCGGTTCGGCAAGACAAGCGAACAGGTCGAGAAATAATATCACGACACCCACCCTACACCACAAAAAACTCCTTAACTGACCATTCCCACACACCATCTCCCCCTCTCTCACACCAACTACTCAATGCTCAAAAGACTTCTTCTGGCGGCTACGCTCCTCTTGATGACGCTCCTGGCTTCCGCGCAAGCCCAGACCGACACAACCGCCATCGACCCCACAGTGGAGAAAGTCTCTTACACAGGCGTCGCACGTAAATACATAATCGACGACATCGTCGTCTCTGGCGTCCAGCACATGGACCAGCAGCTCCTTGTCAATCTCTCCGGACTTCGCAAAGGGCAAGAGGTCGCCATCCCCGGCGACGAGATTACGCAGTCTGTCAAGAGGTATCTCAACAATGGCCTCTTTTCCGATGTGAAGATGTTCTACAAGGATGCTCTCCAAAACGGTCACGTCATCATAGAAATCGCGCTTAAGGAGAGGCCGCGCCTCAGCAAGGTCAACTTCATCGGCCTCAAACACTCCGACGTTAAGGATGTGCACGACAAGGTCGCCATCATGGAGGAAGCCCAGGTGACGCCATTCCTCATCAAGAGGGCCGAGAAGTATGTCCGCGACTTCTTCGTCGGCAAGGGCTATTACAATGTCCAAGTAACAGTAAATCAACGCGTCGACCGCGAAAAAGATAACCACGTCATTCTCGACATCACGGTCGATAAGAAGGATAGGGTCAAGGTCCATAAGCTCCAGTTCCATGGCAATAAGGTCATGTCCTACCGCAAGCTCAATAAGGCCATGAAGAAGACCAACCAACGTGGCCTCATGAACTTTTTCCGCACAAAGAGGTTCGTCAAGGAGCTTTACGAGAAGGACCTCGTCGCCCTTATCGACTTCTATAACGAGCATGGCTATCACGACGCCAAGGTGACAAACCAAACCGTCGTACCCTACGGCGACAATAAGGTCGACATCGATGTCTACATCGAGGAGGGTTCCCAATATTTCCTCGGCGATGTCAAGTGGGTCGGCAATAGCATCTATTCGGGCGATGTCCTCTCTCGCGCGCTCGGCATGAAGCGTGGCGATGTCTACGACACCAAGAAGCTCGACAAGAGGCTCTTCCAAGACGACGACGCTGTCCACAATCTCTACATGGACAACGGCTACCTCTTCTCCAACATCACGCCCGTCGAGGTTAAGGTCGATGGCGATACCATCGACCTCGAAATGAGGGTCGTCGAGGGCTCCCAAGCCACCATCAACGAGGTGATTATCAACGGCAACGACAAGACCAAGGAGCACGTCGTACGCCGAGAGATTCGCACCAAGCCAGGCCAGCTCTTCAGCAAGTCCGAGCTTATCCGTACCGTCCGCGAGTTAGCGCAGCTCGGTCACTTCAATCCCGAGACAATCAATCCCGTACCCGTCCCCAATTACGAGAACGGCACCGTCGACATCGTCTACAATCTCGAAGAGAAGAGCAACGACCAGATTGAGCTCTCCGGCGGTTGGGGAGCTGGTATGTTCGTCGGCTCCATCGGCGTGTCGTTCAATAACTTCTCGCTTCAAAACATTTTCAATAAGGATGCCTATTCGCCCCTCCCAACGGGCGACGGTCAGAAGCTCTCCCTCAAGGCGCAGGCCAACGGCAAGTATTTCCGCTCCCTCTCTTTCTCTTTCACCGAGCCTTGGCTTGGCGGCAAGCGTCCTAATTCGTTCACTTTCTCCGCGTTCTACTCTTCGCAGACTGGCGTAAGCTCCAGCTACTACAACAACTTCTATAACGGCTATTCCAACGGTTACTCCAACACCCAGTCTTCCATCCCCAGCAAGAACGAGCTTAACCAGTACCGAAAGGTGTCGGGTGTCTCCGTCGGTTTCGGCAAACGCCTCACATGGCCCGACGACTGGTTCACGCTCTATGTCGATTTCTCCTATCAGCACTACCGCCTCCGAAATTGGCAATACTTCCTCATGCAAAACGGACAGAGCCACGACATCTCCGTCGGTGTCACGCTCGCCCGCAACTCTCTCGACAACCCCATCTTCACCCGCAGCGGCTCCTATTTCTCCATCGGTGTGAAGCTCACTCCACCATACTCCGCCTTCACAAGCCACGATTGGCGTAACGAGGACGACCAGAAGCAGCTCTACCGTTTCATCGAGTACCACAAGTGGTCTCTCAAGGGCCAGGTCTTCAAGCCCATTACGCCAAACCGCAAGCTCATCCTCATGGGCAAGTTCGAGATGGGCTTCCTCGGCTACTACGACCGCTGGCGTAAGTCGCCTTTCGGCAAGTTCGTCATGGGTGGCGATGGCATGAGCGGTTACAGCACCTACGGCGAGGAGACAATCGGCCTCCGTGGCTACGAGAATGCTTCTCTCACGCCCCGCTCCACCAACTCCTACTCCTACGACGGCAATATCTACAACAAGTACACGCTCGAGCTCCGTTTCCCCATCACGCTCCAGCCCCAGGCCACTGTCTACGTCCTCGCCTTTGCTGAGGCGGGCAACTGCTGGCGCAAGTTCGAGGATTACAGCCCCTTCAACCTCAAACGCTCTGCGGGCGGCGGCATCCGTATCTTCCTCCCAATCTTCGGCCTCCTCGGCATGGACTGGGGCTACGGTTTCGACGAGGTCGACGGCTTCAACGGCGCCGGCGGAAGCCAGTTCCACTTCGTCATGGGTCAGCAATTCTAATCTCGCAACTCCCAATGGCACGCATTTTGCACCTCTCAGGGCAAGTCTCAAAATTGTCTAACAAACAAAATTCTAAAGCCATGCGCAAATTCCTCTCGCTCATTATAATAGCTTTCGCTCTGACGGTCAATGTCGCCGCTCAGAAGACTGTCTTTGTCGATACGGAATACATCCTCAAAAACATCCCCGCCTACGAGGCCGCCAACGAGCAGCTCAACACCATCTCCAAGAAGTACGAGGAGGAGGTCAAGGCCAAATACCAGGAGGTCGAGAAGCTCTATGAGGCCTACCGCAACGAGGCGGTGTTCCTCACCAACGACATCAAGGTCAACCGCGAGAACGAGATTGTCCAGAAGGAGCAGGATGCCAAGAAGCTCCAGCAAAAATATTTCGGTCAAGATGGTGAGCTTTTCAAGCAACGCGAAATCCTCATCAAGCCCATCCAAGAGCAAATCTTCAACGCCATCTCGCAACTCGCCCAAGAGAAGAGCTATTCCGCCGTATGGGACAAGGCCTCTTCAGCCGGCCTGATGTATTCCGATAAGAGCCTCGACATCTCAGACGCCGTCCTCGCCAAACTCGGCTACGGCAGCAAATAAAACCAAATAAAACCGTACCATGATTTCCAAACTATTCATCGCCGCAGCCGCTGCGCTTCTCCTCTGCCTCCCTGCGCAGGCTCAGAAGCTTAAGTTCGGACATTTCGACAGCGGGGCGCTCATCGAGACGCTCCCAGAGGTTAAGACCATGCAGAAGACCCTCGAACAGGAGCAGGCCAAGCAAGAAGCGCAACTCACAGCCTTGCAAGAGGATTTCACCAAGCAGGTTCAAGACTATCAGGCCAAGCAGGCCTCAATGTCACAGTCCGAGCAGGCCGCCAAGGAAGAGGAGCTACAAGATCTTCAGCAACGCATCATCTCTTTCCGCCAAACTGCCATCCAGGACTTGCAGCGTAAGCAACAGGAACTCATAAAGCCAATCTCCCAAAAGGTCTTCATGGCCGTGCAGCAGGTTGGCGCCGACAACGGTTTCATTTACATTTTTGAGGAAAAAGCAGGTTTCGTCCTCGCGACAGGTGCTCAGAGTGTCGATGTCACGCCCCTCGTCAAGAAACAATTAGGTATTCAATAATCATTTCTCCACCTCCAATTTCCATACCACTTAAACGATGAAATCTATCAAAGCCATAGTCGCAGCTGCCGCTCTCGCCGTTGCCACAATCGCAACCAATGCGCAAGACCTTAAGTTCGCGCATATCGATTCCCAAGCTTTCCTCACCTCGCTCCCCGAGTGGACGCAAGCGCAGACCACCCTCCAAGAGGAGGCCAAGAAGCTCACCGACCAGATGTCCGTCATGCAGAATGAGCTTCAGCAAAAATTCCAAGACTACGCCAGCAAGAGGGATTCTCTCCCCGAGCTGATCCGCGCTACAAAGGAGAAGGAGCTTGAGGATTCACAAGCCCGCATCCAAAGCTTCCAACAGCTCGCCCAGCAAAGCCTCTCCAAGAAGGAGTCCGACCTTCTCCAGCCCATCCTCGAGAAGTATCAGCAAGCCCTTGAGGTCGTCGCCAAGGAGAATAATTTCATCTACATTTTCGACACCTCTTCGCAGGTCCTCCTCTACAAGTCCGAGCAGAGTATCGATGCCGCTCCCTTCGTAAAGGCTAAGATGACCAAATAGCCCATTCTCAATAAGTTACACGACAGTAAGTCGGGAGGCTGGCTGCCCATACGGCCCGCCCCCCGATTCTTCATAAAAACGCTTCAACAATGCAGACAGAACTTTTTTGGCAGGTCTTCAATCAGGCCATCTCCGATTACCATAAGACCGACAATGTCGATACCCCCCTCGTAAACCCTTACCCTGCCGATGCCATCGAGCATCTCATGTACCGTAAGAACTGGATCGACACCGTCCAATGGCATCTTGAGGACATCATCCGCGACCCGCAAATAGACCCCGTCACGGCTCTCCAGATTAAGCGTCGCATCGACAAGTCCAACCAAGAGCGCACAGACATGGTCGAGTACATCGACTCCTATTTCCTCGACAAGTTCAAGGACGTAAAGCCCGCACCCGATGCCCAAATCAACACTGAGAGCCCCGCTTGGGCCATCGACAGGCTCTCCATCCTCGCCCTCAAGATTTACCACATGGCCATCGAGGTCGACCGCAAGGATGCCGACAAAGCCCATGTCGAGGCGTGCGCCAAGAAGCTTGCCGTCCTCAATGAGCAGCACTCCGACCTCTCCCAGGCCATCGAGCAGCTCCTCGCCGACATCGCTGCCGGCCGTAAGTACATGAAGGTCTACAAGCAGATGAAGATGTACAACGACCCGGCTCTCAACCCCGTCCTCTACGCTCAACAAAAGAAATAACCAATGCGCCGCGTACTCATAACGCGACTTACTGCAATGGGCGATGTGGCAATGACTGCGCCCATCGTTGCTGCCGTCTGCAAGGCTAATCCCGATGTCGCTTTCGATGTCCTCTCTACGCCATTTTTCCGCCCCTTCTTCGAGAGCCTGCCAAACCTCCGTTTCATCGGTACCGACATCCGTAAGCAGAAGAACGGTCTCCGCGCGCTCTGGGCTCTCTTCCGCAATCTTAAGAACGGGACAATGCCCGATGCCCCTCTCCCACAGGGCGAGACCTACGACACGGTTATCGACCTCCACGATGTCCTCCGCACTAAGGTCCTCCGTACCCTCTTCCGCCTCTCGGGCGCAAAGGTCTTCGCCATCGACAAGGGTAGGGCGGACAAGAAGAGGCTAATATCCGGCGCCCGACGTGTCCAACTCAAGCCCATGACGGAACGCTACGCCGATGTCTTCCGCAAGGCAGGCTTTGCAGTCCCCTCTGAGCCCAATTTCCGTCCCAAGGAGCCAATCCATTCAATCCTCTCCCACCAGCCGAAGGGCAATGAGCGTTGGATAGGAGTCTCCCCCTTCGCACAACACCGCGGCAAGATGTACCCCACCGACCGCATGGCCAAGGTGCTCGACATCCTACTGCAACATCCCGATGTCCGCGTCTTCCTCTTCGGCGGAGGCGACAAGGAGAAACGTCGTGCGACGGACCTTGCCAATGGCCGCGACAGATGCCATGTCATGATTGGTGTCATGTCCCTCGCCGACGAGATGTCCCTCATGTCCAATCTCGACGTCATGCTCTCCATGGATTCCTCCGCCATGCACGTCTCCTCTCTCTACGGCGTACGTGTCGTCTCCCTCTGGGGACAGACCCATCCCTACGCGGGTTTCCTCGGCTATCGCCAAAGCCCCGACGATTGCGTCCAACGTGCCGATCTCACTTGCCGCCCATGCTCAATCTTTGGCAATAAGCCCTGCCGATACGCCGATTTCCGCTGTTTCGACATCGCGCCCGAGGTCGTGGCCTCCAAGGTCCTCGAAGCCCATAACTGACTTTTTGTCACTAACTCCCTAAATGGCAACGTTTTTGCACCTTAAAACCCTCAGTTAACCAAAACACAAAACCTTATGACACTTTGGATAATTTTTGGCGCCTTTGCCCTTCTCAGCTGGATTGTCAGCAGCCGACTTAAGAGCAAGTTCGAGAAATACAGCAACATCTCCATCCCCTATACCGGTGCCCAAGTGGCCGAGATGATGCTCCGACAGAATGGCATAAACAATGTCCGCATCCAACCCGTCGACGGCACTCTCACCGATTTCTACAACCCCTCCGACCGCACCGTCAACCTCAGCACCAAGGTCTACGACGCCCGCACAGTAGCCGCTGCCGCCGTGGCTGCCCACGAGACCGGTCACGCCCTCCAACACGCCCAGGACTACAAGGCCATGGCTCTCCGCACAGCCCTCGTCCCGCTCCAAAACATCTCCAGCACCATCCTCAATGTCATCTTCATCGGCATGTTCGCCCTCTCCTTCATCATGCCGAACCTCATGCCCTACACCCTCGCGCTGAAGATCATCATCGCCTGCTACGCCGTCTTCACCCTCTTCGCTTTCGTCACACTCGGTGTCGAGATCGATGCCAGCCGCCGAGCCATCAATTGGCTCACAGCCAGCGGCGTCATCGTAGCCGGTGAGACACGCGACGGCGCTGTCGACGCCCTCAAATGGGCCGCCTACACCTACCTCGTAGCCGCCCTCTCCTCCCTCGCAACCCTACTCTACTACATTCTCCAACTCTCCCGCTCCCGCGACTAACCCCGCCGAGCAAACCAACCATACCAAAGCCCCGCCCAACAGCGGGGCTTCCCATTTCCCCGCTTTCTAACAATATCCCAGAACCCCATTCGCGCAGGAAAGAACGCCGCACCGCCACACTGGGATGGACTGTCTCCCGACCGTCCATCATCTGAACTGAACCCCACAAGAGAAGTAACACCAAGCTTCTTAACCCCCGCCAGAAAGCCCACATGGCTAAACAAACCTCCACAAGAGAATCTGCTCCCGTCAGTATAACTTCTCCACAACAGCCCCCATATTGCGAAATCCAGTCACCATTTCAACTACTTGCCGCTCCTCCCCCTCCCAAACCCCCTCCAAACCACCTGCACCCGAACCTCCCCACGCCCGGCACCCATCGTCTCATCATTCCCGCTCCCCAACGTCTCACGACCCTTCTGCCATAAGTACGACGCCCAAACCCACATCCGCACGCCCAGCCAAGGCCCCGCCACAACCATCCCCGTCGCGCCAATCCCCTCGCCCGAATACGCCGAAAACCTCATGTCATACATCATTCTCGGCTCCCGACCATACACCCGGCATGCGTAATTGTCCGTATTGAAATACGTCGCCACGCCCCTAAACACCATCTGCCCATCCATCGCCGCTACCTTCACCCCCTCGCTCACCATGTACCCTTTCCCGCCACCGTCCTCACTTGCCATCCCCGCCATCGTCGTCATTTCCACAGCCTCGCTCGGTCTAAATCCATAGACCATCTCGCAACGCGTCAAGCTCTCCGACGTCACTCTCCCCCGCTTCGTGTCGCTGTTCTGCGTCTTCTCCCGCTCCGTGTGGCGCAGTGTCAGACGCAATGTCGTGCGCCTGTTTGGGTACGCCTCAACGACTATTCTCCATTTCCATCCGCCCGTTGGGCTCATTGCGTCATACCGTAGCCAATGGTTCACCCAGTAGTCAATTATTCCGCTGACCTGAAAAAGCCCAAGCGGCTGAAACTTAGTGCCAATCGTCGCCCCTCCTTCCCCTCCTGCCGCAGTCGTCTGCGTCGATGGATTACCATTGGCCGCGTAATACTTCCGCCCAAAACGCCTCAGGCTTCCGCTGAAGGCCGTGCCTCCCCCAGCGTCAATGTCCACGCCGACAATTCCGCCCCATGCGTCCCGCCCCTGTGTGGCCGCTTCGCCAAATATGTGCGCCCGCCCCGCAAATGCGTTAACGTCCATGCTTGCCGTGCCTATCCTCTTGCCCTGCGGACGATTGACCAAATAGGTGTCGTCGCTCCCTATGGGCGTCGATATGTGCCAAACGTTATACCCTGCGCCAATCCGCGCCACGCCCATGTCGCCCGACGCATGGACTCCTCCCGATGCAATCCGAATGTTATGCCGCCGCTCGCGCTCCGCCTCCGTCCGGTGAAGCCCGTCGGTGCGTATTGTGCTGACGTATTCCGTGCTGTCGTCCTTCTGCTTTATTGACCCGTCTTCACGTGTCGCCGATGCCCATGCCGTCGCTCGCATCCATTCTCGCCGCATCATCACGCCCGCGCCTCGCCTATATCCACTCTCCGCGGCGGACATCGTGGGCGATATTCCCGTGGCCGTCTTCCCCGCCGATATTCCTCCCGCCGTCGGGTTCATCATGAATCCCGTCCATGCGCCCAGCCCTTGACCAATCCTCACGTGATAGTTCCCCACTACGGCTTTCGTCACTATTCCCCTTTTCGGCGTCAGGCATACATACCCGCCACCGAAGTCCATAATCCCCGCGCCGCTCTTCATCTGAGGCTCGCCCGCATCGTTCTGCCCAACCATTCCTACGCTTAGCCATTTGCCCACTTCCCCCTTTAGGCGGAACAGCTGGTTCCACGCCGTGCCGGGATATGCGCCCGTCTCAACCCCGCGACTCTCTGGCCATCGCCGTCCCGTGCGCGCCAAGGCCTCCAACCTCACGTTTTTCTTCATCGCGGGCGGCACTTCTTCGCCAATGCGTGTGAATTGCAATAGCCTGTATATGTCCGACGCCGATAGGTTCCCAATGCTCATCAGCTCTTGCTCTGATACAATCCGCCCTACTTTCTCTCTGTGGCGCACTATTGCGCGTGTCTGGCTTTCGCTCAGGAATATCAGCTGCCCAAGCTCTTCGC
>JALEMI010000126.1 GCA_022768325.1 Bacteroidales bacterium
CGAGAAGGTCATGGCCAAACAGCTCATGAAGTTTGTCGACGTCTCGCTCGTGCCTAAAATCCGAAGGCGAATTATCGAGGCAAACTCCCGATCCCTTCGGGTCTACTCCAACTCGCCCGGCGGAATCGTGGCCCATGCGTCGGGCAAGACAATTATCCTCTTCAAACACTGATTGTCAAAGCCATAGACTGAGACACCACTACTAAAACACACATCGACAGACACATCTGAATCCGGCGCAACGAGGAAGTCCGACAGTTGAGCCGAACGAAATATGGAAATGACAACTAACCAATCTAACACAACAAAAAAATACAGTATCGGCATTGATGCCGGCTCGACGACAATAAAGTTCGTGGTCATCAATCAGGCCGACGGTGAGGTGGCTTTCAATTCCTACAAACGCCACTTTGCCGACATCCGCGCGTGCCTCGACGCCCAGCTGGCCGACATGGAGGCCGCCCTTGGCAACGATGCCGAGTTTAGCGTCTGCGTGACGGGCTCTGCCGGAATTGGCTTGGCCGAGAGGTCGGAGTTGCCGTTCATCCAAGAGGTCCTCGCCGCCAGCGCGGCGATGAAGGAGACGGGGCGCACGGATTTCACGCTTATCGACCTCGGCGGCGAGGATGCCAAGATGGTCTTCTTCCGCAAAGACAAGAGCCCCGACATCCGAATGAACGGCTCGTGCGCCGGCGGCACGGGCGCTTTCATTGACCAGATGGCCACTCTCATGGACATTGAGCCAAAGGCCATGAGCGACGCTGCCGCATCATTCTCACGCATTTACCCCATAGCCTCGCGTTGCGGCGTATTCGCCAAGACCGACGTGCAAAACCTCGTCAGCCGCCGCCTCCCCGCTGCCGACATCGCCGCGTCGATATTCAACGCCGTGGCCATGCAGACCATAACGACCCTCGCCCACGGTGCCGACATCGTCGCGCCGGTCCTCTGCACGGGCGGCCCGCTGACCTTCCTCCCCGCGCTCCGCCAGGCCTTTGTCCGCGTCATGAACCTCAAGCCCGAGCAGCTCATCTTGCTCCCCGGAGCCGAGACCACGACAGCACGCGGCGCGGCTCTCTCCGCCGACAAGACGGCCACAATGTCGCTCGACGAGATTCGCCAACGGCTGAGCCGCGAGACGACAAAGGGAAGCGAGCAATACCTCTCGCCCCTCTTCACCGACGAGGCCCAATATCAGCAGTGGCAACGCGACCTCAAGGTCAAGCCGCTCCAATATGCGGAGATTGAGCCGGGCCAGCACTACGGCGTATTCCTCGGAATTGACTCCGGCTCAACAACCACCAAGTTCGTCGTGACCGACGGCGAGGGGCGTATCCTCTTCAAGAGCTACTCCAACAACGACGGCAATCCTCTCAAAAAGGTCGAGGTGGCCCTCCGAGCCTTTCTCGCCATGGTTGCCGACCGCGGGGCTACGGTCACGTTCTGCGGCTCTGCCGTGACGGGTTACGGCGAGGACCTCGTCAGGGCCGCCCTGAACCTCGACTACGGAATTGTCGAGACCATGGCTCACTTCAAGGCCGCCCACTACGTCAATCCCGCCGTATCATTCATTCTCGACATTGGCGGCCAGGACATCAAGTCCATCTTCATCCGCAACGGAGCTGTGGCCAACATTGAGCTCAACGAGAGCTGCTCGTCGGGCTGCGGCTCTTTCCTCCAGGGCTTTGCGGGAATGATGAACATCAAGTTGCCCGACTTTGCCGAGATGGCCTGCCGCGCGCGTCGCCCGTGCGACCTCGGTACGCGGTGCACCGTCTTCATGAACTCGAAGGTCAAGGAGGCTCTCCGTCAAAATACCGACCCTGGCGACATTGCCGCCGGGCTTGCCATATCCGTCGTCAAGAACTGCCTCTTCAAGGTTCTTAAGATGCAGAACCTCAACCGCTTGGGCTCCACCATTGTTGCCCAGGGCGGCACGTTCAAGAACAAGGCGGTGCTTCGCGCCCTGGAGATTCTCTCGGGTAAAGAGGTATGGACAACCGACGCCCCCGAGCTTATGGGCGCATACGGCTCAGCCCTCTACGCCATTGCCCAAAAGTCTATCGACAAGACAGAGTCCTCTTTCTCGCCCGAGGAGACGCTCGCCACCCTTGCCGACATACGCACCGACACCGTGCAGTGCCAGGGATGCACAAACAACTGCCAGGTTGTCCGTTTCCGCTTCCCGAATGGCAATGTCAGCTTCGCCGGAAACAAGTGCGAGCGCATTTTCCACTCGCGAAGCAAGAGCCTCAAGCCCGGTCGCAACCAGATTGACGAGAAGTACCATTACGTCTTTGAGCAATCGGTCAACGCCGATAAGGTCGACCTGTCAGACCCCAGGACAATAGGCATCCCCCGCGTTCTCAATATGTTTGAGAACTACCCGTTCTGGCACACCCTCTTCACCGAGTGCGGGCTTCACCCGGTCCTCTCCGACGAGAGCACGATGAACCTCTTCCGCGGAGGCATCTTCTCCATCATGAGCGACAATATTTGTTTCCCCGCGAAGCTCACCAACGGGCACATCATGAACCTCATCGGCAAGAAGGTCTCCCGAATCTTCTATCCCCTTGTGATTAAGGAGACTAAGGAGCATGAGCACGACTCCAATTGCTTCAACTGCCCCGTGGTCAGTGGCTATCCCGACGTTATCCGCGCCGCCGTAGACCCCGAGAATCGCTACGGGATACACTTCGACACGCCCGTCGTATCCTTTGTTGACGAGAAGGCAATCATGGATTGTTGCCAAGACTATCTCGGCAGCCTCGGAATTAAGAAAAAGACAATAAAACGGGCTGTGCGCAAGGCCATTGCCCACAAGATGGAGGTCAAGAACCACCTCATTGAGACCGAGCGGCAAATCTTGAACCGCGACATTAACGAGGGCAAGATGATTTTCGTCATGACGGGTCGCCCTTACCACATCGACCCGCTCATCAACCAACGCGTGGCGCAGATCGTCACCGACCTCGGTGTCGACATCATCTCCGACGACGTGTTCCGCGAAGATAAGGGGCAGTGTCTGGAGATGAACTACATCTCGCAGTGGACATACCCCAACCGCGTAATCCATGCCGCGCACGGCGTGGCTGCCTTGCCGGACAATGTCCAGCTCATCCAGGTCAACTCCTTTGGCTGTGGCCCCGACTCGTTCCTCATGGACGAATGCTCAAACATCCTCAATGCGGCGGGCAAGAACCACACCGTAATCCGTGTCGACGAGATTAGCAGCCCCGGCTCGGTGCGCCTCCGTCTCCGTTCGCTCGTTGAGAGCCTTAAGCAGAGCGGCGCGCTCGGTCATGCCCTTGCCAAAGAACCGTACAGGGCCATTCACAACGCCTTCACGGAAAAGGAGAAAAACGAGCGGACAATTGTCGTGCCTTGGTTCTCCGACTCCATCTCGCCTCTCTTCCCGGCGCTCTTTGGCAGACTTGGGCTCCGCCTGCAAAACCTGCCTAAGCCGGACGAGGAGTCCATCACGACGGGTCTTAAGTATGGTCATAACGAGGTATGTTATCCCGCAACGCTCGTTGTAGGAGACATTGTCAAGTTCATGATGCAGCACCGCGAGGATCGCGACAAGTACGTGGTCGGCATCACCCAGACGGGTGGCCAGTGCCGCGCCACGAACTACCTCGCCCTCATCAAGAACGCCCTCACGACGGCAGGCCTTGCCGATGTGCCGCTCCTCTCGTTCAATACGGGTACGGCCTACGGCAATGAGCAACCCGCCTTTAAGGTCGACGCCCGTCTGGCCATAACGCTCGGTCTTAAGGTCATCCAGTTCAGCGAGGCTATTGCCGAAATGACCCGCTCCATGACCGTCAGGGAGAAGAACAAGGGTCAGGCCAAAGCCATCCAGCAGAAGTATATTGCCGAAGCCATTACCCTCGTCGAGGCCAAGAAGGAGAAGAGGCTCTTCGCCCTCCTCGAAAAGGCTGTCGACGAGTATAACGCCATAGAGACCAACGGACTGACGCCTAAGGCCGTAGGCCTGATCGGCGAGATATATATAAAGTATAACAGCTTCGGCCAGCTCCATATCCGCGAGTGGCTCGAAGAGCAAGGCATTGAGGTCGTAGTGCCGTCGCTCATGAGCTTCATGCTCCAAACCTTCGTAAACGACAAGGTCAACGACAAGCACGACATTGAGAAAAGCTCGTTCCAGTCGAAGCTGCTCGCCAAGTTCCTCAAGGGATATGTCGACAGCCGCCATAAGAGGTGGGACAAGATTAAGAGGCGTTTCCGCTACTACCGTCCGGAGGGCGACATCATGGAGATGGCGTCCGACGCGTCGGAGGTCATCAACCTCGTCAACCAGTTCGGCGAGGGGTGGCTCATTGCCGGCGAGGTCATGGAGCTGAGCCGCTCGGGAATCGACTAGGTGGTATGCCTCCAGCCCTTCGGGTGCATTGCCAACCACATCGTGGCGCGAGGCATCGAGAACAGGCTTCGCAAGGTGTGCCCCAAGACGGGCCTCCTCTTCCTGGACATCGACTCCTCCGTCGCGCGCGTCAACCTCGAAAATCGCCTCCACTTCCTTATTGACCAAGTGAGCGGCGAGGCCGAGAACGCGGGGTAGGTGAGCGGCACCGCGATACAGACAACAAGCCGAGGCGTGAGCGTCAAAAGTGACATTCGCGCCTCGGCTTTCCTCTTCCCGTATGTAATGCTACGGTGTTGTTTTGCTTAATATTTGTAATTGAAACTCGGGTGGATTGTAATAAAATGACGCTGTTCTGATGTGTTTACTGTTAAAGTAAAAGAATCTCATCTGAACTCAAATTAATAAAGATAAATTTCCGTATATCACTTAACATTCTTATTTTTGTATAGTACTGAAAACAAACGACAAAACTTAAAACACAACAATCAGATATGTCTAAAGTAACAGTTGTAGGCGCCGGTAACGTAGGCGCCACCGTAGCAGACGTTCTCGCATACCGCGAGATCGTCAATGAGGTCGTTCTCATCGACATCAAAGAGGGAGTCGCAGAGGGCAAGGCTCTCGACATCTACGAGAAGGCCCCCATCACTCTCTACGACACCAAGACCAACGGCGCCACCAACGACTACTCCAAGACCGCAAATTCTGATGTCGTCGTCATCACTTCTGGTCTCCCCCGCAAGCCGGGCATGACCCGCGACGACCTCATCGGCATCAACTCTGGAATCGTTAAGTCCGTTACTGAGCAGGTCGTTGCTGCAAGCCCCAACGCCATCATCATCATCGTCTCCAACCCCCTCGACGTGATGACCTATCAGGCTCACCTCACCTCTAAGTTCCCCCGCAACCGCGTCATCGGCATGGCCGGTGTCCTCGACTGCGCTCGCTACAAGGCCTTCATCGCTGAGCATCTCGGCGTATCTGTCAAGGAAGTACAGGGCCTCCTCCTCGGCGGCCACGGCGACACCATGGTCCCACTGCCACGCTTCACCACCGTCGCCGGTATCCCCGTAACCGACCTCATCGACAAGGACACCCTCGACGCCATCGTAAAGCGCACTCAGAACGGCGGCGGCGAGCTCGTCAAGCTCATGGGCACCTCCGCATGGTATGCTCCCGGCGCATCTGCTGCTCAGATGGTCGAGGCTATCGTCAAGGACCAGAAGCGCGTATTCCCCGTTTGCTGCAAGCTCGAGGGCGAGTATGGCATCAACGATTGCTACCTCGGCGTTCCTGTCGTCCTCGGCAAGAACGGTGTTGAGAAGGTCATCGAGCTCAAGCTCAACGACGAGGAGAAGGCTCTCCTTGAGACCAGCCGTCAGCACGTCCTTGAGGTCATGGGCGCACTCGACAAAATCAACGCTGCAAAATAAGTCTTAGGCTTACATTTTAATAGCTGAGGTCGCCCTGCCTTTGTGGTGGGGCGGCTTTTTTTGTCTCCCGGGGTTTGCGTCTTGCCGCCCCTGCGGTTTTCAAAAGCCTTTTGAACGGCGTTTGAATGGCGTTTGAACGGCGTTTGCTTTGTATTATGCTCCGAAAACATTATGTTCGCATAGCATAATTAGGCTTCACCGAATAATTCTAATACGCTGTGTTTCAATAAAATAAGTAGTATTTGTCCGGAATTCCAGTAAAGCCCGTTACATGAGCGATAGAGAGATTGCCCAATACGGAGACGTCATTAAGGCCTTCTACTCTAATGTGAAATTCCGTCCGTAAACTCTCTTTGTACCACACCTTTCAAGGCATAGCTCCATACCTTGGAAGGTGTATTTTTAGTAGTTCATCAACTATTTCCAGATTCCAAATATCTCCGACCCAATGGTAAAAAAGTTTCCGACCTTGTTGTCCGCAATGAATCCCTCTGGCCAACGGACATAGAACTCTTCGCCTCCATGGAGGGTAACTATGTCTCTGAAAATGAGCGCATTTTCTTCGAGACCGTTAAAGAAAGAGAAGAAAATGTCTTTACTTTTGCAGGCGACCTGCTCGTCTCCGAGGATGATAATGACGACCTCATTTATCTGATGCGTAGAGATTTTGACGAGTTCGAACTTGGAACCGCTAAGGAAGTGGAAAGCTACCCCATGTATTACGTCCAGTGCCTTGCCGACGCTCTCAACGCCAACCTCAAGCAATTGGGGTATATAGATCGCGACGTGACATTCCTTCAGTGGCTTCGCAGACGTGACTACGATTGCGTCAGGTATGACCGCAATTATGATGATCTTTAGAGTTTTGCGCTGATGCCCAACCCTCTACAAAAAACGCCTATCCCTACGCGGATAGGCGTTTTTTCATACCCGTTCTCCATACCCATTCTCACCCCCAAAAAATTCCGTAACTTAGGCATCAGGATGCTACTCCAACGACTGAACATAATAAACTACCGCAATATTGCGGCCGCCGACCTCGAACTGTCGCCCGGAATAAATTGCCTCGTAGGGCCTAACGGGGCGGGCAAGACTAATATCTTGGACAGCATTTATTACCTCTCCTTTTGCAAGAGCTACTTCGGTTTGCCCGACTCGGTCAACATCCGGCATGACGAGCCGTTTTTCGTCATCTCGGGACATTATGCCGGCGAGGGCGTGGAGACCGACATATATTGCGGCGTGAAGCGCGGGGTGAAGAAGCAGTTCAAGCGCGACAAGAAAGAGTATCAGCGAATTGCCGACCACATAGGCCTCCTTCCGCTCGTCATCATCTCGCCGTCGGACGAAGAGCTGATTGCCGATGGTGCCGAGGCGCGCCGACGGTATGCCGACAGCGTCATCTCCCAATGCGACAAGGCGTACATGGACCACCTGATGGCCTACAACCGCCTCATTACGCAGCGCAACATATTGCTTAAGCAGATGGCGGAGGCCGTAGCCCCCGATATGCGCCTCCTCGATGTCTACGACCAGCAGCTCGCCGTCCATGGGCAGGTCATATCCATGCGGAGGCGGCAGTTCGTGGAGTGGCTGCAGCCCGTCGCGGCGTCGTGCTATTGCGCCATTGCGGACGATGCCGAGCAGGTGGAGATGAAATACATCACGGGGCTCGACCGCTACGACCTCTACCAGGGGCTTGTCGACTCGCGAGTGCGAGACATTGCGCTTGGCTACACGAGCCGCGGGATTCATAAGGACGAGATTGAGATTCTCATGGACGGCTTCCCCATTCGCCGCGTAGGCTCGCAGGGGCAGAGGAAGAGCTTCGTCATAGCCCTGAAAATTGCGCAATACAAGTACCTCGCGCAACAGAAGGGGCAGCTCCCGACGCTTCTGCTCGACGACATTTTCGACAAGCTCGACACCCGGCGCGGCGACAATCTTATCGCGATGATGACCCGAGAGGGCTTCGGGCAAATCTTCATTTCCGACACCAACATCGACCGCCTCCGACGGGTTTTGGACAAGACCGAGGCCGACCACGCCATCTTCAACATCAACGGCGGGGCTGTCGATTCCACATCAATTGCTGAACCATGAAATTGGACACCTCGCGCCGACTTGGCGACATCATGACCGACGTAATGCGTGACGACGGCACGGCTAAGATGCTTCTCGAAAAAAAGGCCGAGAGCCTCTGGGGGAGTGTGGTTGGCCCCACCGTTCTCCGAGCCACGAGCTCTGTGCGTGTGCACGACGGCGTGATGTTCGTTGGGCTAAACAGCAGCGTCGTCCGCAACGAGCTTATTCACCTTAAGGGAATCATTCTCAACGCCATAAACAAGGCTGTTGGTCAAGATTCCGTCAAAGACATCGTTTTCAGATAAAGGGATATGTCAGAATATTTCACTCAACTTCTTTCCGAGAGCCAAATAACGCCCGCCACGGCTCTCTTGCGATTGGTCTTGGGGCTTGTGCTCGGTCTGTGCATAGGTCTTGAGCGGCAGGTGAGGCGACATGACGCGGGGCTCCGTACGTTTACGCTAATCTGCCTCGGCTCTACGTGCGCCGTTGTCATATCTATTTGGATTCCACAGGCTTACCCCGATATGCTAAATGGCGACCCTGGGCGAATTGCCGCGCAGGTGCTTGCGGGTGTCGGTTTCATTGGCGCGGGGTCCATAGTCAAGAGCCGCGGAGGCGTTCAGGGTCTTACGTCCGCCGCCTGTATATGGCAGACGGCAATTGTAGGGATGACGGCCGGCGCGGGGCTATACATGGCGGCGGTGGTGATGACCGTCATGACGCTTTTTGTCCTCGTGGCCATGGATTGGTTTGAGCGATACCTCCGCATCGACGGTGGAAACCTTATCTTGACAATTGTCCTCGCCACGCCCTCGCCAAACAAGGACACCATTGAGAAGCTCGTAACGGCCACGGGCGCCCGCCTGCGCGAGCAGTCCATAGCCTCCGACAATACGACAGGCACGTCGGTCGTCACCTATCGACTGACGCTCTCCAGCCATACGTCGCAAAGCGACGTAATCAAGGCTCTTACGCCAATTGCGGAGGTAAAGAAAGTAACGATTATTGCGTGACGGCGGTCTGCTCCTCGTTCACGAAGCAGCCCGTCTCCTTGTCCACCGTCACACGCGCGCCGGCACTGGTGCGTATGGTGACGGTGCTCTTGTTCTTGGCCGTAATCGTGGCCGAGGTGTTCGCTGTTGCCGTGGCGCGGCTCTCGTCCGTGGCCGAAATGTTGAGCTGTTGGCACGTCATGGCCGACGCGTCGAGCGAACTTGCCGAGGTAAGCGAGGCATCGATGGAGCGGGTACTGCCCGACAAACGGACCGAGGAACGTGTTGAGGCCACGATACTCACACTCGCCGCACGTGCTGAGATGGATATTTGCTGAGCATCGTCGGCGCGAATCAGGACATCGGACAGGCGGAGGCATCCGCGCGTAGTGATGTTGCCACCCGTGGCGCCGCGAATCTGAGTGAGAGCCGTATCGCAAACCACGAACACGTCAATCCGGCGCGAGCGGCGGAACTTGAACTTATTGGCACTGACGGTCAGGCTCCCACCCTCCGCCACGCAATCCACAGCCTTGCAGACCGTCGGTTCGCCCCTTACGACACACACCCTTGCGACCGTCGCCTTGCTACTCTTGGGCGGCAAGATGCGGCGTGCAACGTCTTTGGGCAACAAGTGGACCTCGTCGGCCATGACGAGCGTCACGTTGATGTTTGGGGCAACCGTTAAGCGTGAGAACTCCCCAATCCCTTTTATTACGCGAAAGCTCACTCCCCCTTGCGCCATCGACACTGCCGTCGGGAGCAAGGTGAGAATCATTAAGAATATGAGCCTAAAGCGTCGCATATTGACGCGAGTAGCGGAGCATCTGCTCATCATACTGCTCGTCGTAGGAGATTGTCACGTCGGCGGGGCTGCCGTCGGCATTGGCAATCAGGGTGAGTTTGGGGTTTACGAATCCGCTGAAGGGGGGGATGTCCAGGGCGGCGTAGCGGCGGCGAATCTCGGAGTGGAGCGTCGGGTCAATCTTTACGCCGTAGTCCTCCACGAGCCGCATGGCGGCCTCATAGTCGCCCTCGCTCTTGATGCGCTGAACCTCGCGGAGAAGCTGCCCGAAGAGGTTGCGGACCTCGTCGTAGTCGTTTATTACGACATAGTGCTTCCCGTTGCGCGTGAAGGGGTCTACGGCACCGCTCTTCGCCCCTTTCTCAATGACCCAGCGGGCAATGATGGCGCGGTTTCTCATGTGCGCCTCCTCAATATTGCGCCCCTCCTCAATGCGAGAGAGTTGTACGAGGGCGCCGCTGCGCAAGTAGCTGTCATATTCAGCCCACGCCACCTCTCGGCTCTCCACGACGCCAATCTCCTCCATCTTGGGGTCTGCCATGAAATAGAGGGCGAAGAGGTCGGCCCGCGCCTCCTCAATCGTGCTGCCGTAGGCCTTAAGGTCGTCGAGCGTCACGCCCTCGCGCATCTGCCCCGAGCCATGCCCCAGGCACTCATGGAGCTGCGTATGCAGCTCGCCCGCCGCGCGGCTGAAGCGGCGGCTTCGCTCAATCTCGGCCTCCGAGGCGGCGAACTCTGTAAGGACGCTGGGCTGCGAAGGGTCGCGCCGCTCGGCCTCGTCATGATATGCGCGGGTGATGTTGGCCAACGATATGGATTTTGAGCCATGCGTCTCGCGAATCCAATCGGCATTGGGCAGGTTGACGCCAATGGGCGTTGAGGGGTAGCAATCGCCGCCAAGCATTACGGCACTTATTACGTTCATGCTCACGCCCTTGACCTGTTTCTTGCGATACTCGGGGGCTATGGGCGAATGGTCCTCAAACCATTGGGCGTTGGCGGCAATGAGGTCAATCTGTTTCGTCGCCTCGTGGTCGGTAAGCTCTACGATGCTCTCCCACGTGCCTTTGAGGCCGAGCGGGTCGTCGTATACCTCGATGAAGCCGTTTACGAAGTCGATGTCGGCCTCTTTCTCCTTGACCCACAAGATGTTGAAGTCGTCGAATTTGGCGGGGTCGCCGTCCTCGACGTACTCAATAAGCTTGTCGATGGCCTTGGCTTGCGCGTCGTTGCAGGCGTATTCTGATGCTTTGCGCAGCTCGTCCGCCACCTTGCGCAGGGCTGGGGCGTATGGGCCGTCGGCTGCTCGCCACACCTCCTCGGCCAGTGCGCCGTCGGCACTCTTGACGAGCTTGCTGTTGAGCGGATGGTTCTTGCCGCCGGCGTAGAAAGAGGTGGCCTCGGATTGCGTTACGCCCTCGCCGTAGAAATTTACGGCGGAGCTTACCACCAGGTCTTTGTCGGCATCGAGCGAGACCTTCTTGGGCGCTATGTCGGGGTTGTACATCAGCATCATCAGGTCGTCCGCCACGTCGCGCCCGGTCGCGGCTGCCCAGTCTTTTAATTCGAGGGGCGAGAAGTCGGGCGAGAACTTGTCGTTGCTATAATGGTGATATGGACCGTTGGCAAACCAAACCCGCTTGGCATATTCCGCCAGGCGTTTGTCTACGCCGCCATTGGCTTTCTGGTGGGAATAGACGGCGTCGAGCAGGTGGCGTAGAGGCAGCCCGAGGGGGCTATTCTGATGCCAAAAGATGTCGCGTCCCCAGAGAGCCGCCTCCGAGAGGTGGTAAAGGAGCAGCTTCTTCCTCAGCGGAAGGGCTTCGAAGCCGTCGGCGTAGTATCGCAGGATTTTTATGTCGGCAAAACGGTCTATCATTTTTCTTTGCGTGAATAGGGTTTTTACAGCCCCACTTCAAGGCACGAGAGCAAGAAAGCCCCCGTGGCCTCGGTGTCGTTGATGGTGTCGGGCGTATTGTCGATTACGGAGATTAGGTCGCGCCCGTCGCCTGTCGTCTCGGTGGTCTGGATGAAAGTCTCGGTGAAGTGGCTCAGCCCCTCGCGTCCAGCCTCCGCCATCTCGTGAGGCAAGACGCCTGTCCGTGCGCCTTTGAGGAGGGCGTACGTAATCATGGCACTTGCGGCGGGGTCGGCATCGTTGGCGTCGCCCTTGGGACTTAGCAAGATGCGCCTCCACAGCCCGTCTTTGCCGTCGCGCAGTTTGAGGAGGGCGTTGGCCAGGCTTTGCGCGTTGGACTTTAGCGAATCCGAGGCGTGTGTCTCGTCGTCGGCAATCAGGCAAACCATGGCCATCAGTTGCCGTCCGTTGTCTATGGCCCATGCGTGGAGAAGCGTATCGCCCTCGGCGGCTCGGCGCTTGAAGAGGTCTATGTTCTCATCGAAGGCCACGGACGTGTTGGCGAGGTAACGGCGCATGAGGGCGGGTTCGGATATTTGCCTGTCGACATCAGCCCAGGCGAACGCCCTCAGTTCGGCGTTGCCCGACTTGTCCGCCACGCGCCTCATGCCCAGCGTATGGAGGTCGTCGCCCTCCGTCTGCCTCACCATCTCGGAGCGGGCCATCCATACGGACATCGCCTCCTCCTTCCCACGGGAACACGAGAGCAGAAGCCCTACGGTTGCGACGGTGGTGGCTATGGCGGCGGCCGTGCAAATGTTGCGGATGCTCATGCTCGGCTATTTTTTCTCTATGAGAAGCCACATCCCGACATACTCGGGGTGGCTCTTGCGGAGTTGGGCAATCTTGTTGCGAGCCGTCTTCTCGGTGGCCGAGGAGTATATGCCGACGCGATACATTCCCTCCTCATTCTCCATGATGCTGGGCAGGAAGTCCTTGCTGATGGCATCTTCGCACTGTTGGCGAGCGTTCTGGAGGTGCTTGAACGAGCCGATGATGATGTGGTACCTGTGGCTGTCGTCAACGTCGGCCTTCGACTCTACGACCTTCACCTTCTCCTCTTTCACCACCACCTGCTCGGCCTGCTCTTGCGCGAGGCGATCGGCCTCCTCTTTAGCTTTCTGAGCTGCGAGTTTTGCGGCTTCGGCCTCCTCTTTTGCCTTTCGCTCAGCCTCTTTCTCGGCCTTCAGTTTTGCCGCGCGGTCGGCGGCGGCGTCGGTGGAGTTGTCGCGAACCTTAGGGGTTTGGCGTGTTGTCGTTGTGTGTTTGCGGTTTGCTACGCTTGAGCTGCCCTTGTGTGAGCATCCGAAGGAGATGAAAGCGGCGGAGAGGGCACAGACCGCCATAAGTTGGGAAGCGAATTTCATAGTTTTCGTTTTTTATATGGCTTCGATGCGGGCGAATTTGAGAAGCAGCGTCTTCTCGCCATCGCCGTCGAAGGCAATTCTTAGTTTCATGTCGTCGGCCGACGTGCCGAAGATGTCTTTTATTGTGCCAACGCCGAAACGCGAGTGGCGCACACGCGAGCCGACTCTATACTTTCCGTCGGGCGTCTGCGAGATGCTGTCGGCGGGTGTCGATGCCAGTTCGCTCTGCGTCAGGCGGCGGTCCACTTTGGGGAGGGTGCGGACGGGCGGCGTGGTGCTTTGCGTCGTGGGGCGCAATCGGGGTGTTTGGCGTTGAGAGAATATGTCGCGCCGTGTGGAGTGGAAGGGGTCGTATCCGCCTGTCTGTTGGGCGAAAGAGGTGGTGGAGTCCAGCTCTCGGAGCCCGTCGCAAAAACGGCTGTCGAGGTCCTTGAAGAAGCAGCTGCGGATTCCGGGCATCACCTTGCCATGCGCAAACCTGTTTTGGGCGTAGCTAATCGTGGCGGTCTTCTTGGCGCGGGTGATGGCCACGTACATCAGTCGCCTCTCCTCTTCGAGCGACTTGGGGTCTATGGCGCAACGCTCGCTTGGGAAGATTCCCTCCTCTACGGCAACGATGTACACGTGTCCAAATTCGAGGCCCTTGCTCGCGTGGATGGTCATGAGGTTTACGCGGTCGTTGTCGTCCGCCTTGTCCATGTCGGTTATGAGGCTTACCTGTTGAAGGAATAGGCTCACACTGGCACTCTCGCCCTGCTCAATCTGGCTGTCGGTGAACTCCTTGATGCCGTTGAGCAGCTCTTGGACGTTGTCAAAACGGTCCTTGCCCTCGTCGGTATCCTTCTCGTCGTTGAACATCTGGAGCAGACCGCTCTGCGACATTGTCTCCACAGCCAGCTGGTAGGCATCCATCTGCTGAGCCTGTTGGGTAAGTGTCTCAATCATTGCCGTGAAGCGGTTGAGCTTCTGGATTGGCGCATTGCGGAGGCCTGTCTGGGCGAGTTGTGGGGCAATGGTCATCACGTCCCATGGCGACGAGCCCAGCTCGCGGGCTGTCCTCTCGATGGCGTCGACCGTCGTGTCGCCAATTTGGCGTTTGGGCAGGTTGATAATTCGCCTCAGGGCCTCGATGTCGTTGTGGTTGATAATGAGGCGGAGATATGCCAACACGTCCTTCACCTCGCGGCGTTGGTAGAACGACGTGCCGCCATAAATGCGGTATGGAATGGCCTGACGGCGCAGCTCCTCCTCGAAGATGCGGCTCAGATAGTTATTGCGATAGAGGATGGCGAAGTCGTTGGGCGAAGCACCTTGTCGGCGAATCCGCCTGGCGATGTCGGCCACGGTTCGCCGCGCCTCGTCCTTGTCGCACTCGTTGGTCCATACGTGAACCGCCTCGCCCTTGTCGCCCTCCGAGAAGACGTTTTTGGCTATTTGGTTCTTGTTCTTGGCGATAAGGTTGTTGGCCACCCCGACAATGTTTTGCGTCGAGCGGTAGTTCTGCTCAAGTTTGAAGAGCCGCGCGTCGGGATAGTCTTTTTGAAAGTTGAGGATGTTCTCGATACGTGCGCCTCGGAATCCGTAGATGCTCTGCGCGTCATCGCCAACGACGCATACCTTTTGGCTCATCTTGGCGAGGCGGTTTATGATGGCGTATTGTACGAGATTGGTGTCCTGATACTCATCGACGAGGATGTGCGTGAAACGCTTCTGATATTTTTCGAGGACCTCGGGATGGTCACGGAGCAGCGTGTTGGTGTAGTAGAGCAAGTCGTCGAAGTCGAGGGCGTTGGCCTTGCGGCACTCGTTGACATACTCGGCATAGATTTGCGCCATCTTGGGGCGATGCGCCGCCGTGTCGCGGTAGGAGAAATTTGCGTCCGACGCGTAGGCTTGTGGCGAGATGAGGTCGTTCTTGACCGAGGAGATTACGCAGGCCAAGTCCTTGGGCTTGTAATTTCCCGAGTCCTCAATGCCCATCCCTTTCACGATATTCTTCACGAGGTTCTCAGAATCCTTGGTGTCGTAGATTGAGAAATTGGACGATATGCCCAGGGTTTGCGCCTCGGCTCTGAGGATACGTGCGAAGACGGAGTGGAAAGTGCCCATCCAGAGATACCGTGCCTCGTCGCCCACAATTTTCATGATGCGCTCCTTCATCTCGTTGGCCGCCTTGTTGGTGAAGGTCAGGGCGAGAATGTTGTAGGGCTTGACCCCTTGCGCGATGAGGTAGGCTATTCTCATGGTGAGAACCCTCGTCTTGCCCGAGCCGGCGCCGGCAATGACGAGCATAGGGCCGTCGGAGGCCGTTACGGCCTCTTTTTGTGCGGGGTTGAGTGTGGCTATTTGGCTTGCCAGGGATTCTGTTTCCATCAGTCGTAGAAGTTCCAGGAGAGGCCGAATTTGAAGGTCTGAGGGTTGGCGGGGTAGTGGACGGTATTGAAATGGTCGTTCGACCCCCACAGGTTGTTGATGTGCTCCATCTTGACGTAGGCCCTGATTTTCTTAAGATGGAAGTTTATGAAGGGGTCGAAATAGCCGTAGTTGCCGGTCTTCCGCTCGTCTTGCGGCACGAACTGCATGATTGCGGGGATATAGGCCGGCGAATAGAATTGGGTGTTGTAGTGGACGTCGAAGCCTATTTGCGTCAGCAAGACGCCAAAGAACAGCCTCTCCCAATAGGAGGTGGCGTAGAGGGCGAAACTGGGGACGGGCATGACGCGGCTGTCCGACGTCCTTTGCGCGGCGAGGCGGATTATGGTGTTGAAATTCGTGTGGCTCTGATGGAGATGCGCGCGGGCGTAGGCTCCGAAAATCTCTACGGGGTCGTCGGCCTGTTGCGGGACGCCATTGGCGTCGAAATAGACGCGGTCGGTCAGCGTGGCGCTGAATACGCTCACGTCCACGCCAATGGCCGGGACACGGATTCCGCCCATGATGTCGAGATTCTTCTCGTTGGTAAGGCTTCCGCTGCGCCCGATGTTATTGCCCCAATTGTAGTGGTTGGAGTGGAACTCATCTTCCCAGTGCGACGGCGTTCGCAACTCGAAACGCGCCTTGGCCCATACGTCGGTGGCCCACTTGCCCGAGCCTATGGTGACGTTCAACTGGCCATTGGCTGTCACGTCGCCGGCGTTATAGCCGAGGAATGAGTATTTCAGTCCGGCGTTCCATCGCAGGTGGGTGCCAATGTTCTTGAAGATTTGGCCACCCATGTACGTGCTGGTGTTGTTATGCTTTTGGCGCTGATAGAGTAGGGAGGCGGTCTCGGTGTCGAGGTCTATGACCACTTGCGTCGAGTCGTCCCAATAGTATTGCCTAAAGTCGTTGCCTATGAAGAGGCGCAGGCCGAAACGCAACGCGCTGTTGAACTCCTCGTTCAGCTTCAGCTGGAACATATTGCTGATCAACATGTACTTACGGCTGTCGTGGGTGGAGCTCGGGTCGTCAAGAATCTTTGGGAAGACGTCCTCGTCGTAGGTCGAGAGGTCGTCAATGGTGAACTCGTGGTGCGACTTGTCGATGTAGAACTTATAGAACGCCGTGGCCACGGGGACGTCATACTCTACGCTGTCGCCCTCGGTACGCGTCACAAAGCCGAGGTCGATGCTGTTGGACCACAGGAGGCGGTACGTGGCGAGCCTGTTTTGCGCGTCCATGAAAAGTACGGGGTAGTCCTCGGCCTTGTCGTAGTCGAAAAGCTCTGGCGTGAGGACTATGCTGTCGTTCGTGATG
>JALEMI010000021.1 GCA_022768325.1 Bacteroidales bacterium
ACAACGATGGCGAGCAGAACGACCGCCCCTTCCGTCCCCGTTACAACGACGGCGGCGAGCAGGGCGAGCGTCGTCCCTTCCGCCCTCGCTACAATGACGGCGAGCAGAACGACCGCCCCTTCCGTCCCCGTTACAACGACGGCGGCGAGCAGGGTGAGCGTCGTCCCTTCCGCCCTCGCTACAATGACAGCGAGCAGAACGACCGTCCTTTCCGTCCCCGTTACAACGACGGCGGCGAGCAAGGTGAGCGTCGTCCTTTCCGCCCTCGTTACAATGATGGTGAGCAGGGCGAGCGTCGTCCCTTCCGTCCGCGTTTCAACGACGGCGAGCAGGGTGAGCGTCGCTCTTTCCGTCCCCGTTTCAACGATGGCGACCGTCAGTCCAACCGCCGATTTGGCGGAGAGCGCGGCGGGCGTTTCAACGGCGGGCGCAACCAGTCTCGCGGCGGACGTCCCGCACCCCGTCAGCATTGGAAGGTGGCCGATGCCCAGAAGGGCGGCCCTCACTTCAAGATTGACTCACGAATCTTCGATAACGAGCAAGAGGAGCAGGCAATGGGCAATGACCCAGAAAGAATGGAAATGCCTGAGACCTTGCGCCTTAACCGCTTCATAGCAATGAGCGGCGTATGCAGCCGCCGTGAGGCCGACGAACTCATCAAGGCCGGCAAGGTCAAGGTGAACGGAGAGGTCGTCACCGAGATGGGTGTCACCGTATCTCCCGACGCCGACGTTGAGTACGACGGCAAGAAGCTCAAGGCCGAGAAGAAGGTGTACGTGCTTCTGAATAAGCCCAAAGACTGCGTCACGACGACTGACGACCCCGAGGGACGTCGCACCGTGATGGACATCGTGGCCAATGCGAGCGAGGCGCGTATCTACCCCGTAGGTCGTCTTGACCGCAACACGACGGGCATTCTCTTGCTCACCAACGACGGCGACATGGCTGAAAAACTCACCCATCCGCGTTACGAGGTCCGCAAGATTTACCACGTATTCCTCGACAAGCCCGTTTCCGAAGAGGACCTCGACAAGCTCCTCAACGGCATTGAGCTTGAGGACGGCCCAATCAACGCCGACGAGATTAGCCACGTAGACGGACGCGACAAGAGCCAAGTCGGCATTGTCATCCACTCGGGGCGCAACCGCATTGTGCGCCGTATGTTCGAGAGCCTTGGCTATGAGGTCGTTAAGCTCGACCGCGTCTATTATGGCGGCCTGACGAAGCTCAACGTGCCGCGCGGACACTGGCGTTACCTGACCGACGAGGAGGTGAACCGCCTCAAGGCAGGTTTCACAAAATAAGCGAACCTAAGGCACGCCTTTTGCGTAGCTAAGCCTAAGGGGGCTGGGGACTATCTGTGAAATGTCCCCAGCCCCCATTTCTTTACACATTTAGAATCTCTCCCGATGAAAGGAATCTCGCAAACATGGGCGCTTGCCGCGTCCCTCTTCGCGGTCGCTCTCCTCATGCCGCAACGCCTATCAGCACAAAGCAAAAACATGACGCCCGAGGAAATAAGGCAATATGCGGCGCAACAGGCCGAAGCCATTTGGCACGAGTACTTCACCGAAACGGTAGACTCGGTGAAGGTGGACGGGCAGATGTGCCGCCATGGCGACTATCTCCTTAAGTATAAGGGCAAAACGATTGAGAAGGGGCGATATGACAAGGGGCGCAAAGTCGGGGCGTGGATATTCTGGAACTACCAGAACCTTGTCGAGTTGCGCTATGACTTTGACAGCGAGACGCCGCAATACATTGTTCAGCATATTGGCCACAAATATTCAAAGACGGAACGCCCGTGCGTATTTCTCGGGAGCCCCATCGTACCCTACTATTTCATCCTCAGCAACGTATTCTATCCGCAGAGCGAGGGGAACCGCAATGGCGGGAAGGTAATCCTCGCCATAAAAGTCGACGCCGACGGGCGCATGAGCGGATACCGGATAAAAGAGAGCACATCGGCAAACTTCGCAAAGGCGGTGAGGGTTGCGGCCGACATGATTCCGACGGACAAATGGCGATGGTTGCCGGCGCTTAAGGGAGGCAAGCCTGTTTCTGAAGAATATGACATAGTGATATATTTTGACAATTGAGCGTGAGTATTTTAACCAATATGCGGTGTTCGTCACTTTTTGGAGGGTTACTAAACGCATTGTAATGGCATAGAAAGGTCGTAAATCGTTGTAATGCAATCGTTGACGGAGTTAGAGCTTACAAATATTCATTAATTTTGTGTTACAAAAACAAGTGAAATAAAGAAATGGGAAAGAATAAGCTGGCCTACATTCTTTTGGCCGATGGATTCGAGGAGACGGAGGCATTGACCCCGTCGGATATGCTGAAACGTGGTGGCATAGAGGTCGTTTTGGTCTCCATCGGTGAGGAAAAGGAGAGGGTCAGCAGCCACGGTGTTACGGTCGTGGCGGACCAGACCCTTGCCGATGGGTTGTCAGAAGATTACGACTTGCTCGTCTTGCCGGGCGGAATGCCAGGGACCACCAATCTCCGCAATTCGGAGCGGGTGTGCGCCGAGGTGCTTAAGGCGGCATCCCAGGGCAAACTTATTGGCGCGATATGCGCCGCTCCGTCGGTACTTGGCGGACTGGGTCTGCTCAAGGGGCGCAAGGCCACCTGCTATCCTGGTTTTGAGGAGTATTTTGAAGGTGCTACGCTTACGGGTGAGCATCTGGTGGAGGACGGCAATTTTGTCATGGGGATTGGCGCTGGTGTGAGCTTCCTCTTTGGCCTGAAACTTTTGGAGCGACTTACCGACGGTGGCGTTGTCGACAAAGTGCGTAAGTCGATTTTCCTATCCTAAAACGCCGCCGTTATGTTTTGCAAGAAGATAAATTCTTTGCTTGTTGCCGCCCTTGTGGCCCTGACGTTCTCGTCGTGCTATCATAGCGCCGACCGAGAGAACTCGGACATTGCGGGCATTGTTCCACAAGTTGACGACGGGGCCCCATATAGTGCCATGGAGGCTCGGTATACGTCGTGGCCTGCGCCCGACACCATGCTCATCTACATTGACGGCTCGCAATATAAGGTATCGTCGAAGGGCGACGTCTATGCGCCCGATGGCGAGAAGTGTTTCTCCATAGGGAACGAGGGCGTCATTGAGACCCTGTATTTTACGCAGAAGGGGAGCAGCCTTTTCCTCTTCTACACCGACACGACAGACGAAGGCTCGGCCAGCTTTGCCAAGCGAATCGACATATCGAGCGGCAAGGCCTTGTGGGCGAGCGACGTGACGGGCATAGCTGTCGGGAAGCCCGTAATCCGCGGGCAGTTTGCCTACATCGGCTCATTCGGATTCGTGGGTAAGCTGAAGCTCAAAAACGGCGAGTATGATTGGAAATACTCCAACCTCAACAACTCGGGACGATTTGAGAAGTTTCAGGAGATTGTCTTCATCTCGGGGCGCGAGGTGTCATTCTTGGCCCCGCACCCGTTCTCGATAGATTGCGACACCGTGGTTATTAACGACCTGACGGGCGAGATAATCAGGATGAACTGATTTGCGCAAGTAAGGAAAACGGACAAAAACTGCCGTCTGTTCTCCAATGGGAGGGCGGACGGTTTTTTATATACCTCTTTATTCTTGATTTTGATTGCCGTTTGCGATGTCAAGAGGGGTTGCCTATTGTGAAAGAATCGTTATCTTTGACTATTTCCAACACATGAGCTTCATGCCAAAACAACTCAATATAGCGTTGTGCCTTGTTATGGCCGCCCTGGGCTTTGCGCCCCGTGCCTTTGCGCAGTACAATCCCACTCCCGACAGCATATTTAAGTACAACGAAGAGGGTCAGCTGACCATGCGCTCCTACTTCCGCTATGACGCCAAGAGCCGTCAGACGGGCGTTGCGCATTTGACGTGGAACAAGAAGGCCGGCGAATGGGTCGGCACGTACCAGGAGCTTGTCGAGTACGACGAGGCCGGCAATGTCCTTGACAAGAAGACATCCTTCTGGGATTCTGACAAATACAATTGGAAACTCGCAGAGCACGAGTCGGCAAAGTATGACTCCGAAGGGCGAATGACCTACATCGAGGTGGTGCGATTCAACGTACAGCGCGACACGTGGATTGGCGAGAACAGGCAAGAGATGAAATACGACGCCCAGGGGCATCGCACAGGTCTGACGACGTACCGATGGGACGACGACATCGACAAGTGGGTTCCCGCCGAGAGCGTCGTTAGTGAGTTCTCTAAAGCCGATGGAAGCAAGATTTCCGACACGAAACAGGTGTGGCGACAAGGCCGATGGGTGAATGAAGAGAAATCCACATACACATATAACGCGAAGACATCGACCCTGCAAACAACAGTGCAAAGCAAATGGGACGGCTCGGCATGGGTGCTTGCCTCGAAAACCGACTACACGAAGACCATAAGCGACGGCAAGAAAAACGTTGTCACGGCGCGCATGACGTACGACGCCGCCAAGGGCGAGTGGGTTGGCGACGAGAGGCAGACCACGGTTATTGACTCCCACGGCACGGAACTCCTCTCGACACGCGAGAAGTGGAACGTATCCAGCTGGGTGATAACGCAAAAAGAGCGCACCGACGCGACGTACGACCAATGGGGACACTGCACATCGCAGGTGAACTACGCCATGACGGGCGCAGACCAATGGGAAGAGCGCACAAAGGTTGAGAAGACGTACAACGAGTATGGCGACGTATTGTCCGAAATCCGCCTGACGTGGGACATCCTCGCCCGGGCATGGAAAGGCATCATAAACGAGAAGAGGGAGTATGGCCCAATGGGCGACATATTGTCCGAAGAGAAAAAGAGATGGGACAGGCGTACGCACGAATGGAAGCCGCAAAGTAAATCGTCGTTCAGCTATGACGACGAGCACAATAAGATTTCAGAAAGCACATCGTCGTGGAATCCGCAAAAAGGCGCATACGAAGAGTTTTTCATTGGGCGGACATCGTATAAGCTGAATCGCCAGGGCTACATCTCCGAAGTCGTAGAGCAGACCAAGGAGGAAGGCACGTGGAAAACGCGCCAGACGACGCGTTACTATTAGCAAACGGACCGACAGAAACGAAGACAGCAATGGATCAGAAAACGCAAAACGCCGAATCGATTGAGGCGCGTGTGCGAGGGCTTCATGAGCAGCTCAAAAAGGTCAAGTGGCCCAGCCAATACATGTTCAAATTCATCATGCCCAACGACCGCAACACCATAGACAGCGTATTGGAGGTGTTGCCCTCGGTGGCCACGCCTCGCTTCACGAGCAGCAAGAATGGCAAATACACGTGCATCACGTGCGTCATGACGATGCCGTCGGCCGAGGCTGTGATGGACGTCACGATGAAGGCTTGCGCCGTAAAGGGCGTGATGTCGTTGTAGACGGGCGATTTAAGGAAACAAAAAAAGAGCGGGGGCTTTTGCCGATGTGGCGAGGCCCCCGCTCTTTCTTGTCTCTTCCTTACAGCTCAAGCCATACGTGGAGGGCTTTTGATAGCTTGAACTCAGACAGTTGGGCGGCAATGCATCGGCGGAAGAAGTCGAAGACGGATACGTAGCACTCCATGATGATTTTCCCGTCTACGCTGAGGAGGATGTTGTATCCGTTGATTCGGATGTCATCCATGCCATTTTGTGTAGGGCTGAAATAGTCCTCGCTGTCGCCAGCTTGGAAGCATTGGAATTCTCGATGGTCCAATACGGCGAGGCGCGAGGCTGTGTCTGGTTGATTTTTTAGGAAATCCAGGGCTTTTGAGTAGTTGTGCGAATTGTCGGCATAGCGCAAAGCGTAGAATTTCTCCAAAAACGGCAGAAGCTCCCTGTCGAGCAGTTCACGTTTTAATGTGTACAGGTAATAGCCGTCCCTCTCTTCCCTGTCGAAAATCTCGGAGAGGTTGTGTTCCTGCTCCATACGAGCGAGCGTCTCTTCGACTGGTAGATCAAGCCACTTGAGTCTTTCAATGTCAGATTTCTTTACGCTGGCGTTTAAACGCAGCCCTATTGATAAGAATCGTCCCATGTTTTGTGTCTGTTAGTGAATGGTTGGGGAATATTTGCCTCCCAATGTAAACTTATTTTCTGAGATTTTCAAGGGCGGCCTTGTCCCTATAAACAAGCTGAGGAGGCTCAACCAATTGGCGGAGCCTCCTCAGCTTGTTATGTCCTGAGCCTATTTCTCGATGTTGAAGTTGGCCTTTCCGATGCTCTCGCCGCCGGCGAAGAGCTCAGCCTCGTAGGAGCCGGCCATCAGGTCGCCCATGTCGACATTGTAGACAATGAAGGTCTTGGTGTCTTCGCCGCCGTACTCCACTTGGCGATTGGCGGAGAAGTTGATGTCGGCGTTTTCAAAGCGGAAAGTGTCCGCCTTAGAGTGGAAAAGGAGCTGGCCGTCGGGGCGCGTCAGGCGGAGGTAGATGGTTCGGAGGCCGACCTCGGCGGATACGTTCTTCGTGATGGTGAAGGCGACCCTAATCTTGGCAATTTTGGAAATCTTGTTTGTCTCGCGGTCCTTCATGTTGAGGGGCGTGACGACAATCTCTTTTGCTTCGAGGCGGGCGGCAACGGAAACCTTTTGTGAGAGGCTCTCATTTTGCTCTTGGAGGTTAGCCCTCTCGCGGCTCACGTTGGCGAGTTGCCCCTTGATGTCCTTATTCTCGGCGCGGAGGGCGTTGTTTGAGGCGTTGAGCGAGTCGATTTGCGAGATGAAGCTGCGCATCACAGTCCGGAGGGTCGAGAGTTCGCCTTGGAGTTCCTTGATGCGTCGGGCGTTTGAGGCCTTGAGGGTCTTGAGCTCCTCGGTCAGTTGTTCGACGCGCGCGCGTTGTTGGTTGACAAGGTTGTCGAGCGAGTCGTTGTCGGCGTGGACCTCCTCGTAGGCTGTGGAGAGGTCCTGATAGTCGCTGACGAGTTGTTGGCGTTCTTCGGTGAAGACTTGCGTCATCTCTTCCATCTGGCTATTGCTGCGGAAGAGCAGGATTGCGAGAGTTATTATGACGGCACCGGCGGCAGCCGCGATAATTATAATCTGTTTGTTATTGAGCTTCATGATGGCGCAAAAGTAGTCATTCGGTGGGATTTATGGAAGTTGGCAGAGGGTAAAAGGTGACCCCATACTTGCCGCGTTCGGCAAGTATGGGGTCTGAAAACACTGTAAATCAAATTAAAACTGAGAATCGACTCCGACGTTTCGGAGAATACTATGATGAAAAAGCCTATTGCAGTTGAGCTCCGCGGTAGAAATCGAGGATTTTCGCGCGGAAAATCAGATTGTATTTGTACTGAATCTTGTTGGCGAGAGCCGTGAGCCTGTTGGTGCGGGCCTCGGCATACTCGGTGGAGGAGGAGAGCCCCTCGGCATACTTACCCTCGGCAAGTCGGAAGGCGGCCTCGGCACTCTCGGCGGCGGCCACGCTGCTCTCGTAGGTGGCGCGTGCGGCCACGGCGTTGTAGTAGGCCTGCTGAATCTCCTTGTAGAGCGTCTTGCGCGAATCTTCAAGCTCAACGAGCGACGACGTGTAGGTCATCTGTGCCGAGCGGACACCGTTGCGCGTGGCGAATCGGTTGAAGAGGGGGATGTTGAGCGAGAGGGAGATAGACTTGTTGAGGTTGTTGCTCATCTGGTCCCCGAAGGAGTCGACGTCTTGCCCCGAAATGCCGTAGTAGCCTGTTGAGACTCCGGCTTGGAGGTTGAGCGTCGGCGCGTAGGCACCGCGAGCCACCTTGATATTCTGCTCGGCACTCTCGGTACGGATTTGCGCCGCACGAATCGAAGCCTTGGCGGCGAGAGCCTCCTGGTAGATTTGCTCGGGCGTTGCGAGTTGGTCTACGAGGGCGGCAGTGTCGGGACGGGCGACGTTGAGACTGTCGGGCGAGGCGAGCTCCAGGAGCTGCGAGAGGTCGAGGAGTGCGAGCTTATAGTCGCCCTCGGACTTTACGGCCGTCATCTCGTCTTGCGCGACGAGCGAGCGGGCGGCAGCCACTTCGGCCTCAGAGGTCTTCCCGTTTTTCAGGAGAGCTTCCTTCCTTGCCAGCTGAGTGCGGCTCAGGTTGGCTTGCTCCGTAGCGGCCTCGGCAACCTCTTTGGCTGAGAGGACCTGAAGGTAGGCCTGTGCCACTCTGATTCCGACGTCTTCCTTGGCGGCTTGCAGATCCTCCGTTGCGGCGGCGAGGTTGAGCCTTGACACCTTGACCCCGTTGATGGATTGGAGACCGTCGAAGAGGGTCATCTGCGCCTGGATGGCGAAGCTGGTGTTGCGGGTGTTCTTGTTCTCGTAGGTGTTGTTGATGGTCAAGCCGCGTCCGAAGTCGAAGCTCTGGCCGATGTATGCCCCGACGGAGGGGAGATTGTTGCCTTTAGCGGTCGAGAGGTCGTTTTCGCGCTGCTCTTTAGCAATCTCGTATTGGCGGATGCTAACGTTGTGCTCAATGGCGTAGTTGACGCACTCGCTGAGCGTCCATCCGTTGTCTTGTGCCGAGGCACCGATTGGGAGGAGCGCGGCTACGGCTGCTGCCGCTGCCATGGATATGGAAAGACGATGGTTCATGACGGAAAGTGAAAAAAACGGGAATGTGTTTTTGAGGCTATCGCGCGGGCATGGTTTCTACCACCGGCAAGGCCTTGTCTGTGCCTCCGCGCGGCCTGGGTCGGACGTGTAGAGGCTGCCGTGCGAGCGGGTGGAGGTGCATGGTTCGCTAATCGCGAGGTTGCGCTCGAAGCGGGCGCCGAAGGTGTCGTCGGAGAAGCTGCTGACGTGCTGAGCCTTCTTTGGGGCGATGTCGGCGACTGGCTCATTGGCTGGGGTGGAGGCCTCGACGGCGGCTACTTGGGGCTGGTTGTCCTGCTGTTTCTCGTTGGTCTTGACGTTGTCGGCCAAGGCGACGGTGGAGGTTGCGAACATTGCGATTGCCATTGTGGCGGATGTGAAGAAATTGGTTTTCATATATATGGAACTGATTAAAGGATTGGAATTCTTGGAATGGATTGGAAACTTAGTCTGTCGTGCTGTTAAGGGTTTTACATTCTGCAAGAGCGAGACAGAGACTCCATGCGTCCGGGGTCGGACGTGCAGAGGCTGCCGCGTGAGCGGGTTGAGGAGCAGGGTTCGCCAATCTCAAGGTGACGCTCGAAGCGTGAGCCGAAGGTGTCGTCGGAGAAGTTGCTGACGGGCTTAGCCTTCTTTTCGGCAACCTGGTCATCCGCGGGGGTGGAGACCTCGACGGCGGCTACTTGGGGCTGGTTGTCCTGCTGGTTCTCGTCGGTCTTGACGTTGTCGGCCAAGGCGGCGGTGGAGGTTGCGAACATTGCGATTGCCATTGCGGCAGATGTGAAGAAGTTGGTTTTCATATTATTGTACTGATTAAAAGGTTTGGAATTTTGGATGGTTGTAAAAGTGTTGTCTATCTGTTGATTAAAGCCTACTTGATTTCTGATTTGCGGAGCTTGTCGCCCTCGGCAACGCCGCTCTTGACCTCGATGTTGATGCCGTCGCTCATTCCGAGCTCGACCTGCTTGCGCTCGAACTTTTGGGTAGGCACGGTGTCGGTGAGGATGTGGACAAACGAAGTGTCGCCGCTGAACTCGATGACGCTCTCAGGAATCCTGACTACGTCTTTGACAGCCTTGAGGACGATTGTCGCGTTGGCGCTGTAGCCCGAGCGGAGGGTGATGGAATCGGGGGCAGTGAGGGCGGCCTTAATCTCGAACTTGTTGGCGCCGTTGTCCTCCTCACCCTTTGGGGAGATGAACTCCAGCTTAGCGTCGAGCGAGACGTCCTGCAGGGCGCCGAGGGTAATCTTGACGGGCATACCCTCGTGGATGCGGCCTACCTCAGTCTCGTCAATCTTGCCCTTGAAGATAAGGTCCGTCATGTCTGCCACGGTGGCGATGGTTGTGCCGTCGTTGAAGGTGTTGCTCATGATGACTGAGTTACCGACTTTGACGGGGACGTCGAGCACGAGGCCTGTGATGGTGGAGCGGATGAAGGTGCTGCTGAGCGAGGCGTTGTTCTTGGAGATGCCCTCCTTGACGATGTCGAGGTTATCGTCGGCTGCGAGCTTCTCTTCCTCAGCTTGGCGGAGAGCTACTTCGGCTTTCTCGTAGTCCTCGGCGCTTACGAGCTTCTGGTCGCGGAGGCTCTCCATGCGAGCGAAGTCGGTCTTGGCCTGCTTGAGGGAAATCTCGGCGAGGCGGACGCGGCTCTGAGCCGCATTGAGGGAACTCATCTCGGGGATGACCTTCACCTTGGCGATAATCTCGCCGGCCTTGACGGTCTGGCCCTCTTCCTTATAGAGCTCGGCAATGATGCCGGAGATTTGGGGCTTGATGGCAATCTCGTCGCGAGGCTCAATTTTGCCTGTTGCGACAGTTGTCTGCTCGATGTCGCCGCGAGTTGCCGACTCGGTGGCGTATGTCACCTCTTTGGGTTGGGATTTCTGGAAGAGGAAGACGAAAGTCCAGATAAAGAGTATGACCGCAATGATTGCAAGAGCTACTTTCAGAAACTTTTTCATTGTCGTATGATGTGAGGTATGTAACTAATTTATTGTGAGTTGAGTGTTTTGTTCTTCTTATTCGTCGCGCATTGCGTCGACGGGTTTGATAGACATTGCCCTGTATGCGGGAGCCAGACCGGCTACGAGACCGAGGGCGACGATTACCGCGAGCATTCCGAGTGCGCCGCCAAAGGAGACCTGGAACCCGTAGGAGCCGCCGTTTTCGGGAACCACTGCCGAGTCGAGGCAAGAGAGGACTCCGACGCCTGCGCAGATGCCGACCATTCCGGCCACTATTGTCAGGACGACGCTCTCGGCCATGATTTGCGTCAGGATGTCGCGAGGCTGCGCCCCAATGGCGCGGCGGATACCAATCTCCGTTGTGCGCTCGCGGACGGTGACCATCATGATGTTCGACACGCCGATAATTCCTGCGAGGAGGGTTCCGGCGCCGACGAGTATAATCAGGAAGCGGATGCCGATGAAGAGGTTGTCGACCATGGTGAACATTGACTCAGCGTCGAGGAAGAAGATGGCCTGCTTATCGGTTGGGGCGATGTAGTGTATTTGCTTAATCAGCTCCTCAATCTCGGGCTTTACGTCGGCTACTGAGTAGCCAGGTTTTACGGTCATGTTGATGACGTCTAAGTCGTTGCCGATATTGTAGGCCGATTGGAAGACAGAGTAGGGGAGCATCACCTGCTCGGCGGCATTGCCTTGGATGTTTATGTTGGACGTGGCCTCAGAGACTCCGATTATTCGATAGTTGATACCGTCGACCTTGATGATAGTTCCGCAGGGGTCGACGCCCTTGTCGAACAGGCCCTCGTAGACTCTCTTGCCGAGGACGCAGACCTTACGTCGGTCGCGGATGTCGACTTCGTTGATGAAGCGTCCGTAGGTGATAGATTGCGCCTCGACGGCCGTGAAGTCGGGGAAGAGTCCCTTGACGGAGCAGTTGGTCTTGCGCTCGCCGCAGATGGCTTGTTTGCCCCATCGGCAGATGGTTGCCGTGATGACGTCGACACCCTCGACATTATTCTTGATGGCGCCCATGTCGGACACTTGGAGCGTCCACCAGCGTCCTTTGAGGAAGCCCTTGTACGACTCGCTTGTGGGGTTGGAGGCCAGGAAGCAAGAGTTTGTGGCGAAGCCCTCGAAGTTCTCCTTCATGTTGTTTTGGAAACCGTTTCCGCCGCCCATGAGCGTCACGAGCATGAAAATTCCCCAAAACACACCGAATGCGGTCAGCAGGCTGCGCGACTTATTGCGCGTCAGCGTAGCCATTATTTCTTCTACTGAATCTCTGTCAAACTTCATTTTTTCAGGTTTTTGGGAGTTCGTTAGTCAGCCCTGAGGGCCTCAATTGGTCTGATGCTGACGGCCTTGCGGGCGGGGATGAATCCGGCAATTGTTCCAGCAATCACGAGGGTCAGAGTGGCGCTGATGGCTGTCGAGAGGTCGACAGTAGGGTTGGTGAAGACCGAAGCTGAGCCGACGCCGTTGTCCATGACGCTGTTGCCTATCAGATAGTTGGCCAGCTCTGTCACCCCGATTCCGGCAACCATGCCGCAGTAGCCGAAGAGGGTCGTTATGACGATGCTCTCTGCCATGACGAGACTGAGAATCTGTCGGGGTTTGGCACCGAGGGCCTTTCGGATACCGAACTCACGTGTGCGCTCTTTGACGGTGATGAGCATGATGTTCGACACTCCGACAATGCCGCTGACCAGTGTGAAGAGGCCGATTACCCAGAGGGCCGTGTTGAGCATCGCGTTGCCCGTCTGCGTCTGGAGGTATTGGGTCATTCGGTTCCAGAAATAGACCGCGCTGTTGTCCGCAGGGTCGAATTTGTGCGCCTCGCCGAGCTTCTTGCGGAGCTGAGCCTCGAAAGCGTCGTTGGCCTCCACGGATGTCAGGCCGTTGGTCGTGAAGACGTAGTTGTCGAGATAAAGTCCCTTGGAATAAATGACTTGCATCGTCGTGAAGGGGATTACGGCGTTGTCGAAGCCCATGGACCTGTCGACCTCGTAGATGCCGACCACCTTGTAGGAAAAGCCGTCAATTGAGACATACTCTCCGAGAGGGTTCTCGCCTTTCTTCCAGAGAATCTCCTCGGCCTTGTCGCTGAGGACTACGACCTTACGTTTCTTCTCGATGTCGATTTCGTTGATGTATCGCCCCTTGACCATCTTGACCTTCTCGATGCGCTCTTGCGCGGGGTGGAAGCCCATCAGCATGGCGGTTGTGTAGTCTTGCTTGTAGCAGATGGTGCGGGTCTCGGAAGAGGAGAGCTGAGCGGAGACCTCGCCCACGATGTCGGGGAAAGAGTTTGCTACGATGTGGAGGTCGCGCTCCTCAAGCCCTACCCATCGTCCTTTGTCGAAGCCCTCGTAGGCGATGCTTGTCACGCCGGGGTAGACCTTCACGGAGTTGAGAGCCCGTTCGTTGGCGTTGAGCAGGAAGGCGTTGATAAGTCCGTTGCCGGCGCCGAGCAAGACGATGAGGATGAATATGCCCCACGCCACAGCGAAGCCCGTGAGAGCAGTGCGCAGCTTATTGCGGCCTATTGCGCTCCAGATTTCTTGAAAGATGTCTATCATGGCCTTGATGCTATTTCATGTAGCCGTTTTGCCCGAAAGGCGAAGCGTCGTGGTTGAGGTTCTCCTCAATGCTGCCAATAAGTCCGTCCTTGATGTGGATGATCTTGTCGGTCTGATTGGCAACGCCGCTCTCGTGGGTGACGACAACGATGGTGAGTCCGTCTTCTTTGTGGAGGTTTTTGAGAATCTCCATCACCTCGACAGAGGTCTTGCTGTCCAGTGCGCCCGTGGGCTCGTCGGCCAAGATGATTTGCGGCTTGGTGATGAGTGCGCGTGCGATGGCGACCCTCTGCTTCTGACCGCCGGACATCTCGTTGGGCATGTGGTTGGCCCATTCAGCCAAGCCGAGCTTGTCGAGGTACTCCATGGCCATCATGTTGCGCTTGCGGCGGCTCACGCCTTGGTAGAAGAGGGGCAGGGCCACGTTCTCCATGGCGTTCTTGAACGATATGAGGTTGAACGATTGGAAGATGAAGCCGATAAGTCGGTTTCGATACTCCGCGCTCTTAGATTCGCTAAGGTTCTTCACGAGCGTCCCGGCGAGGTGGTATTCGCCAGTGTCGTAGTTGTCGAGGATTCCCAAAATGTTGAGCAAAGTGGATTTGCCCGAGCCTGAGGCTCCCATGATTGAGACGAACTCCCCCTCCTCGATGTCGAGCGATATGCCTTTCAAGACGTGAAGCGGCTGGCCGTTGTTGTACGTCTTGTTTACGTCCTTAAGATGAATCATTGCCATAGAGCAAGGTATATTTGGGTGTAATAGCGTTGTAATACACGACAAAGGTATACATAAACTTAAAACGCGCAATAGCGGAGCGAGAAAAGTTTTAAAGAAAGTGGACTTTTTCTTGGGAACGGCTTGCTCGGAGCGTTTGGTTTTGTGTGGCTAAATGATTGGTTTGTAGAGTATTGCGTGTTAGGGGGATGGTGGGCGGATTGGAGCGGAAAACTTGTGATATAGCGGCGGAAGGGTGGGGAAAGGAGGGCGAAAGTGAGGCTGTGGAGCGGGTGTATGAGGTGTGTTTGGGTGTGGCGCGGGTGTGTTAGTTGGCGGTGAGAGGGTGGGGGAAGAGGAAGCCCCCGCTCGTCGTGTGGTGTGACGTGCGGGGGCGGAGAGATGGGTTTTAGAAGGCGGATATTGTCTTGAACTCCTTCCAGCCTGGGGCTTGTCTGTATGCCTCTTCGGCATCCTTTGGCACGTGGAGAGTGACGTTTGCGATAGTGTTGTCGTCAAAATAGGTGCCTTCGACAACGGGAGGTGTGGAGCTTTGGCATTTGAGGGTCTTCATGGCTTTGCATTTGCTGAAGGCGTTTACCCCTATTGACGTCACGTTCTTGGGGAGCGTAAGGCTCGTAAGGCGAGTGCAGTCGAAGAATGCGCTGTCGCCAATTGCCGTCACATTCTCGGAGAGAGTGACGCCTGTCAAGCCTGTGCAGCTGCTGAACGCATGGGCTTCGATAGACGTGACTTTGTTAGGGAGCTTAATGTTGGTCAGTATTGCGCAGCCGCTGAACGCATGACTGCCAATAGACGTGACGCTTTGCGGAAGCGTTATGGAGGCCATGAAATTGCAGTCTAAGAAAGCAGAGTCCCCAATTGACGAAACGCCTTCGGGGATGTCCATTGTCGTCAGTTTCCAGCAGCCGTGGAAGGTGTTCTTACCTATTGATGTGACGCTCTTGGGGAACTTGATGTTCTTGTTTTGGCCTTCGGGATAACGAATCAGCACAGTTTTCTCCTTGTTGAACAAGACGCCATCGATGGAGCAGTAGTCGTTATTGAGATTGCTGACGTCGAAGGTTGTCAAGAGATAACAGTTGTCGAAAGCGTCATTGTCAATTGAAGAGACGCTTCTTGGAATTGTTACGGTTGTCGCGTGGTGTCTTCCTTTGAAAGTCTTTCTGTTAATGGAGGTTGTGCCAATAGGGATGTCGATGGTTATCGGCGGGTTGTTGGGCTATGCGTCATGTTGGCGGATGCCCAAAGGAGAATACGTGTCACCAAAAGAATCCCACCAACAAAGCCCCCCATTCAAGAAGACCAAACATCCGAGGACGCAAAAGCATACGCTCAAAAAACTTGTGCGGCAAGAAGCGCGGTTCTAAAGTGATGAACCTTGCGATAGGGGGGTATATAAAAAAAAAGGAGCCTGTGCACGTTTGCACAGGCTGTACCCCTTAATCAGCTAACTAAATCCAAGTTTCTATGAAAAATTCCAATGCAAATATGAGACTAAATTTTGAAACGGCAAACGTTTCGTCAAAAAAAATGACCAGTTCGTCAAAAATATTGCCCATTTAACCCCTCGGAGCAGGATTTTTGCCCGTTGCTTAGACTGATTCTTGCTTAGTGGGGTGGTTTGAGGCTGTGGTTTGGAGTCTGATTTTTGTGACGCCGTCAGTTAGTTGCTTGACACCAACAAGCGAAACGCTCTTATTGGTTTCACCCCTCCTCCACCATCCAGTCGCCAATGCGTCCTTTGTCGGAGTCGATGGAGATGCCAATCTTATAGACCCTCAACCCCTTGGCGCGGAACTCGTCAGCATATCCCATCTCGTTAATCTGCGCAAGGGCTTTAGCTGCCGAGC